>NZ_JBIMDK010000002.1:0-325136 GCF_048552595.1 Acinetobacter psychrotolerans | reverse complement strand
TGAACAAAGAAAGTTAAATCCTGTGCTTGACTCTTGTGGTTAAAAACAGGACATTTTAAATGGTTTATCGCATAGACATTTTAATTGGTGAATAACACTTAATAATTTTCGCTTCATATTTGAATCATACCTTGCGCTAAATTCTTAAAACTAGAGTCAGGGCAGGGTAAAGAAAATATGCTATGGATCATTGGTACGGTTGCAAAATATAATGAATGTAGGGCGAAGCATAGGACGATTGTGAAAGTGCTTTAATCTCTGGCAGATATAAGGGGGATTGTTTGAAAAAGCCCTTTAGGGAGAGGGCTTTTTCGTATAAGGCCCATTACAATGAATGAGCACATATAAATGTTAAACAGTGCCTATATTAGAAACGATAGCCCACACCCACATAAGTCACTAATGGGTCTAAGTCTATTTTAGTGGTCGATTTAATCAACTCTTTTCCTGTTGTGGTATCTGTGACTGTAACCGTGGCCACATTATTAAAGTTTGGCATATAGCTTAATGAACCTGTGGAAAACCAGCGTTCTGTAAAATCAAAAGTAAAGCCTGCAGTAAACACCGGTGCAAAAGCATCACTGGTTTTAACCTTAACTTCAGGCGTGGCAGTAGAACTACCTTTACCGCCATGTAGCGCTTCTCCTGCACGACCACTTAAAATATTATCAATCATATAGCCAGCTTGAATTAAGTCTTCTTCTACACCGCTATTGAGTTTTAATTTATTGAAATGGCCATATGTAACACCTGCACCAACAAATGGGCGGAATCGATCCTTGCCTGATGTACCAAAATGGTATTTAACGGTAGCTGCTGGAGTCCAAGCAGTGACTTCAGCAACCTTACCATGTGCGCCAAGATCAGTAATTAAGGTATCTTTAAGCAGTTTTAAACCATTTAAATAGGTAGGCGGTGTTCCAAGTGGCGGAGGTGAATTGGCAGTAGATAATGCAACGGCTCTAATCTCACCCACACCTTTAATATCGACTTTTGGAGGAATGCCACCGATCAATTCTAAAGAAACATTATCATTCACAAAATAACTCAGGGTTAAGCCCAAGGTATCTGTATTTTCAGCTTCCATACCACCCGCAGCAGTATAATCTGAGATTCCTGAAATATCAGATTTCGCACCATTCATGAGGCTGTTAGGTACTTTATATTCAGGCTTTGTTTGGCTGTTTTTGATAAAACTGTTAAACATCAATTTGCCCATACCAGTTAATTCATCACTATTAATTGCATATTTCCCAAGATCCGCACCCCATAATGACCCAACGCCATAGCTGCCGCCTTCTTCAACACTGGTAGTTACATGGGTGGAATTGGCTTTTCCTTGTGGCATCACATGCATCCAGCCCGCACTGACTGCCCAACGTTTAAAATCTGAAGAATCCGCGTACGCTAAATTTGTAGATAATAGGCATGCTATTGGCAATACAATTTTAGAAAATTGACTCATTACAAGCCTCCTTAAAGTTCAATATTTTTTATAGTTTCAGCGGATCCTTTCTGAAACATGGCTTATATTATTAGAGTAATTACTCTATAGGTCAATCAGTAGACAGGGTTGAAAGTGCTATTTTAGGCAACTATATTTGATTTTTTGGCGTAAAATGATAAGCGCTTATGACAGTATTATGGTATTTCGATATTATTTTTTATGGTTCTACACAGTGGTGTGCGTAATTTCTAATTTATTAAAATCTCTATTTTGTTTCGATTTATTTGGCGGAATAGTATTTCTTAAAAGAATATAAAATAAGGCCTAATTGTGTGATTTTTACGATGAATATTTAACTCATAGATAAGGTTTAATCTCATGAAATCACTCCATGTAAGCTAAGCCAAATTTAGGAAATAGACATCATCAAATCAAGACAATGATCATGGGCTTTGTTGCACAAAGATTCAAGAAATTAAAACTACCTTGACCCTGCTTTAAAGTGAACTTATCTATTTTACTTACTTTTCCTAAAATTGAAATTTAGCAACTAGCTTTGAAAATTAAAACGATTAAATAATGATCATAAATTTAAAACCAAAATATGTAGTGCAAAAATTTTGCAACATTTATTTTTAAGTGTTTGATTATATTGTTATTATTATGTCTTGTAAGAGGTATTTTTTATATCTGAGATTTAAATTAAAACTGTTTTCCCGTCATATTATACTTTCGCGGATTCAAAAGCGAAGTGCAACACATTTGTAATAGGTTGAGAAAATTAGGTGAATTATAATCATTTTGATTTTTTCAACTTGCGATTGGAAAGCACACTATGAAGCAATACACCCAACTTTCTCAAGATGAAAGATACGAAATTTCTCGCTGTTTTAAAAGTGATACCGTCATTGACAAAAATCATAAAGGTGCAATATTGACCTTGGTTGATCGAAAAAGTCTTTATGTAGATATCGTACATTTAGGTGTTACTAATCAAAACTTACGATTTCGCATTGTATAGAGTGATTAAAGCTCAGTCATGCGTATAGCGTTTGATAATGGTAAAGAGTTTTCGGAGCATGAAAGGATTACTAATCAAAGTGTAGCCACGTATTTTGCTCATCCGTATAAGTCGATTCAGCGAGCAAGGAGTGAAAATACCAATGGTTTAATTAGACAGTTCTTGCCAAAATCATCGTCATTCGAACATATTACAGTTGCTCAAATACAAACTATTGAGGACAATTTGAATAATTGTCCTCGTAAATCTCTTGAATGGTATACACCCAATGAGGTTATGGCTGGGTTTTTAACTGTCGCACTTGCTAGTTGAAGCTGCCTTTAACAATCAGTACAGGTAAAGCTGTTTTTCCCAAGACATCTTGTGCAAAACTACCTAAAAAGAATTTTTGAAATCCTTTACGACCGTGTGAGCCCATCACAATTAGATCTGCATGAATTTCTTCAGCGGTCGTCGTGATCGTTTCTGCCGAAACCGCATTTTTAACCACAAGTGTCGCAATCGTAATACCTTGCTGCTGCGCAAGCTGTTGGGCTTTCTCTAATGATTCTTCAGCATTTTTTATCGCTTCTACTACATAGTCTTTGAGCATTGCAGAAGTATAATAAAAATCTGCTGCTGCAAAAGGATCTTCCGAAACTACACTGATTGCAGTGACTTTACTTCCAAAACCTTTGGCAATATTGGCTGCATGTTGAATTGCAGAGAATGAAATATCAGAGCCATCAATCGGAACAAGAATGTGTTGATATGACATAAGTACACCTATTTATTAGTAAAAATTTTATTTTAGAAAATGAAGAATTATTCAGAAAGATCAGCAGATTTAATAATCAATACAGGTAGTGGGCTAATAGATAAAACTTCTTGCGCCACGCTACCTAGAAAGAATTTTTTAAATCCTGTTCGCCCATGTGAACCCATCACAATCAAGTCTGCATTGAGTTCATCTGCTGCATTTAAAATACCCGTTGCAGGTGGAACTTCATGAACGATTTTAGTATCCACTTGGCTTACGCCATGATGAATCAATGATTGTTGAATATCATTCAAACGAGCCAAAGCATGTTTTTCAGCATCCATAATATATTGGGTTACTGCGGGTGCAACTTGATAGAAATCTACACCTTTAAAAGGATCAACAGCAATAACACTGGTTACGGTGATTTTACAATTGAGCGCAAGTGCTAATTTCTCTGCATGTTCAACTGCAGCGTAGGAAACAGGAGAATCGTCTACAGCAAGAAGAATGTGTTGATATGACATAATATATTTTCTCCCTTATATTTAATTACTCAGTCTTATTCATAGCACATAGAGCAGTGTAGAACAATTTGAAATTTGGGTATTTATTTGAATAAAGGTATGTAATTTGTATGATTGTGTGACATATCCATAATATTTTTATGGTTTTTAATTTCTAGTTTCATTTTTTTGTTTACTGCCCAAATATTTTGTAATGCTTTAAGCCTTTTTAATACTCGTTATACGGATATTTTTCGCCCTGAAATAATATTTATTCAGTTCATTATTTTAAACTGGCATGGAAAATGCCCTGTTTTAAAGCAATTAAAAATAGTTAAAAAACTTTGGTTTTCACATTGATCAGCACATAAGCCAATTTAGCGTATGAAAGGGGTTGGAGGTAGATGAGTTTTGGAGATGTGTGGGTGATAAGAAAAGTAAGCACTGGTAGCAGTATGTTTATGAAAGAAGTAGCGGAGAGATTGTCGTTTTTGTATGGGGTGGTAGAGATGCCATTACAGCACAGAAGCTAAAAGATCGAATAGAAGAATTCAAAATTACTTATGATTGTATTGCGAGTCACTATTGGGAGAGTTTTATTAAAGTCTTCAAACCAACTTTGTAGGGGAAGTTTCATACCGTAAGAATAGAAGGAAACAATTGTCGTTTAAGACATCGAATAAAAAGAGCTGTAAGGGAGACATGTAGTTTTTCGAAAAAGGTATTGAATCATGTGAAAGCTTTCAATCTTGGGTTCTTTTATATAAATAATGGCTTTGTATAGTGGTGCTAAAATAAGCAGCATACTTTTTGAAATACCTCTGAATTTTATTCACAAGCATCAATGTTTACAGTAAGCCATTCTAGAATTCAGCGCACTAGAATGTTTTTTTATTGATTTTTTATATTCCAGATATATTTAGTTTTTAAATTTAAGATGGATATTTTAAAAATTATTTAATAGGTAGCTCTTTCCAGTGAACATGAATATTTGAATCATTCATAATTAGTGTTTGATATAAGCTTTCTGCGACATAGTCTAAAGAATCTAGTACATCTTGACCCGCAGAAAATAATATTATTTTCATTTTATTATGTGATTTTTGAGTAATTGTTAATCCACAGCCTCCAATTGTATATTCATTGGTTGTATTTTTTGTAGCAGAGATCTGCGTCAACCAGAAATCAAATAAATCCTGTATGTTTCTATTATCAATAGTTGTAAGGCTAACTTCCAATTTTACAACTTTCATTAAATCCTTATTTTTTTCTGACCAAGCCCATTCTGGTCTAACTGAATAATAACGTGGGTCTATTGTTTTTTGTTTACTCACTTACTCTCTACCTGTTTAATTTAGCTGGATGTGATTAGTTTAAGGTTAAAGCCAAAAATTATTAAAACTTTTCCTAAGAAATTTACGAATGTCTCTAAAGGTAATAGAGTGCATTTTACTCAGTTGAATTTTCATAATTTGATAAAACACATTTACCATCAATTTTACCGACTAGGCTTATAGGCATAGATGTGTCACCACCGTCAAAAGATATTTCAACGAATAAATTTTGATCTCCGAAAGATTCTAATTCTTCAATTAATTGTTTGATAATTTTACCGCGTGTAATCCACATCTGGATGTTTAGGCATACCATTTCCAATTATTAAATATTTTTAAAAATAACATAATACAGACCATGTGAAATATCGTGTATAAGCCTTTATTTATTAGAATCTATAGTTTTCACGCACTCAAGCGCAAAAAAGTGGTACGCTTAAGCGCAAAAATCAGACATCATACGGGTCAGATCAATGTTTATTACAGCTCAAGCACCGCAAGACGAACAAATTTTAAAATTGGTTCCAATTTTGGCACAAGCAAGTCACATCTTGCTAGAAGAGTACCAGAATTATTGCGCAGGGCGTGAATTTAGTATTGATGAAAAAGATGATTGTTCTCCAGTTACTCAAGCCGATTTAAGAGTAAATGATTACCTTATAGGACAATTGGCAAAAATGACGCCTGAAATACCTGTATTGTCTGAAGAAAGTGATAATTCAAATCGCCATGACTGGAATATCTGTTGGATGCTTGATCCTTTAGATGGAACTAAAGAGTTTATTCATGAGCGTGATGAATTCACGATTAATTTAAGCTTGATTCAAGATCATCAAACTTTGTTTTCAATTATTGCTGTACCGACTGAGCAAGTGATGTATCTGGGTTATTTAACGGAATTACCTTATAAATATTCATTTATTCGTGAGAGTTGGGAGCGCTATTGTAAATTTAAAGATACAGAAGTGGATGCGATTCAAGTCGGTTTAAGTCATAGTAGTAAAAATCCAAAATATCAGCAATATATTGATTATATGGAACAAGAATTGCCAGTCATTCGTCGTGAAGCAGGTAGTGCATACAAGTTTTGCATGATGCTAGAGGGTGAAATAGATATTTATCCGCGTTTTCACCCGACTTCGGAATGGGATACCAGTGCAGGGCAAGGTCTACTCGAGAGTATTGGTGGTGGATTACTTAGCTTGGATGCGGTGCCATTTACCTATAATCAAAGAGATACAATTTTGAATGAAGGCTTTATTGCATATAGAAATGTAGAAACTAAAAAAATTGCTTTAGAAGCATTATCCAATGTTAGCCTTTAGTGCGATATGAATATTCATTTTATAGATATCTTATCATTTTTAGATTAGATTGAGCGATTTTCTCCATGTGCTATAGTGGCAGTGTATAAGAAGAGTTTTGTTGGATATGGCTTTAGATTTATTGCCGAAAAGCATGCTGAAAGCAATCGATTTATTGCCTGATGCAAATACACCTGTAACGCTATTTACTCGTCATTCGATCCGTGAAGTGGTCACGGGACAGGGTTTGGCAGGTTATGACTTGCAACTCACCACCCAAGGACGTGATTTAGCAGAGGCTTGGGGTGCGTATCTGATTGATAATACAGATCGTATTATTCAGCATTGTATTTCTAGCCCAATTCAACGCTGTGTGGATACCGCTGCTCTCATGATTCAGGGGGCTGACAATACTTCTCATGAAAATAATACGCATCATATTGAAATTGTAGCAAAAGGCTTGTTGGTCGAACCGGGTAGTTTTGTTTTGGATATTAAACAAGCTGCGCCATTTTTTCGTCAGCAAGGTGCTTTGGGTTTTATCAATAGTTTTGTAAATAATTCCTTGCCGGGAATGAAACATCCTATAACAGGTGTGGTGGATGTGCTGGAATTGATTTATGAAACTCATCCAACTGGGCAAAACGGGTTGAGTCTTGCGGTGAGTCATGACACGATTCTCGCTGCAATTATTGCTGTGATTTCTAAGCGTACGCATATCGAAGAAAGTGATTGGCCTGACATGATGGAAGGTCTATTTGTTTGGTTTGAGGGTGATCATTTTATTGATAGTCATTTAAAATGGATCTGGCGTGGGAAGAAAGGAGATCTTTCTATTCGTGATTTTCAGACATTAGATAAAAAGTGAAAGATCAATAATATGAATGGCTGTGTACTGGTTCTTGATTTTTTTTGGAATCAATAGGTTGTAGTTTATTGAAAATTAAATTTCAAAGCGTTATCTAGATTTGATTCTAAATGTTTTAATAGCATGATAATTTATAAGAAATAGGGTTGCTTTATTTACAGGATTAAGTTGATTTTATATTGATGTTGCTACTTACATGAGAAGAAAATTTAATTTTTTATGTGGTAAAAAATAATTGAAAGTGATAGGTCTATATAGAATATTCAGGCACAAAAAAAGCCCTAAATTAGGGCTTTTTTCTATGCAACAACTTAGTTAGCTAATGCTTTAACTTGTGCATTTAAACGGCTCTTATGACGAGCAGCTTTGTTCTTATGGATGATACCTTTATCAGCCATACGGTCAATGACTGGCACTGCAACTTTATAAGCTTCAGATGCAGCAGCATATTCACCAGCAGCGATAGCAGCTACTGTACGTTTGATGTAAGTACGAACCATAGAACGTAAGCTTGCGTTGTGTTTGCGTGCTTTAACGTTTTGACGGGCACGTTTTTTAGCTTGAGCAGAGTTTGCCACTCGTGCACTCCTTGAAATAGATTGGTCTGGGCGGGCTGAAATTGCATCTGAAAACCTACATCAGAGAATTTTCACCAGCCCGTAAACAAGTGCCACATTGTGATTAAATAACACATCAAAGTCAAGTCTTGACATGCTTTGACAACATTTTAGATGCAGATAAACTTTAAATAAATCGTTAAATTATATGAATCGTAAAGAGAATGGTTAAAAAATGACTAAATCGATAAAAAATGCAATTGTGATTGGGGCGACGGGATTAGTTGGTCAGCGCCTTGTTCAGCAGCTAAATTTACTTGAGAGTTGTGAAAAAATTACAGTCGTGGTTCGTAATGAAGATTCACGGCTCAAAAATATGGAAAAAGTTGAACAATTAGTATTGGATGACTTTCTTTTACTGAATGATGAGGATGTAGCGGGTTATAGCCATGCGTTTAGCTGTTTGGGAACGACAATTAAAAAAGCGGGTTCTAAGGAAAATTTTTACAACATTGATTTTGAAATTAATGCACATTTTGCAGATTTATTCAAAACGACAGATACACACTTATTGTTGGTGAGTGCGATGGGGGCGAATCCAGATTCAAATATATTCTACAATCAAGTCAAAGGTGACCTAGAAAAGTATATTCAGCAACTGGGTTTAAAGTACTATTCAATTATTCGTCCATCTTTACTACTGGGTGAGCGCAATGAAAAACGATTGCTTGAGGATGTATCACAAAAACTTTATCTTAAGTTTTCACATTTAGTACCCAATTCATTTAAATATAAGCCAGTGACAGCAGAGCAAGTGGCTCATACTATGGTTGAGGCTGCACAAACTCAAACTGAAAAGTTTGAAATTTATGATAATTTACGCATTCAAAATAGCAAATAATGGAGAAATAACGTGGCGACTGTTCCATTTGTAACTTGTGATTTATTAGATGACAATCCAGAGAAGGCTATTCAGACCTTAATTCCATCGATGGATGGACGTTTTTTTCAAAGTTATGGTGCACGTAAAACTTTTGCTGGGCAGATTGTGACAGTGAAATGTTATGAAGATAATTCACGTGTAAAAGAGTTACTTGCGACTGATGGTACAGGTAAAGTACTGGTTGTAGATGGTGGGGCTTCTATGCGCTGTGCGCTTATGGGCGATATGATTGCGGAATCGGCTGTTAAAAATCATTGGAATGGTGTGGTGATTTACGGGTGTGTACGCGATGTCGATGTGATTGCAGAACTTGATCTTGGTGTCCACGCATTGGCTTCAATTCCACAAAAAAGTAACCGTAAAGGCATAGGCGAGGTGGGTGTAAGTCTGTATTTTGGCAGTGTGACGTTCAATTCAGGTGATTATCTTTATGCTGATAATAATGGGATTGTGGTTGCAAAAGAAAAATTAGTCGATCTTTAAAAGGGTTGCCAAATAACACCAAGAATCATCAAGGATAACAAAATGGTGCATCATCAAATTAAAGTCGTGCAAGCGCTTGTTTCTACGATTACTGCAGGTGGACGAGGTGCAACAGGCACTGCGTTCCCAAATCAGCCTGAAAAAGCATTAAAACTGTATGAGTTTGAGGGTTCACCATTCTGTCGCCGTGTCCGTGAAGTTATGACATTGTTGAATCTAGATTATGAAGTCTATCCTTGCCCGAAAGGTGGAGCTAAATACCGAAATATTGTCAAAGAACAGGGCGGAAAACTCATGTTTCCATTTCTTGTTGATGAAAATACAGGTGAAAAGCTGTATCAGTCACAAGATATTGTTGATTATCTATTTAAGCATTATGGTAAAAGTGGAAAAACACCTAAAAAATATGCACATTATCCTAAATATCCAGTAGTTGCGTTAGTCGGTACTGTTGTTAATGGTGCACGTGGTGTGTGGATTGATAAAAAAATTATTAACCGTGAAGCACCTCAGCAGTTATTGCAATTATGGAGCTTTGAGGCAAGTCCGTATTCTCGAATTATTCGTGGTGTATTAACTGAATTGGAATTGCCTTTTGTTTTACATAATGTTGCTAAAGAGCGTTGGCAGGATCAAGGTCCATCGGTTTTACGTTTAAAACCTGGTAAATACATACCTTTACCAGGAGGAAAACGTGAACAAGTCGTTCCTGTTATGGGAAGATATAAAAATGATATTCAGGTTCCTTATCTGGTTGATCCAAATACAGGTGTGAGTTTGTTTGAATCTGAAGCGATTGTGAAGTATTTACAAAAGCAATATGGGGCGTAACCTCATTGAGTATAAAAGCATCCATTGGGTGCTTTTTTTGAATTTACAAATGAGTTTTGTATTCAAAAATATTTTGTTTATGGTCATTTGAATGGGGCAAAAAACGAATAGAGTGGATGTATCTATCACATTAAGGCGTTATCATAACTTCATATTTTGAGGGGTTGATGATGTTCAATAAAATTGCAGCTTTGTTTAATGGCAATAAAGACAGTGCGGAACAGGTTTTTTTGCGTGAAAATAATATTCAGCTGGATACAGACAAAGGTTTTATTGTTGATGGTATTGTTGTAAATGATCTGTCCGAGCGTTTAGAGTATTTTTCTAACCGTAAGTTGAATAATTTTGATGATTTAAAAGAGTTGTTTTATAAAGCGATTTTGATTCATGAAAAAATTGATTTAGAAATTGCGTCGGAGCGTTATGTGGCAAGGCTTGGTAATAATGAAGAAAACTTAAAACAACTGAAAGTCATTATCCAGAAACTCAATGATTATTATAAAGAATTTAAAAGAGACCGATAAGGAAACACGCATAGCGGAATCAAACCCTAAATTATTCAGTTTTTTTAAGTGAAATTTATTTTATGAGAGGATGCGGAATGAAATATATTTTTATGTTTAATATTAGTGGGTTGTGCTATATTGTGGATATGTTTACTTCCTAAGCCTCATACAATTTATGAGAATTTTTAGATAATAATCCTCCAGTTTTATACAAGACTAACCAATAGATTTTCGATCAATTTTCTGATTATTATTGAGTAGATGGCTTTCCTTGTAATTGTTGTGGACATTATCCAGAAGGTAAAATGGTGGTTTTTAGTAAGGTCTAAATCAATAAGATAAAACAAAATCACTGAACTGTAAAAGTCATCATGCTAAACTATTGCCCATGTCTTTTAGACCCAAGGCGATTATGTTTAAACAAGAAATCTCTGAACTGAATTTAAAACAACTTAAAGCAGGTGAAAAGCGTTGGATCGGCTCTATGCTCGGTTCATCCGCTGCCTTATTATTCAAAGAAATATCAGAGAAATCTGAGCAACTGTTTGTATTGGTGGCTCGAAATAATCAACACTTAGGTCAGCTTGAAAGCGAACTAGAATTTTATGGTATAAAGCCGACTATTTTCCCAGATTGGGAAATTTTACCTTACGACCGTTTATCACCTCATCAAGATATTGTCTCGGAAAGACTTTCCATACTTTCTAATATGCCAAATAAAGGCATATTATTGGTTTCAGCGACAACACTTGCACAGCGTGTTGCACCGACCTCATGGGTCTTGGGCGAACACTTTGATATTAAAGTTGGGCAAAAGTTTAATCTTGAACAGCAAAAGCACAAATTAATTCAAGCTGGTTATCACCTTGTCGATACTGTCTATGATCATGGTGAATTCGCTGTACGTGGTAGTATCATGGATATTTATGCATCGGGTCAGAATGCACCCATTCGTATAGATTTATTTGATGATGAAATTGATAGTCTGAAGTTTTTTGATCCTGAAACGCAAAGAACAACAAACAAACTGGATCGTTTTACCGTTTTACCTGCCAAAGAATTTCCGCTAAAAGAAGCGCGTTCTATATTTCGTGATCGTTATGCAGAAAGCTTCCCAACAGCAAATCCAAAGAAAAACCCAATTTATACGGATGTATTGGATGGTATTGCATCGGCTGGACTGGATTTTTATTTCCCGTTATTTTTTACAAAAGAAGCGATGCATGGTCAAAGTAGCCTGACAGCGTACTTACCAAAGCATTCCATTGTCATTACAGATACTCAGTTGGATGATGGTTTAATAGGATTTTGGAAAGATGTTATGCGACGCTATGAAGATCGTCGCCATAATGTAGATCAGCCTTTATTAGCCCCAGAAGAATTATTTATTCAGCCGAATCAATTACTTGAATATTTGAATCAATTCCCAAGAATTATTGCTTCAACTGAAATTATCGAGATTAAATCGGGTGCACTAAATCTTTCAGCAGAATTGCCTCCACGTTTACCAGTCGATCCGAAACAGGAAAAACCTTTTACTGCAGTAAAAAAATATATTGATGAAGCGAACCATCCTGTATTACTGGTGGCAGAAAGCCCAGGTCGCCGTGAAACCTTGAAAGATGCTTTGCGAGCAAGTCTAGGTGAAATTCCTGTTGTAGAAAATTTTGGTGAATTTCAAAAATCTAATTTCTCAGTCGCTATTACCAATGCGCCATTAGATCGTGGTTTAGTGGTTGCAGACAGTCTTTCAGTAATTTCTGAAAATCAGCTTTATGAACATCGTGTTGTGCAGCGCCGTCGTAAACGCCAACAGGAAGTATCTGAAGAATTTCTGATAAAGAGTCTTACAGAGCTGAATATGGGTGCGCCTGTGGTGCATATTGACCACGGTGTCGGTCGTTATGCGGGACTGGTAACTTTAAATATTGATGACCAAGATTATGAGTTTTTACAGCTAAATTATGCAGATGAAGCGAAAGTTTATGTTCCTGTAACGCATCTACATTTAATCAGTCGTTTCAGTGGTGGCGACCCAGATCTTGCGCCGTTGCATAAATTAGGGACTGATGCATGGAATAAAGCCAAGCGTAAAGCTTTAGAGCAAATTCATGATGTTGCAGCAGAGTTATTGCATATTCAGGCACGTCGTCAGGCTAGACCAGGCATTAGCTTCGAACTTGAACAAAGCAGTTATATGCAGTTTTCAAGTGGTTTTGCTTATGAGGAGACGTTTGATCAAGCAAATGCGATTGATGCGACTTTACATGATATGCAACTGGCTAAACCGATGGATCGATTGGTCTGTGGTGATGTTGGCTTTGGTAAAACTGAAGTGGCGATGCGTGCAGCATTTGTCGCAGTACAAAACAACAAGCAAGTTGCTGTACTGGTTCCAACTACGTTACTTGCACAACAACACTTTGAAACATTTAAAGATCGTTTTGCTGATTGGCCTATTCGAATAGAAGTTTTATCACGCTTTGGCACAAGTAAAACACATACAAAAACCATTGAAGATTTAGCTAATGGTAAAGTTGATATTGTGATAGGTACGCATAAAATTTTACAGGATAATATTCAATTTAAACAATTGGGTTTGATGATTGTAGATGAAGAACACCGTTTTGGTGTACGTGATAAAGAGCGCATTAAAGCCATGCGTGCCGATGTAGATATGCTGACTTTAACGGCAACGCCAATTCCGCGAACCTTGAATATGGCATTTTCAGGAATGCGTGATTTATCTATTATTGCTACACCGCCTGCACGTCGTTTAGCAGTAAAAACATTTATCAATGAACAAACCAATGAAACTATGAAAGAGGCGATTCTGCGTGAATTACTTCGTGGTGGACAGGTTTATATTTTGCATAATGAAGTCGATAGTATTGAACGTGCTGCGGAAAATATCCGTGAATTAGTGCCTGAAGCACGCGTTGCTGTGGCGCATGGGCAAATGCGTGAACGTGAGCTAGAACAGGTTATGCAGCAGTTCTATCATAAAGAATATAATGTACTAGTCTGTTCAACTATTATTGAAACAGGTATTGATGTCCCGAATGCCAATACCATCATTATTGAACGTGCTGATAAGCTTGGACTTGCGCAGTTACATCAGTTACGCGGACGAGTTGGACGTTCACATCATCAGGCTTATGCTTATTTAATGGTTCCATCGATTAAAGGCTTAAAAGGTGATGCAGAAAAACGCCTAGATGCAATTGCAAGAGCCTCTACACTCGGTGCAGGATTCATGTTAGCGACTGAAGATCTTGAAATCCGTGGCGCAGGCGAATTACTTGGTGAGCAACAAAGTGGTTCGATGAATGCGATTGGTTATAGCCTTTATATGGAAATGTTAGAAAAGGCGACAAAAGCGATTCAACAAGGTAAAACACCGAATTTTGATGCACCATTATCCTTAACGTCTGAAATTACTTTGCACATGCCTGCATTAATTCCCGATGATTATTTGGGGGATGTGCATCAACGGTTAATGTTCTATAAACGTATCAGTAATACTAATACACAGGAAAAGCTCGATAATATTCGCATGGAATTGATCGATCGTTTTGGTGTGCCACCACAGTCTGTTAAACAACTATTTACTGTGCATCAGATTCGGATTTTGGCTGAGCAGCTTGATATTACCAAAATTGATATTGGGGGTAGAGGTGGAGTAATTGAATTTTCACCTGATACACCTGTACAAGCAGTCAGTATTATTAAGCTTATGCAACAGCAACCGACATGGTTTCGTATGGAAGGAGGTCAGCGTCTGAAAGTGATGGTGATGTTGGAAGAATATGAAAAACGTGTTCAATTTATTTTAGATTTACTGAATAAGCTATTAAGTGGGTTAAGTTAAATCACCTATTCCAACAACATTTTATTTAACTGGTGTTGGTATTGATTGAATTTTGTTAATTTTCTTACATTAAAGCCTTGAAAAAATTCTGCGATTCTTTAAAGTAAGACTGTGAACAGGTTCAAATCAAATTGTGAATATTTGTGCCAAAACACAAGACTAACAATACTCACCTTAAAACTGATGTGTTAGTATTATCCATCCTTTTAATTTTGCGACATTTATAAAGATATGTTTAGTTTGCATCCACAACTTGCTCAAGATACTTTTTTTGTAGGCGACTTTCCGCTTTCAACATGTCGTTTAATGAATGATATGCAATTTCCGTGGTTGATTTTAATTCCACGTGTGCCAGGCATTTCAGAACTTTATGAATTGAGCCAAGCAGACCAAGAGCAATTTTTACGTGAATCGAGTTGGTTATCGAGCCAGCTGTCACGCGTTTTCCGTGCAGATAAAATGAATGTTGCTGCACTTGGCAATGTAGTGCCGCAATTACATTTCCATCATATTGTACGTTATCAAAATGACATGGCTTGGCCAAAACCAGTATTTGGTATTCCAGCAGTGCCTTATACCAATGAAGTTTTAGCGCATATGCGTCAAACACTTATGCTCGCACTTCGTGGGCAAGGTGAAATGCCATTTGACTGGCGTATGGATTAATATAACAACACAAGGGAAGTGTTTAATAAATGACATTCGAGGTAAAATATTTTGCCAATTGACCGTATGTTAGATAAAGAGCCTAAGCAATTTGAAATATTCCAAAGATTTATGGGGTACTTGATTATTGCTTTGCTTGTTATTATTTATTATTTCACTTCACCCATTGCAAATTATCAGATTTATGTCCCATTTTTTATCGGTTTTATTTTTCTAATCAGTCCAAAGTTATCACGTTGGTTAGAATACAGTTATGGTCATAAAGTCAGAAAAAATATCTATTTTTTAATTGATATTGCTGTTGTTTTCACGGCTTTGGCTGCAGTTCATTTAAGTCTGGTTGTTACTTTTGTTTTATTATTTGCCCTTATTTATACAGCAATCAATAGTAAAATTTCATTTATGATGGGGTCTTTAGCAACACTTGTCGCGATTGTTGTTTTTTATGTCAATATTATTTTTGTATTCGGTTTTGAGGATTACTTTCAACAAACAAGTACAGAGCTCTCTGTATTATCCTTCGTAAGTATTATCCTATTTGTAAATATAGGAAATTTTTACCAAAATCGCCGTATCAAACATATTGAAGCTCAAAAGCAGACTTATTTTACAGAAATGAATCGCTATATTGAGCTGTCAAATCAATTGAGCCGCTATGCACCTTTGCAGCTTTGGCAAGCTATTATGCGTGGTGAGACAGAAGCAAAAATTGAGTATAAACGTAAGAAAATCACTGTATTCTTTTCAGATATTCAAGGTTTTACTGAACTTTCTGAAAATTTAATCCCAGATGATTTGGCCTTTGTTTTGAATGATTATTTGAGTCATATGACTGAAATTGCAAAACAATATGGCGCGACAATTGATAAGTTTATGGGCGATGCCATATTAATGTTCTTTGGCGACCCTGACTCTCAAGGCGTAGAGCAAGATGCTAAAAACTGTTTAGACATGGCTTTAGCAATGCGTCAACAAATGACGTTCTTGCGTGAACGTTGGATCAAAATGGGTTATGCGCCACTGCATATTCGTATGGGAATCAGTACAGGTTATTGTCACGTTGGTAATTATGGGGCAGTACATCGTATGGCATATACGATTGTAGGTCGTGATGCAAATCTTGCTGCAAGATTACAATATGCCGCTGAAATTGATGAAATTTTAATCTCAGATGAAACGTATAAGCTAATCAAAAATGATTTTTTATGTGCGCCGAAAGCACCGATTGAATTAAAAGGTATTCAAGGTAAAGTCCGTACCTGGCAGGTGATGGAAAGATATTCTGCAACCAGAAATGAAAATCAACAATGGTTTGATTATGAATATAAAGGCTTTCATTTGGTGCTTAATTTAGAGGAAGTACAAAACTTTGAATATCCAGAGTTAGTCGAAGTTTTAGAGAAAATGGTCAAGCGTATTAAAATTCAGCAAAAATTAACGAATTCACAAGGTGTTGCAAAACTCAATATTGAAGATGAAGTGAATACAAATTATTAGATTTAATTGTTTGTATTTAAATATCTTTTATTTAGGGGGTATTTGCATTTGTTGGCTAAAAAAAGAGAGATATAGTCAAACCACATAATAATCGGCACAGTGTTTTTCAAAAAGTTTAGCAACAGACTGCATTTTGAGTTTCTGTCTTAAACATTTAATCCAACCCCATGCTTTTTCAGTGGTGTTTCAAAAAGTATGCTGCTTATTTTGACACCACTATACAAAGCCATTACTTATATAAAAGAACTCAAGATTCAAAGCTTTCACATGATTCAATACCCTTTTCGAAAACCTGCAGGTCTTACTTACAGCTCTTTTTATTCGAGGTCTTAAACGACAATTGTTACCTTCTATTCCTACTGTATGAAACTTCCCTTGCAAAGTTGGTTTAAAGACTTTAATAAAACTTTCCTAATGCATTCACAATAGAAAATTATTGCATAGGATTCTACTCTTTATATCATGAAAAATATTGAATCCTGACCAATTGAATAAGAATTATTGATAGGAATGAATCGCATTTGTTTAAGTTTGGGGTATACTTCAATTTATAGATAAATATTTAATTTTGGAGATCGCATGACTGTAGATGTCACTGAAACCTTACACCAAACTGTTCATCCTGCGTTTCAGCTGGTACGTCAACACCATGTAGAAGCTTTAGACATTTTAGTGTCTGAATATAAACATAAAGTGACAGGTGCAATGCACTTTCATTTAGCAACAGAACATGACGAAAATGTCTTTCTTGTTGCTTTCCGTACTCAGCCTATGGACTCAAAAGGTGCAGCGCACATTTTAGAACACACAGCCTTGTGTGGTTCAGAAAAATTTCCAGTGCGTGATCCGTTCTTTTTAATGATCCGTCGTTCATTAAACACATTTATGAATGCGTTCACCGCAGCAGATTGGACAGCGTACCCATTTGCAACACAGAATAAAAAAGATTTTCAGAATTTACTAGAAGTCTATATGGATGCTGCTTTTGCAGCCAATCTAAATCCATTAGATTTTGCTCAGGAAGGCATCCGTATTGAGCTTGAAAATGATGAGCCTGTTTATAAAGGTGTTGTTTTTAATGAAATGAAAGGGGCAATGAGTGCACCGTCAGATCAGCTTTATCATCAACTTGCGCATCATTTATTCCCTAAAACGACGTATCATTACAATTCAGGTGGTGATCCAAAAGATATTCCAGATCTAACTTACAATGAGTTAGTGACTTTCTATAAGTCACATTATCATCCAAGTAATGCTGTGTTTATGACTTTTGGTAATCAATCGGCCTATCATTTGCAGGAACAGTTTGAAAAGCTGGCGTTGTCTAAGTTTCAAAAAGGTGAAACGCTTTATTCCGTGGAAGAGCAGCGTTTAACTGCACCACTGGAAGTGACAGAAACCTATGCTGTTGATGCAGAAGATTTAAACGACAAAACCTATCATGTTATTTCGTGGTTATTGCCGAAATCGAGTGATGTTAAGTTACGTTTAGGTATGCGTCTGGTAGAAGGAATTTTATTAGAAGATTCAGCATCGCCATTGCGTCATTATTTAGAAACTTGTGGTTATGCACAGTCTACAGGCCCGATCATGGGTGTGGATGATTCTAACTATGAAATGACGTTTTATTGCGGTGTTCAAGGTTCGAATGCAGAACATGCAGAAGAATTTAAAAATGGCGTGTTAAACATTTTAAAAGATGTGGCTTCTAAACCGATCGATCAAGACATGATTGATGCGATTTTACATCAGATTGAGTTACATCAACGTGAAATTAATGGTGATGGTACACCGTATGGTTTATCGCTTATTCTCAATGGTTTAGGTAGTGTTATTCATCATAATGACCCAATACCTGTGTGGGATGTCGATACTGCTATCGCCGAAGTGAAAGAAGAGTTAAAAGATCCAATGTGGTTGTCAAATTTAATCACGACCCATTTATTGGATAATCCGCATCGTGTGCAAATGACTTTAGTTCCTGATGCAACTAAATCTGCAAAAGAAGCTGAAGAAGAAAAAGCGCGTTTGGCTGAAATTGGTCATTCGTTAACAGATGAGCAAAAAGCTGAAATCATTAAGCAAACTGAAGCTTTAAAAGTTCGTCAAGAAACACCTGATGATTTAGATCTTTTACCAAAAGTTGGTTTGGAAGATATTCCTGCTGAATTGGCGATTGTACAAGGTCAATTGAGAGAGATTATTTCGAATAGTTTTGATATACCGTTGAATCTTTATCATGCAGGAACCAATGGTATTTACTATCAACAGGTTTTGATTGAGATTCCAGATCAAATTGTAAAATCGCCGTATTTCAACTTACTGTCAATTTTGATGGGCGAAGTCGGTGCAGGTGAATACGATTATTTAGAATTCCAACAAATTCAAACTGCTGTCAGTGGTGGTATTGGAATGGGCGCATCATTACGCTCAAAAACCGATGATAAAGGTCAAATTAGTGCATGGTTAACATTAACAACTAAGTCATTAACAGATAAATTTGATGCAATTAAATTACTCAAACTTGGTTTTGAGCAATTACGTTTTGATGAAAAAGACAGAATTATCGAGTTATTACAACAACGTAAAACACGTTGGGCATCTCGTTTGTCAGGTTCAGGTCATAGTTATGCAATGCAAATTGCTTCACGTAATATGAGCGCATTGGCAAAACGTGATTATGATAATACAGGTTTAGGTGCATTAAACTGGTTAACAGACTTGGTCAGCAAGATTGAAAAAGACGAAACAGCTTACAATGCACTTATTGATGAATTAAAAGCCATCCATCGTGGTTTAATGCTTGCACCAAAACAATTCCTATTGGTTTGTGAAGAACATCATTCAGAACGTTTGGTTGAAGAAATTCAAAATGTTTGGGATAAGTTAGCAGTCGATCAATCTCCTGTTCATTTAACTGAAGTTGAACTTGATTCTACTGATTTAGAAAATACTGACCAAGCTTGGCTCATTCAAGCCAATGTTCAATTTTGTGCATCGGCTTACCAAGCTGTAGATGTTGCACACCCAGATGCAGCACCGTTAATGGTTCTTGCAGGTTATTTACGTAATGGTTTCTTACACAGTGCTATTCGTGAAAAAGGTGGTGCATACGGTGGTGGGGCAAGTTATGACGGTAATGCATGTTCATTCCGTTTTTATAGTTATCGTGACCCACGTTTAGCAGAAACTTTCCAAGATTTTGATGCAAGCTTGGAGTGGTTGTTAAATAAAGAACAACACGCTTATCAGCTTGAAGAAGCCATTTTAGGTCTAGTTTCAAGTATGGATAAACCAGGTTCTCCTGCAGGTGAAGCGATTACAGCATGTTACGCTTTGCTTCACGGACGCACGCCTGCGTTTAGAAAGCAATTACGTGAGCGCTTATTAAGCGTTACAATCGATGATCTTAAACGTGTTGCTCGCCAATATTTAATTGAGCAAAAGCCTGTAAAGGCGGTTGTTGCACCTGTTGCGAAAAAAGAAACTTTAGAGCAATTAGGTTTCGAAATTAAGAAAGTAAATTAAAAGAATAGGCTTCTTGTTTAACGCAATATTCGTTCATTTTTTGCTGAATACAGTGCAGAAAATTAATGAGATGTGTGCAAGAAGCTGTATTTAAAATATTATTTTTCTGGAGAAAAATATGTCGTTCAAATGTTTTGAACGTACACCACTTAATGCGAGCATCTCGATGATGCTCATTTTTGGTTGGGTGACTACTGCAAGTGCTGATGATGCGGCACAAGTTAATCCTGCGAGTACTCAAGCTTGCGTAGCGCTTGAAGCGAATGCAGACCGTTTGGCGTGTTACGATAAAATATTTAAAACACCCACTGCGCCAGCACCAGTTTTGCTCTCTGAACAACGTGCAGCTTTAGAAATAGAAGCTGCAAAGGCTGAACCTGACTCTTTAAAAGCTAAAATTGGTGAAAAAGTAGGTCATATTTTTGCCATTGAAGGTGATAAGATTGATCCCAATACGTCTTTATTAGACAAACGTTGGGAGCTTTCTCAAGATAGTAAATTAGGTACTTGGAATATTCGTGCGAACCAGCCTGTATACTTATTACCAGCATTTTGGACAACTAAGAAAAATGAATTTCCTCACAGTTCAAATCCAAACAATACTGTGAATGAAGATCAAAACTTAAAATCCATGGAAGCAAAATTCCAAATTTCTTTAAAAACTAAAGCTTGGGAAAATATTATTGGTAATAATGGTGATTTATGGGTCGGTTATACGCAATCATCACGTTGGCAAGTTTATAATAGTGAAGAATCTCGTCCATTTCGAGAAACCAACTATGAACCAGAAGCCAGTTTAATATTTCGCACCAATTATAATATTTTGGGTCTGAACGGACGTCTGTTAGGTGTGACGGTAAATCATCAATCGAATGGTCGTTCAGATCCATTATCGAGAAGTTGGAACCGTGTGATGCTTAATCTTGGTTTTGAAAAAGATAATTTCGCTTTAATGGTCCGCCCATGGTATCGCATGGAAGAAGACTTCAAAGATGATAATAATCCAGATATTAAAAACTATGTCGGTCGTGGCGATATGACGGCGTTTTATCGTTGGAAAGAAAATGATTTTTCATTGATGTTACGTCATTCACTCAAAGGCGGAGATGATTCACACGGTGCGGTGCAGTTTGATTGGGCATTTCCAATCAAAGGTAAACTACGTGGGAATTTCCAAATCTTTGATGGTTATGGCGAAAGTTTAATTGATTATAACCATCGTGCGACCTATGTTGGTTTAGGCGTATCACTGATGAATTGGTATTGATCATACATTTTTAATGTTTAAAAACCGCTCAAATGAGCGGTTTTTTTGTATTCGGATCACTGTTTTAAATCAACACATCGAATTTAAAAATTAATCCTCAAATTCTGAAACAAAAAATATTAAAAATCAACCAATTTGAATTTCTGTATTTGGATGACTCACTCGGCTTTTATTTGGGGTAGCAATTAAATAGGCGAGGGTAAGTGGCCCTAAACGTCCTGCAAACATAAGGAATATCAGTGCAATTTGGCTACCTGCATGCAGATCTTCAGTAATGCCACGCGATAAACCTACGGTACATGCCGCAGATACAGCTTCAAAAAGCAGATCTAAGAATTTTTTATTGGGTTCTAAAATCAACAGTGTGAAGAATCCAATTAAAATCAATAATGAAGTAATAGAAATGACTGCCATGGCTTTAAAGGTCGCTTGGTGTGAAACAGAATGACCAAATACTCTGATTTCATCGGAGCGTTTTAAAAAGGTCAATACACTTAAAATCATGATGATAAATGTACCTACTTTAATGCCGCCCGCAGTACTTAACGACCCACCACCAATAAACATCAACACCATGGTCACTAAGGTCGAAGCATTGCTCATATTGCCCACTTCTAAGCTATTAAAGCCTGATGAGCGTGGTACAGTGGCATGGAACCAAGCATTTAAAGCTTGGTCGCCAAACGACATCGGGGCGAGTGTAAGTGGATTGGATGCTTCCAATGACCAAATCACAATAAAAGCAAAGACGTTCAAACCTGCAAGGGTAGATAAAACTAATTTACTGTTTGTCGATAATTTTTTCCAACGCTTCGCCCGTTTTATATCCATTAAAACCAAAAAGCCAATGCCACCAATAATGTACAACATACTGATGGTAAATGTGACCATATATTGGTCTGAGAAGCTCATTAAGCTATTGGGGAATAGGGAAAATCCGCCATTATTAAATGCTGAAATACTATAAAAAAGTGCATAAAAAAAAGCATGTTCAAGGTCGTAATGATGCGACCATGCCATAGTTAATATGGCTGTACCTATAGATTCAAAAAATAATGAATAAAGGAATACACCTTTTACTGTAAAAGTGGCTTTGGCTAAGCTGGTTTGACCAATAGTTTCTTGCGCCATAATTTGTTGTTTTAAACCAACTTTTGATGATAGGCTGAGTGCTGCGAGAATCGCAAAGGTCATAAAACCTAAACCGCCACATTGGATTAAAATCATCACTACAACTTGACCGAACGTGGTTAAGGAGTCGCCAATATTGACTACAGAAAGCCCTGTAATGGTCACAGCAGATGTCGCCGTGAATAAAGCGTCCAACCACGACAAATTACCTGTATTTGCGAAAGGAAGTTTCAGCAAAACAGTTCCGATAATAATAAAACTCAAAAAACCTAAAGCAAGTAAACTCGGTGGGCTGAGGTTAATTCGATTATGTTTTTTATTAATCAGTTCTTTTCTAGATAAACGCATCGTTGCTACTAACTATAAAAAACGTATTGAAAATTGTCTTAACATTTCTACAGGGCCTTCAAGAATTAAAATATCCTTTTCCTGCAAAATTGTTCCAGGGGCAATCTCATACAGTACATGAGAGCCACGTTGTAACAAAAGTGTTTGAATCTCAGGTGAATTTTCCATAATAGTTTGAAATTGAGCACCTTGTAAATTAGCACCAATTTCGATTTTAACAATATAGCGATCATTATTGAGCGCCATATAACGTCGAACCATCGGATAACTTAAAGATTGGGCAATACGGATTCCCATATCTTCTTCAGGATGGATAATTTTGGAAATACCTAAATGTGACAAAATCATGTGATGTGCTTTAGATTTTGCTTTGGCGTAAATTTTTTCTATACCTAAATTTTTTAAATGTAATACACATAAAATACTGGCTTCAATATCATCACCAATTGCTACAACAACCGCGTCGCAATTTTTGACATTTAGTTCATCTAAAACATGCTCGTCAGTTGCATCTGCAATCACTGCGTGACTAATCTGATCTGCAATATTTTCTACATTCTTTTTAAGTGAATCTATACCAATAACATCATGATTTAAATTGGTTAGCTCTAACGCAACAGCACGACCAAAACTACCCAAACCAATGACAGCAAATAGTGCCATAATTTAAAAAATCCTTATCACCACGCGGACTCGCGTTGAGATCATTATATTCAATCTTTTCATATTTTATATTTAAAGTAGAGAGTAGCCAATCTGAAAAAGAATAATTCAGTGCTACAAATGTAAAAAAGCAGCTTTTAATGTCATAAATCTTTAAAAAAAGTAGATTAAGCTAACTGTGTGTACAAATAAATCATTAAAAAAATCTGCTTCAGCTCTGAAGTCGGGATAACACAAAAGTGAAAGTATAAAAATGGATGATAAAAAAATATTTAAAATACTCCAACGCTGGTTTCCAGAGTTGGAGTCTAGAGGTATTCCCAAAAAAGGTGCGCGTCGAAATTTTGAAACGTTCATTGAATGGATGATTGCCGAAAAACTTGCAAATCGTTATCGTGCTTATTTAATGAAAATAAATAGGCATACTTTCCAAGAAAATGAAATTGAACGAAGTGCCATATTTCAGGATTATCATTGTGATCATCAAGCGCTACAACATCAGATTCGTGAACGTGCAAAGCCACTTTTGGAACATTTTGAAAAACATAAAGAAATTATTGGGCGTTATTACAATGTGCAGGATCAGATCTTTGATCTTGTTTTTGAAGAAATTTTAACTCAACTTAAGACACAGAATTTTGAATTATTACTGATTTATGCAGACCATTATTATTGGCTGGCTGTACCTAATCAAGATCATAAAATTGATAAATTTTGTAAGCATTTCAATAAACAATTTCAAGACGAAGATATTAGCATTGAACATTATGCTTTGTTTGATTGTTCAAGATCGACTTAATTGTGATGATTTTAACTGGTAATATTTTCTGTTTAAATCGATTGGTTGTAAGCTATTATAATATAGTGATTTAGTAACAAATAATTTATAAAAATGGGATATTCAAGTGATTTAAAAAATAAAGAAAATAAAAAAGAGCCTCAATAGAGGCTCTCATTCTGAATAAATATTATTTTAGGAAACGCTGATAACCTAAGTTATTGGTAATTTCCACATAAGGATAGCTAATACTTTCTAATGTTTCGATTAAACCATCTGGGTTCTGTTGAGCATCTTCAGCTTCTAAACCTACCAATACACGACCTTCTGCTGCACCGTGGTTACGGTAATGGAACAGGGTAATGTTATGGGTTGGCCCAAGACGTTCAAGGAAAGTTAGTAATGCACCAGGACGTTCAGGGAATTCCACGCGGAATAAACGTTCGTTGGCAATATCGGCATGTCCACCGACTAAGTAACGAATATGTAGTTTAGCAACTTCATCATCAGACAGATCATCAACATCATAATGTGCTTTTAAAAACTCATGAATGTCATGACGTTCTTTTTCGCCCGCTTTTAAGCTGATCCCAACAAATACCTGAGCCGCCGAAGAACTGCATGCACGGTAGTTAAATTCGGTAATGTTGCGACCTTGCAAAGCACGACAAAAATTAAGGAATGAACCTTTTTCCTCTGGAATAGTCACGGCAAAAATAGCTTCTTTACGTTCACCCAGTTCTGTACGTTCTGCAATATAACGTAAACGGTCAAAATTCATGTTTGCACCGCAAACAATCGACACCATGTTTTTGCCTTCAAGTTCATGTTCGGCAACGTATTTTTTTATACCTGCCAAGGCCATCGCACCAGAAGGTTCTACAATACTGCGACATTCGTCATAAGTATCTTTAATTGCAGCACAGATTTCATCTGTATTAACAAGAACGACATCACGCTCAACGATTGGACCTGAATTATCCGATTTTTGTAATTGGATGACTTCAAACGGCTTCTCGCCAATTTGAGCCACTGCGGTACCATCGGCAAATAAACCGACTTGTGGGAGAATGACGCGTTCATTGGCTTCAAAAGCTGCTTTTAAACAAGCGGATTCATCATATTCCACAGGAATAACTTTGACGTGCGGTGCAACATCACCTAAATAAGCAGCGACACCTGCAATTAAACCACCACCGCCCACAGCAACAAATACATATTCGACATCACGCCATTGACGTAAAATTTCATTGGCAATGGTGCCTTGTCCCGCCATGACCAGTTCATCATCATAGGGTGGAATAAAGGTCATGCCTTCGTCTTTTGCACGTTGGATGGCGTATTTATTGGCAACATCAAAAGAATCACCGTGTAATACAACCTGTCCACCTAAACGCTTTACAGCCTGAACTTTAATATCAGGCGTTGTTTTTGGCATGACAATAATGGCGGTAATACCCAACTTTTGACCAGATAAAGCCACGCCTTGAGCATGGTTACCTGCAGAAGCAGTAATAACGCCACGTTCCAACTGAGATTTCGGTAATTGACTGATGCGGTTATATGCACCACGCAGTTTGAAAGAAAAGACAGGTTGTAAGTCTTCGCGTTTAAAGCGAATATTATTATTTAGTTTTTCACTAATTCGTGGCGCTGCTTCGAGTGGGGTTTCGATTGCAACGTCATAGACGGTTGCCTGTAATATTTGTCGAACCAAACGAGACAGCATGTTAATTTTCCATCTAACAGTTTAAAATAAGCGTCCATTGTAACAAACCGCTGTACCTTTGCGTTCTAAAATTATGCAAAATGTGCAGGAAATTGAATATGTAGTGAGAGATGTCCTGAGCCTTGATGCTACCCAGGATGAGCAACAACAAGCTGCAGCCCAAGCCGCTTTAAAACACTTACCAAAAGGGGGCATTCTGGGAGTCGGTACTGGTAGTACAGTGAACTTCTTAATTGAATTATTACCTCAGTTACAACTCGAAGCAGCAGTTGCGAGTTCAGAAGCAACAGCTCAACGTCTTAAGAAACTAGGTATTGAGGTGGTTGATATGAACCATGTCGGTGGTTTAGATGCTTATGTGGATGGTGCTGATGAAATTGATCGTCATTTACATATGATTAAAGGCGGTGGTGCAGCACTCACGCGTGAAAAAATCGTGGCATCTATTGCGAAAAAGTTTGTATGCATTGTCGATGATTCGAAATGGGTCGATCAATTAGGCCGTGAATTTCCGTTGCCTATCGAAGTGATTCCTATGGCACGTTCAGCAGTTGCACGTAAAATTGTATCATTAGGCGGTGACCCAGTTTATCGTGAAGGTGTGGTAACGGATAACGGTAATGTCATTCTAGATGTGTATAATTTAAATATTTTGAATGCATTAGAGGTAGAAAAAACCATTAACGATATTCCTGGAGTGGTGTGTAATGGTATTTTTGCGATCAATAAAGCTGATGTTGCTGTAGTTGCCACCAATCATGGTATTGAAGAGCGTACCGCAGGATAAGAAAAAATTTTTCCCCTAACTTCTGCTTGAGTAAAGATGAGGTTTACTGCCTCCTTTTTTAAAGTAAGCGTTGGGGGAGATTCTAAAAATAAGCGTATTAAGATGGCAAATCTTCCTGAAATAAAAGTCACACATCATGCACGGGCAACACGCTTGCGTTTACGTGTTGAACCCAGTCATATTCGTCTAACTGTTCCTAAATTTTGTACAAAGCGTCAAGTTCAGGATTTTTTAGCGCAGTCTAAGCAGTGGATGATTGAAACGTGGCAAAAACAACAAGAAAAAGTGATACAGATTGATCGGACTTTACCGACTGAATTAAAGCTGTTTAATTTAGAACGACCTCTACAAATTATTTATCAGACACAGAAAAACGCTTATGTTCTTGATGAGCTGAATCATCAATTAATGATTAGTGATCGTCAATCTGACAGTTACTTAAAAGCTTTTGTGGTTGCTTATGCAAAGCATTATTTACCGATTTATTTAAAGCAAGTCAGTGATGAAACCCGTTTAAAGTTTGGACAGTGTGCTGTTCGACACCCAAAAACACGTTGGGGAAGTTGTACAGCTCGTCATGATATTATGCTCAATAGTGCACTGGTTTTATGTGATCAACAAATTACCCGTTATGTCTGTGTACATGAATTGGCACATACCAAACATTTTGATCATAGCGCTGCTTTTTGGTCTGAAGTTGAAAAGCATGATCAATACTATCAGCAGCATCGTAAAGTTTTAAAAAGTAGTGTAATGCCTTGGTGGTGGTAAGGAACTTGATAGTATTTTGAATCGCTATAAGAATTCAAAATTAAAATAATTTAGTCATTATTTATCCAATCTTTAATTAACTTTACGACCTCCTCTGGTTGTTTGATCCAAGCACTATGTTGATTTCCTTTAAGTTGTTGTGTTAAATCTAAAATTTCAATTTGAGGGTGTCTAAAATAACGACTTAAACCCAGCATGGAACTCATCGGTGCAAAATCATCACCTGTTAAATACAAAAAAAGAGCATCATTATCTACAATTTTTTCATGACCGATAACATGCTTATAATTTCCAGTAAATACTGTTTTTGACCAATCTCGCATTAACGATTTTGCTTCAGTATGACCAAAACCAATTTTATGACCTGCTAAATAACCATCTTTTAAAATTAAAGCATTAATCACTGTAGTTGCTTTAATAATATTAATCTTGCCTTTTAAGTCCCAGTTTTTAAAGCCAATATTTCCAGTCGCAACGCCAATCACTCTATTTTTATGACTTTGTGCATAAAGCGTTGCCAAATGCCCACCTAAGCTATGTCCAAATAAAATAGGACGTTGACCATTAATTTCTAAAGCAACGTGCTCAAGCTGTGGAATAAAGTCATTTAATAGATCTGCATAGCTATAATCAAAATTTGCAGAAACAGCGGGTAGGTTACGACCACAACCAAGATAATCCGCAGAAATAACATTAAAACCATTTTGTGTGAGTGCGGATATTAGTTTTTCGTACTTACTCATTGCCACGCCAAGTGCGGCTAACAAAATAATATGATGATTATTTTCTGAATGTGAATGAATATCGACAAGAATTGGATATTGACCAAAATGAATAGTCTTTTGGATGAGTGCGGTATTTGTCATTATTTTATTCCTTAACTTTTTATTCTTTGAAAATATTCATTTGAATCATGCTTGGAAGCCCCAATTTACTCATCAGCGCTGTACGAGATAGAGGGTTTCTTTTCGCTTCTATTGATATAAGTTTACGCATTTCAGCATTGAATTGTAACCGTGGGTAATGTTCTAAGACTTGATCTCTGAAATTTAAGGGAAATGTGCTGAAATCCGTTCCAATAACATCACATGACGTTGCTTTTTGTAGTAATAACACTTCTTTAGATAAATTTTGATCATTTTCATCTAAATAACCATTCATGTGTAGGCAAATTGCATTGGAAATATTTTCTGTTTTGTCTTTTTGATAATGATGTTTTGCACATAAGCTTTCTGTTCGTAAAGCACTTTCAGAAGTAAAACATTGGCAAGCATATTGTTCTAAATGATCAACCAAACCTAAATCATGCATCAAACTGGCAATGAGTAAACTTTCTTCATCAAACTGCCAATTTTTAATCTGTGCAATCGCAATACCCCAAAAATAGCTGCGCCATGAATGAGTGACAATGGCTTGATTATTTGTACTTTCTAATTCAGCAATCGCTTCTTTCACAATTGATGTATCAGGAATTTTAAACTGGTCAAATTGTATTGTGATTGATTGTGGCTCAATTTTAAAAAAAGTTTTGCTGTAGTTTAAAGTTGCAGGGAGCAATACTTGTTTAATTATTTGAGATTTTTCTTTAAAGCTTAATTTTCCATTACTTAGATTTATCCATTCACGAGATCCAATCATGTTGAATTATTCCCACTATTGAAATTAGAGTAATTACTCTAATTTATTATGCATAGAAATTTTGAGAATACAAGGCTAGTATTATTTTGTTGTTTTATAATGAATTTTGAATAAAACCATAAAGCAAAATAATTTTCTGGACATAGATTATCGATTAAAAACTTCTTGATATTTAAAACATGTTGGATCTTATATTTGGGTTTAGCACGTCAATATTTTCGAACCATTATTTTTACAGCCATCATCTGAAAAGCAATGATTGCAAATTTTATGATCTAAATAAAAGTACAAATTCTGTGGAGCAATGCTGTATAAACTTCAACCTAATGGACGTAGGCTTGTATTGTTTTATTGAATCCATTGATGTGAAAAATTTTGTCGCTACGAATTTACTGATTGAGAAGATTGTATTTTGTTCTTTTTAGATCGAATTGTTGATTTTTACTTAATTTATCGTCATTTTTTTACTACATCATTGAATGTTTTGAATTAAGTATTTATAGAAAATTTCCAAAAAATAAAATGATCTTTATTGTCAATAAATCGTCAATCTGTTTTAAAACAGTTTTGAAAAATCAAACTTCCTGTCATACTACAAGACAATAAAATGGATACTTTTGAGTTGAGGTAAAGCACGTGATTTCAGTGGGTATTGTCGGTGGAACAGGATATACAGGCGTTGAATTGTTGCGTCTTTTACTACGACATCCAAATGTTCAAGTCAATGTTTTGACTTCACGTACTGAAAATGGTCGCCGTGTAGATGATATGTTCCCAAGCTTACGAGGACATACGGATCTTTGCTATTCAGATTTAAACATCGATGAATTGAAAAAATGTGATGTCGTATTTTTTGCAACGCCACATGGTGTGGCAATGAAACATGCAGAAGAATTATTGGCTGCAAATACTAAGGTTATTGATTTAGCCGCAGATTTCCGTTTTCAGAATTTAGAACAATTTGAAAAATGGTATGGCATGAAGCATTCGTGCCCAGAGATATTAAAAGAATCTGTTTATGGTTTATCTGAATTGAACCGTGAAAAGATCAAAAAAGCCAAAGTCATCGGTAATCCGGGCTGTTATCCAACTACTGTACAATTGGGCTTGGCACCATTATTCAAACATGCTGACACATTGATTAAACCTGAAAGTATTATTATTGATGCTAAATCTGGCGTATCAGGTGCAGGTCGTAAAGCAAGCCTTGGCATGATCTATTCAGAAAATGCTGATAACTTCAAGGCTTACGGTGTTGCAGGACATCGCCACCATCCTGAAATAGTAGAAGCTTTGGAAAATATTTCAGGTCAAAAGAGTGTGTTTGATCATATTGTTTTTGTACCGCATTTAGTACCAATGATTCGTGGAATGCTAAGCACCATTTATATCGACTTGACTGATGCAGGTGATGCCGCTGATTTACAAAGTATTTATGAACAATTTTATGCCAATGAAAATTTTGTAGATGTTATGCCTGCAAATAGTTCACCAGAAACTCGCTCTGTACGTGGTGCAAATCAATTGCGTATTGCTTTGTATAAACCTCAGCCGAAAAAGTTGATTGTTTTATCTGTTCAAGATAACTTGGTTAAAGGTGCTGCTGGACAGGCTGTACAAAATATGAACTTAATGTTTGGTTTTTCTGAAGATGCTGGCTTACAAGGCATCGGATTATTACCATAAAAAACGCTTTATAACTTCACACACATTTAACTTTACGGTTCAATGTGTGTTTTGATTCTATCAATAATCAGAGATGACGATGCAGAACACAGAAACAAATACCGCGTCACAACCAACTCAAACGCCAAAAAAATCTTTCATGAAAGGTAATATGCCACTGATTATCGGTGGCCTTGTGTTATGTGTTGGAAGTACGCTTGTAGGATATACGGTTGGACACCGCCAAGGGCTGACGGTAGTTGGTTTCGATGCAGATGCTGAACAATTGGTAGAGGTTGTTAAACAGCAAAAAACAGCACTGAATACTTTGAATAAAACACTCAATGCTGCGGTACAAGAACGTGATGTTGCAGTTTCAAACTCAAATGATCTTTTGGAGGTTGTGAATAAAAGTACTTCTGAAAAATCACAAGTCGATGTCATGAGTGCAATTTATCGTGAAGTGTTAAAACAACGTGGTGGTTTAAGCCTAACTGTTCAAAACTTAGCGGTGAAATCATTACCTGAAAATGCATTTGAATATCAAGTTGATTTAATTCAAGTCAGTCCAAACAATAGACGAGCATCAGGTAGTGCAGAAATTCGTTTAATTAGCGGGACAGAGGTGCTAACTGTACCGATGGAAGATGCAAATTATAATTTTACGGATTTCGAGCGTCTTACAGGACGTTGGACGATGCCAAAAGGCTTTAATCCACAATTTATCGAAATTCGTTTAAATGGTGGAACACCTGTCGTTAAGCGCTTTAGTTGGTCACGTGGTCAAGCTGTTGAAAATTCAGCAGCATTTGCAGCTGAAGTACCACAAGCCGAAGCAAACTCTCAATAACTTATGTATTTAAATAATATGCGAAGCAAGAAACGTCAAATGAGTTTAAATGAAGTCAAATCATCGTTTTATGATTCTGGTTATATCGATTGGCATTTGAACCCTCGCATGAGTGATGCAGAAAATCCTGATCATGAACAAGGTGATGTTGCTGTGCAAACAGCACCGCCAGAAGTTAAACGTCCACCTATGTATGCTGTCGTTTTAATGAACGATGACTACACGCCAATGGACTTTGTTATTGAAATTTTACAACAATACTTTGCTTTGAATCTTGACCAAGCTACTCAAGTAATGTTAACAGTACATTATGAAGGAAAAGGTGAAGCAGGTGTGTATCCGCGAGACATCGCAGAAACCAAAGCTAACCAAGTTAACAATTATGCTCGCTCTCAAGGTCATCCGTTACTTTGTCAGATAGAGCCAAAAGAATAAGGGGGTTTCATGCTTAGTCGTCAATTAGAAGTTTCACTACGTTTGGCTGTTAGCATGGCTCGTCAAAAGAGACATGAGTTTCTTACAGTTGAACATTTATTGTTGGCTTTACTCGATAATGATTCTGCAGTAAACGCATTAAAAGCATGCGGCGCTGAAATTATCAGTTTGCGTAAAGAACTTGAAGAATATGTTGAACAGCATACCCCTAAATTGGGTGAGAACAGCGATCAAGCGCCTCATCCTACAGAAAGTTTTGATCGTATTTTACAACGTGCTATTTTCCATGTTCAATCGAGCGGTGGTGATCGTACAGTAGAAGGCGCAGATGTATTGGTTGCAATGTATTCTGAACGTGATTCTTTTGCAGTTTATCTACTGAAACGTCATCAAATTAATCGTCTGACATTAACTCAGTATTTGTCACATGGTGCGCGTAAAGAAGAAATACAGGTTGAAGAAGAATCTGATGATTTAGAAGGTGAATCAAGTGCTTCTGCAAATGCAGGGCCGCTCGAACTTTATACTTTAAATTTAAATACCGAAGCGCAAAAAGGCAAGACCGATCCATTGATTGGTCGTGAAAAAGAAATTGAACGTACAGCACAGATTTTATGCCGTCGTCGGAAAAACAACCCATTGCTTGTGGGTGATCCTGGTGTGGGTAAAACATCAATTGCTGAAGGTCTGGCATGGTTGATTGTTAATGGTAAGGCGCCAAAACCATTAGCTGAAGCAGAAGTTTTTAGTTTAGATATCGGTGCTTTGGTCGCAGGAACAAAATATCGTGGTGATTTTGAGAAGCGTTTAAAACAACTTCTAAATGCATTGAAAAAGAAACCTGAAGCGATTTTATTTATTGATGAAATTCATATGATCATTGGTGCGGGCTCAAGTATGGGCAGCACAATGGATGCTTCTAATTTAATTAAACCCGCTTTGGCGAATGGTAGCTTACGATGCATCGGTTCTACGACTTTCCAGGAGTATCGTCAAGTCTTTGAAAAAGATCATGCTTTATCACGTCGTTTTCAAAAAGTAGATGTGAACGAGCCTTCAATTTCAGAAACAATTGATATTCTTCGTGGGCTGAAGAGCAAATTTGAAGAATTTCATCATGTTAAATATGAAGATCAAGCTTTAGTTTCGGCTGTAGAACTTGCTGCTAAATTTATCAATGATCGTTTCTTACCAGATAAGGCGATTGATGTTATTGATGAAGCAGGTGCGCAACGCCGTTTAAAAGCGGAACAAGAAAATACGACGATTACTGTTGAAAATATTGAAGATATTGTTTCAAAAATCGCACGTATTCCGCCAAAAACTGTGTCTAAAGATGATAAGTCAGTTTTAGAACATCTTGAACGTGATCTGAAACGTGTGGTCTTTGGTCAAGATGAAGCAATTTCTGCACTTGCATCTGCGATCAAATTGTCACGTGCAGGTTTGAAATCTCCAGATAAGCCAGTGGGTAGCTTTGTTTTTGCTGGGCCTACTGGTGTTGGTAAAACTGAAGTAACCAAACAATTGGCAAAACAATTGGGTGTAGAACTGATTCGTTTCGATATGTCTGAATATATGGAACGACATGCAGTTTCTCGTTTGATTGGTGCACCTCCGGGCTATGTTGGCTATGATCAAGGTGGTTTACTAACCGATGCGATTCATAAAAACCCGCATTGTGTGTTGTTATTAGATGAAATTGAAAAAGCTCATCCAGATGTCTTTAACTTGTTATTACAAGTGATGGATCATGGTGCTTTGACAGATAATAATGGTCGAAAATCTGATTTCCGTAATGTAATTATTGTTCTAACAACCAATATCGGTGCAGAAAGTATTTCACGTACAAGTATTGGGTTTACAGAACAAGACAATAGCAATGACAATCAAGATGCAATGAAACGTGCGTTTGCACCAGAGTTCCGTAACCGTTTAGATGGCGTGATTCAATTTAAATCACTTCCTACGACTGTCATTGGATCTGTTGTTGATAAATTTCTTACCGAACTTCAAGCACAGTTGGATGATAAAAAAGTAGTGCTTGAAGTGGATGACAGTGCACGTGATTGGATGGCTGAAAATGGCTATGACAAGCTAATGGGCGCACGTCCAATGCAACGTTTGATACAAGAGCACTTGAAAAAACCATTGGCTGAAATGATCCTGTTCGGTGAATTGGCTGATCATGGCGGTAATGTTGCAGTATCTGCGAAGAAAGAAAATGGTAAGGCCGTTGGGTTAACACTCGAAGTTTTCCAAGACGAGACAGCTGAACCTGCTTAAATTATTCGTAAATAAAAACCCGTGATTATTCACGGGTTTTTATTTTAAGATTTAATGATTAACTATTCTATTTTCTATAAAAGGACTTTTTTCAGTATTTTAGCGCTCTTAATTTTCTTCTGTAGAGACGAGGAATAAAACGAGAATTTATTGAAGATGTTTAATATGCAATCCACTTAAATATTTATCGAGATTTATGGATATTCAATTCACGAAAGTGATCACAACTTTTCTATTGTTTTTGGTGACGGCTGTTGCAGAAATTTTGGGATGTTATTTCCCATATTTAATTCTAAACAAAAATAAAAGCCATTGGTTATGGATTCCAACAGCTTTGAGTCTTGCTTTATTTGTGTGGCTATTAACGCTGCATCCAGCTGCCTCTGGGCGTATTTATGCAGCGTATGGCGGAATATATATTTTTACAGCTTTAATGTGGTTACGATTTGTAGATCAAGTTAGCTTAACGCGTTGGGATTTACTAGGCGGAGCTGTTGTATTAATTGGAGCTGCATTAATCATCTTACAACCGCAAGGTTTGATTCGTTAATGAGTAATCACTTTGATTCATTATTCAAGTTGATTATTCACAGCTTTTAATAAGAATGGGTCTACAAAGCAGACTTTAACTGCTTTTCATGCTGCTTCACTTGTTTTGCGTATTTTTTCCCTTGTTTACGCATTTTGCGATTGGTTTCGTAATTGGTTGGTCCAACATTGTAGTAGGCTAATGCTTTTTTCCAACTACTAGCAGATTGGTTATATTTGGCCAAAATCATCGTGCCACAACGAATATTGGTAGCCTCATTGTATAAATCACCAGGGCAAGATTGTTGCCAATAACGTGGCATCACTTGAGTTAAACCAACTGCACCTGCTGAAGAGGTCACATTACTACGATAGCTTGATTCTTGGCGAATTGTCGCAGCAAGTAAAAGAGGATCGACATTATATTGCTCTGCGCTTTGCACAATCAGTGGAGAAACACGGTTAGCGGTGTCTGGTGCGACAGAAAAAGCCTTTTGAATGCCCGTTGAAAGTTTCCCCGCACGTTTTTGTACTGAGCCACCACCAAGCGATGAGCACCCTGACACAGTGACAATAAGTGATAAAAGAATAATATTTTTTAAATGACTAATATTGCTTAATGGATTGTAGAAATTCAAAATAAAACCAATGCTGAGTGATCTAAACGTGCTTTGATGTTATGGGGCACATTGAAGCGTGTCAATCAAAGAAGTTTTATAAAATTATTAATATACAGGCGATTTTTCATAATAATATAAACACTAACAAAGGAATATCAATTTTAAATCATGCAAAGCGATCAAATTCGAATATTAATTTGAAGTTTTTTCAAAAAATTGAATATTTGGTAAAATATTTTTAATGAATAAAAAAAGTTCTATATAAATCAAATTTTATTTTTAACTTCATCATAAAACAAATAGTTGTATGTATTTTTTAATCTATTTGGCAGTGTGCTTACATATTATATATCATGATTTAATCGTATCCGAGTGTCTACAATATCTTATTTTTGAATGTTATTGATAATCGCATGACAGTAAAATGCAGTATTATTCATTTGAATATTAATGTTATATTTGTTTGTGCATTCGTAAAATGATTTAATTAAACAATAAGTTAATATATTTTTAGTTGCGATATAGGGGGATGAATGAAAACAATTCGACCATCTTTGACACTGGCTTTATTACAAGCACGCGAAGCAATCATGTCGCACTTTAGATCTGCTTTGAATGAAATTGGTTTAACAGAACAGCAATGGCGTGTTATTCGTATTTTGTATCAATATGAAGAGTTAGAGAGTCATCAACTTGCTGATTTAGCATGTATTTTGAAGCCTAGTTTGACTGGTATTTTAAACCGAATGTTAAAGCTAGGTTTGATTAAAAAGCGAAAAGATACTCATGACCAACGAATTAGCTTGATCAAACTTTCAGATCAAGGGAAAAAATGTTTTGAAATTGAATCTGTTAAATTGGAAACTTTATATCTAAAGATCCAAGAGCAATATGGATCTGAAAAAATGCAACAATTGATGCTGTTGTTACAAGATTTGAAAAAAGTGAAAATCGCAAGTTCATGACATTTTTATTGATTATGAAAATGAATTTTTATATCACATGGATGTGTGAAATATACTTTCATATATAGTGGATTTTATCATTATAAAACAATAATTTATGATTCAGTAAGTTGCTTCTGAGTGATTGATTTAACTTTAAAATTAGAATAAATTTGTAATGAATTAAAATTTAAGGACAATAGATAATAAGGAAAATTAAATGATAAAAATGATTTAAGCAGTGAACTCAAGGAGTAACCTAACTCATCCAAAATCTTAGCTTATTGATCAGATATTGATAAAATAGCTGTAGGAGCGTGATTTTTTAGTTACTAGAAAGTTTATTTATTAGACTTTAAGTGCTAGTCGTTGTGTTAAATACTATGTCTACAATTGATTAAATAAAAGAAGATGAATAACGTTATTCATCTTCAATATATCATTAAAGTGGCTATTATTAATCCAACAACTTATTAATATCTTTCGGTGAGCCTTGTTGGCTTTCAATTTCACCTTGTGCATTTTTCCAAACAATAGCTGGTGTGGCGTAAAAACCATATTTATCCATAAGTTTGGTATTTTCATCTATTTTTTCAGAAAGATCTTTAGGAATATTTTTCATCTCCACAAGCTTATTTTTGCCATTGCTTAGATTATATTGTTTGAAAATTTCGGCTGGATTTGCATTGCTTAAAATAGTTGCAGCTTGACCTTTACTACTTGGGCGAATCACGCCAACCACAATATGACGTAATTGAACTTTGCCAGATTCTACCAATGGACGTGCTTGTTTCCAGAACGTATGGCAATACGGACAGTTAGGATCATTAAATACATAGATGATTTTCTTGGCATTTACATCACCATCTTGAATCCATGTAGATTTTTCAAGACTTTTCCAAATCTCATCCAAGACAGCACCTTTAACATGCGTATTGATTGCATCTTCGGTGAGATTTTTTCCAGAAGTATCGAATAAATCGCCAACGATATAATGTTTTTGATCCTTTGAAATAAATACAGTAGAAGGATATTCATCTTTATAGCCAGTCCAACCTGTTAATCCTTCAGGCGCATCAATCTGTTTGACGAATGTATAACCGTCTTTCATCAATTGATTTTTGATTGCATCCACATCTGCAGCAAACAATGAGCTACTGAGTAAAACTCCTAAGGTATAAACCCCAATGGCTTTTAAATTAAACACTTGAAACTCCTATTTCAAATAAAAATATTCGTAAAGCAATGATTCTTAGATGGATAATTAAGAATATAAAAATCTATTAAAAAAATTTAAAAAAAAGATATAGAGAGGCTGCTTATTTATAAACAAACTATTTTGAAACTAATTTTTGAATTTTTTGATGCAGTGCAGCATGAGTGATTTCACCCATATGGGTATCCATTAACTTTCCTTGAGCATTGAAAAATAGTGTGCTGGGTAAGCCATACATGCCTGTCTGCTGTGCCGTGATACCTTCTAAATCCAATAAAACCCATTTCAACTGGATCGAATTTTTTTTCAGATAGGCTTGAATCGTTTGTGCATCTTCACCTTGGTTAATAAAGACAAATTGTACATCTGGAAATTTCTGCTGTGCTTCATTCAATACTGGCATTTCACGATGACACGGTGGACACCAACTGGCCCATAAATTAATAACCGTTGGTTTGCCAATGAATTGTTGTAAATCAACACGATTCTGCTGTGTGTCCAGTAGTTTAACTTTTGGAAATTGTTGATACTGTGTTTGAATCTGACGGTGAATATAAGTCGCTGAAATAATTATAATTAAGAAAATAGTAACAAGTATGCAAATGAATACTTTTTTAAGTTGACGGTTTTTCCAGAATATCCAAAGAAAAGCAGCGATTAATCCTGTGAAAATGTCAAAACCTTTGTCTTGGATTTTAATCATCTCAAGTGGATGTTGCAGATAAATATCAAGATTTAATACAATATACCCAATACGAGCACAGATTAAACCAATTAAAATTGCACTCCATATCGAGTCTTTGAAGATGATCCATTGAGGATCTGATACTGCAAAATATTTTTTACATAATTGTCCAATCAATAAGCTGGCCGCAATTGCTGCGATGAGGATAACGACTCCCCACGGCAGCATGATAGATCCTAAATGGATTGCTTGAGTTGTAATCATGGTGATGATGTGCCGACGTTTATTTTAGCGATATGTTGCAATAATTGAGGGGCAGAGAATGTTCCTGTAAAACGTAATGAACGAATTTCTTGGGCATTTACATCTAAAAACAGCATGGTTGGAGGCCCTAAAATCTCACGTTGTTTGAGAATGGTGTCTTGTGATTCATTATAGGTGGTTAAATCTAATTGGATTAAAGTAAAGTCCTTTAATGCATTTTGAACATCAATACGTGGGAATACCTCTTTCTCTATGGGTTGGCATGCGACACACCAATCTGCATAGACATCAATGATGATAGGATTGCCCAGTGATTTTGCATGATTTAACGCTTGCTCTAATTGTTCCGCAGTGGTGACTTTTTGCCATGCTAAATGTTCAATTTGACTGTGTTGCACTTTATAAGTAGAAAACGCTTGTTGGATATTCCATGCCGCTGCGCCTAGGCTCAAAATAGCAATCAACGCCACAATGATTTTATTGGCAGTTTTTTGACTATCACGTAAAGCGATAAATAAGTAGATTGCCAGTGCAATACATAAGATTGCGAAAATGGTTGAATAAATTGCAGAAGGAAGCATAGGGCGAATAAAGTATAAAGCCACCATGAGCATGATAAAACCGAAGCTAACTTTAATGCGATCCATCCATTGTCCAGGTTTTGGTAATAGTTTTGAACCAAATACGCTAGCAATGAATAACGGTACGCCAATTCCTAAACCTAAAATAAATAGATATAAACCACCCAAAAAGGCACTTTGGCTTTGTGAGACAAAGAGGAGTGCACCTGCAAGTGGTGCGCTCATACATGGACCCACGATAAGAGCTGATAATGCCCCCATAACTACAGCACCTAAAACTGTGCCAGCTTTTTGATTATTTTGTAGATTATGCAATTTATTGGTGATGAATTGCGGTAAATTCAGTTGGAATAAACCGAATAGATTCAAAGCTAAAACTACAAATAAAATTGCAAATAATGAAACAATCCAAGGGCTTTGGAACCAGCGTTGAAAGCTGTAGCCGATTTCGGCAACCACAATACCCATAATGGCGTAAACCACAGCCATACTAATGACAAAACTGAGTGCGATCACCGCAGCTTTATAACCTTTAGCACGTTGTATGATGATGCCTGAAAGAATTGGAATTAAAGGTAATGAACAAGGTAGGAAGGCAAGTAATATACCTAAACCGAAAAACACCAATAGATTGAAAAATAAAGAATCTTGAGATAATAGTTTGAAAAATGATTGATCGTCATTCAATTGTAATGACGTTGTGTTGACATTTTGAATGTTTTCTGTCATTGAGTTTGTTTCATCGCCAGAATTTGCCGGCACTACATTATCAGGGCTTACTTCACTCGCAGCAGAACCCTGTAACGGTAGATTATTTTCAGTCGAAAGTTTTTCAGCAGCTTGCTTATTATTAGCCAAATCAACTTTTTGCGCTGAATTTTGTTTAGGTTGTTTATCCAGAGATTTTGTATCATTGGACTGATTTAGCAATGAATTTGAACTGTTATTGCTGAGTAAAGTTTGTGTTGATGCATGGGTTTGAGGAAATAAACCATCTGCATCTGATTTAATGGTTTTACGCTGTAATGGATAACATAAGCCATCCGCGGAACAGCCTTGATACATTACCAAATAGCTTGAATTCGGCTTAACCTTAATTTGCGTAACGACTTGCTCATAATGAACTTGAGTTTTACCAAAGGTAGGATCATCTTTTTCGTGACCTTTAGGTAATGACAGCGGAATTTCTTGATTATTTACACTGACTTTAAATTGGTCATGATATAAATAGTAATGCGGTGCAATTGTCCACTTTAGTTGTGCTTTGTTTTGTGAAATTGACTCTGCGGACAACTGAAAAGCTTGATCTGGTGGTAAGAATTCTGGATTCGCATGGGCAACTGTAGTGACAGCGCTTATGCTCAGTAAAGTGAAGCAACAGAAATTCAGCAATGTTCGCAACGTCATAATTTCAGGTCTTTCTATCATTTAGTTTCATTATCCATAATTTCAGATTAAGAGAACATTAATCCCAGTTTTTCTTTGTAAAATAGTGTACTAACGGTGGTGAGTATTTGCATGTTTATTTTATTGGTTGAAGATGATCCTTATATCGCAAAAAGTATTGTGATGGCTTTAGCGCATCTCAATTTTTCGGTTGAGCATGTTACGACTGCTAAAGATGCAGATTATTTTGTTAAAAATACAGCGCTCGATTTGTGTTTGCTTGATCTTGGATTGCCAGATCAAGATGGTTTAGATATTTTAAAATCATGGCGTGATCAGCAAATTAACTTACCTGTTTTAGTGTTGACCGCACGAAATAAAACCCAACAATGTGTCGATGCGCTGAATGTCGGCGCGGATGATTATTTGACTAAACCATTTGAATTGTCAGAATTAATTGCACGTATTCATGCATTGGGTAGGCGTCATCGTGGTTTTGCATCGAACCAAATACAATTGGGCGAAATTCTGTTAGATAAAGCCATGTATAAAGCTTATTTAAAGGGTCAAGAACTGAACTTGTCGCGTCGTGAATATACCTTGTTAGAAATTTTTATGTTGCATCCCAAACAAGTGTTAAAGAATGAAGTCCTTATCGATAAAGTCTATGGTTTTCAGGATAATATTGAGAGTAATGCCTTGAATGTACACATCTTTCATCTTAGGCAAAAAATTGGTGTACAGTATATTCAAACTGTCCGTGGAGTAGGCTACATTTTTCAAGTTGAATTAGAAATTCCCCCCAAATCCGCAGATGAACATTTGAATTCGTTGCCATCTTCATGAAAAATTATAGTTTAAAATGGCGTTTAGTTTTAAGTATTACCTGTGCATTCATACTGGTTTGGGTGGTTGCATTTGCGTGGTTATATCTGAATTTAGAAAAGAAAATGACAGAAACGCTAGATGAGCGTTTATCTGCTTCCGCACATATGGTTGCGCGATTATTGGGTCAAATTCCTGCCGAACAATTGGCTCGAACGGCAAAACCTGTAGTTTCAGAGATTAATCCGCAAAATTTAATTGCTTGTGAAGTGATCTATTTTAGTTCGGATGTAATTGTAAATCATCAGGTTGTTGCACGTACTAAAGGTGCGCCAAATGGTTTGGCTGAACGTCCTGCTGGGTTTAGTACGTGGCACCAAAATGGAGTAGAGTGGCGTAGTTATGTATTAAAAAAAGATCAATTACAAGTTGTTGTTGCCGAAAAAATTACCTTAAGAAATTCGTTACTGAGTGAAATTTTAAAATCGATTTTATACCCATTGGTTCTTACTTTAATTCTTTGTATCGTTTTAATTCTATGGATTGTAAAAGCAGAATTTAAACCGGTTGAAATGATGAGTAAATCATTAAATCAACAAAGACAACGTCCAAATCACGAGCTGAATTTTTTATCCAGTCTAAAAAAACAAAATGTTCCCAATGAAATTCAAACTTTTATCGAAAATATTATTGAATTAGTCACACGATTAAACGAAAGTTTAGAAAATGAAAAAAACTTTAGTGCCTATGCAGCGCACGAATTACGCAGTCCACTGACTGCAATTAAAACCAATGTGCAATTGAGCAAAATGTTGGCAGAACAGCAACAATTAAGCTCCTTTGTTGATATTTTAGCGGATGCTGAAAGCAGTATTTTACGCTATCAGAATTTATTAGAAAATTTACTGATCCTGAGTCAAACAGAACATCAACATAGTCATCAAATTGAATTGGTTGATTTAAAGTTATTGCTGAAAGATGTGGTTGAGCAATTACAAGATTCACATCAAGACATTCATAATGAATTAGCAGTCGATTGGAAATCTTTAACAGCCTTGCAACTGTCTTATTCAGCTATGTCGATTAGCCTCAAAAATATTATCGAAAATGCATTCAGACATGCACAATCATCACAAAAAATTCAGATTTTTCAAAAGCAAAATTGCTTATTTATTCGTGATTTTGGAGTAGGGCTCAATCAACAAGAAGTTGAATTGGTAACGAAACGTTTTTGGCGTAAAAATGCGCTACAACAGGGCTATGGTTTAGGATTAGCACTTTCACAAATTTTGCTTGAGCAACAAGGTTTTTTATTGAAATTTGAACATAGTCAACCACATGGGCTCACCGTGGTCATCGACTTTAACCCACAAACTGAAGATGTAAATTAGAATATAAGTTGCATAAATAATTTAGTGATTTTGAACTAACATAATTGATCACAGATTTTTGTATAAATAATAAAGGTGAGTACTCAAGCTTAATTCATTAGGCTGTTGGCATTTGTTGCCTAAAAAAATAGCGAGATAGTAAAATAGCCAAACTCAATTTTACACTCGCTATGGCCTCGTACAATGCTGAATGATCAACACTGGTCTAAGTTACTTTCCATTTTCCGAAATTTTGCAGAAGCAATTATTTATCGGGTTTGAGCTGTCTGGCCTTAATTCAATATCTAAAAATATAATCGTTGGTCTAAAAACTGTAAATCAATGAAAATATTTAAATTAATTTCTTCACATGTTGATATGGAGTGTATTTTTATTGATGGTAGTCAGAGTGGTTGTGACTAGATATGACAAGCTAAAGTGTAGTTATGAGAGTGCCGTTGCTTTAGTTTTTTATATTTATTTGGCTACTGGTACAAAAATTACACTGTAAACAGACCTTAGTTTCAGTATTTTTAATTTTATATTTAATTGATTTTAAAAAAAATAAAACCACTCAATGGAGTGGCTTTATTTTTATGAGCTGATTAATCTCAAGCGTTTAAAGCGCAGAATTAATGATTTTCTGAAGCATGATTAATCGTATATTTTGGAATTTCAATTTCCAAGTCTTGATTGGTAATTTTAACTTGGCAAGACAGGCGTGAGTCAGGTTCTAGACCCCATGCACGATCCAGTAAATCTGCTTCGACATCATCCATTTCATCAAGATTGTCAAAGCCTTGGCGTACAACAATGTGGCAAGTTGTACAGGCTTTTGACATATCGCAAGCATGTTCAATTTTAATGCCATTATTTAGCATGCTTTGACAAAGATTGGCATTTTCTTCAACTTCAAACTCAGCACCATTTGGGCAAATTGTTGCATGAGGTAGTACTTTAATACGTGGCATAGTCTTTACCTATAAATTAGTTTGAATTTGTCCATTCATCAAGTTTAGTTCCTTTTAAAGCATGATCGATATGTTGATTCATTCGTTCAGCAGCAAAAGCATCACTATGTGTCTTTAATTGCTCTACAGCTTGTTCAATCGCTTTAATATCATCTGTTTCCAGTTGTACTTTCAATTGGGCAGTTGCTCGATTGAGTGCATTGAGCTGGTCTGAAGTAAGTAACTGAGCATCTACTTTTAAAGCTTGTTCTAATGCTTCAAGTTCACGGCGTGCTTCAACTTTTGTTTCATTCAGATGGCGAAGATTTTTATCTTCTTCAGCAAATTTATAACCATCCAAGAGTAAACGTTCGGTATCAATCTCAGATAAGCCATATGATGGTTTGATGTCGATTTTTGCATGTACGCCAGAGGTGGTTTCAGCTGCCGATACTGTGAGTAAACCATCAGCATCAACTTGATAGGTAACTTCAATACGCGCTTGACCAGCTGTCATTGGTGGGATGCCACGTAATACGAAACGACCTAGACTACGACAATGCTCAACTAAATCACGTTCACCTTGTACCACATGAATCAACATGGCAGTTTGACCATCTTGATAGGTTGTAAACTCTTGACGGCGTGCGACAGGAATTGCAGTATTACGTGAAATTAGGCGTTCTACTAAACCACCCATAGTCTCTATGCCTAGAGAAAGTGGTGTAACATCTAAAAGTAGTGAGCCATCTTGAGAATTACCAATCAATTGATTTGCAGTGATTGCTGCGCCAATTGCAACGACTTCATCTGGATTAATCGTATATAATGGTTCTTGGTTAAAGACTTGTGCAACAATATTTTTTACAGCATAAGAGCGAGTAGAGCCGCCGACCAATACAACATTTTCAATATCATTCAGTTCAAGTTTGGCATCACGTAAAACACGTTTACATACACTAATGGTTTTATCCAAAGCAACTTTGATAATGTCTTCAAAGGTTGTGCGATCTAGAGTTAAATGATGGTTTAGGACTTTAATATCGACAGATTCTGCATCGCTTAAAGCTTCTTTGGCTTTGCGTGCAGATACGATGAAATGTGCATATTCAGCATCATCTAAGGTTTCAATATTGAGTTGTTTTTTTGCCCATTTGACAATGAGGCGATCTAAATCGTCACCACCTAATGCGGTATGTCCACCTGTCGCTAGGACTTCGAACACACCTTGAGAAAAGCGTAAAATTGAAACATCAAAAGTACCGCCGCCCAAATCATAAATAACATAATTACGATCTGAAGCTAAATTACTGTCTTGATCTAAACCATAAGCAACTGCTGCTGCTGTAGGTTCATTCAACAAACGTAGTACATTTAAGCCTGCAAGTTCAGCAGCATCACGGGTTGCTTGGCGCTGCGCCTCATCGAAATAGGCAGGAACGGTAATCACTGCACCATTCACAGGATTACTTAAACTTTTTTCAGCACGATCTTTGAGTTGTTTTAAAATATCTGCTGAAATTTCGACAGGTGTTTTACGACCTTGTAATGTTTCAAATGCAGGCATTTCATTTTCAGCACCAATGAGGGTATAAGGGTGTTGAAATTTAATATCTGCCTGAGAACGTCCCATGAAACGTTTTACAGAAACGATGGTATTTTTAGGATCAGTTGTTGTAAATGGTTTGGCTGCATCGCCATATTCTATTGAATTTTTAGAATAATGAACAATAGATGGAAGTAATACACGACCTTGTTCGTCATTCAAAACTTTTGCTTTGCCTGATAATACAGTTGCAACTAATGAATGTGTTGTGCCTAGGTCAATGCCAATCGCAATACGATGTTCGTGTGGCGCACTTGATTGTCCAGGTTCAGCAATTTGCAAGAGTGCCATTGTATTACATCCTTAAAATATACAAATAAGTGTTCAAAATGTGACATTTCAAAAGCGATATCATTTGAAATAATCTCGTTCAATCCGCATTTAGATTGAAATGGTTAAATTGAAACTATAATTAAAAATCATCATCTAAATCAAAGTCTTCATCATCGAGTAGACGATCTTCAACTTTATCAATATCGTTCATGACTTTTTGAAAAAAGCGTAATTTACGAACTGTATCTCTCGCTTCTGCCCAATCTTGTTCCGTGTAATCAAGTTTAAATTCACGAACTAAGCTTTCAATCCATTGATTCACTTCTTTTTTTAGTGAAACCAATTGTTCTGTATCGATAGCTTCGTCAAGTTGTTCGCGAATTTCTAAGGCAGATTGCAGGAATTCAAAATCATTAATCGACTGGTCGAGATTATGGTCTTGTTTTTTGAGTGCTAATAAATAAGCTGCTCGACTATCCACATTGGCTAATGCTTTGTAAGCTTGATTAATTTCACTAGATTTAATCAAAGCTTGGGATTTATCTTCAGCTTTGTCTGGATGATATTGTTGTTGCAATTTTAAAAAATTAGCTTTTAAGTTTGCTAGATCAATATCGAGTGCTTCTGGGAGATTAAATAACTCAAAATGACTCATGGGAGATACTTATCCACGATGTTTTGCAAGAAAACAGTAATGTTAATTTGGTTAAAACAAATATGATTAAAACAGTGCATGACACTGTTTTAATATAAAAAAGTGTAGGGCATATTATACAGTGAAAGATTCACCGCAACCACATTCACCTTTTTTGTTTGGGTTATTGAACTCGAAGCCTTCATTTAGACCATTTTTAACATAGTCCATTTCCATATCATCAAGATAAACCAAACTTTTAGGGTCTACAAAAACTTTGACGCCAAACTGTTCAAATACTTGATCATGTGTATCTACATCATCCACAAATTCAAGTACATAGGCTAAGCCTGAACAGCCTGAAGTTTTCACACCAAGACGAATACCTTGACCCTTACCGCGATTCTTTAAGTAATTGCTGATATGAGTTGCAGCATTTTCAGTTACGTGGATCATGAAAACTCCGATATAAAATCATCTGAAAAAACAAACAGATATTAGGCTTTAGCTTTTTTGCTACGATAATCTTCAACAGCAGCTTTAATTGCATCTTCAGCAAGTACAGAACAATGTACTTTTACTGGAGGAAGCGCAAGTTCAGTTGCAATATCAATATTTTTGATTGCTTGAGCTTGGTCTAAAGTTTTACCTTTAAGCCACTCTGTAACCAATGAACTTGAAGCAATCGCAGAACCACAACCATAGGTTTTAAAACGAGCCTCTTCAATGATGCCATTGTCATCCACTTGGATTTGAAGGCGCATCACATCGCCACATGCAGGTGCACCGACCATACCTGTACCAACATTTTCAGCATTTTTGTCTAAAACGCCTACATTACGAGGGTTTTCGTAATGATCAATTACTTTTTCACTATAAGCCATGATGCTTCTCCAAAACTCGGGGTCCGCGTTGAGAAATATGTATTGCTACACTCTAATATGGTGGCATTTTACTGATTTTCAATAAAATGCCAAATTTTGAATACAGAACTTAGTGTTCAGCCCATTCTACTGAGCTTAAGTCGATACCTTCTTGGTACATATCCCAAAGCGGAGAAAGTGCACGTAATTTTTCGACGGCAGCTTTAGTGATTTCGATCACATGGTCGATATCTGCTTCAGTGGTATAGTGACCGAAGCTAAAACGAATTGAGCTATGAGCCAATTCATCAGATAAGCCAAGTGCACGAAGTACATAAGAAGGTTCTAAAGTTGCAGAAGTACACGCTGAACCAGATGATACAGCTGCATCTTTAAGTGCCATCATTAATGATTCGCCTTCAACAAAGTTGAAACTTACATTTAAGTAGTTAGCAACATTGTAAGTCGGGTGACCATTTAAAAATATTTGTTCTAAACCTTGCAGACCATTCCAAAGCTTGTCACGAAGTATGCGTAAACGTGCTTGTTCAACTTCTAAAGACTTACCAGCAAGTTCAAATGCTTCACCGATACCCACAATTTGATGGGTTGGGAGTGTACCTGAACGCATACCACGTTCATGACCGCCACCATGCATTTGTGCTTTGATACGAACACGTGGACTACGGCGTACAAATAAAGCACCAATTCCTTTAGGGCCATAGACTTTATGACCAGAGAAACTCATTAAATCTACTTTCATTGTAGAAAGATCGATTTCAACTTTACCTGCGGCTTGTGCAGCATCTACGTGGAAATACGTTTTATTGGCGCGAGTTAACTCACCAATTGCAGCAACATCAGTCACAGTACCTGTTTCGTTGTTCACCATCATTAGTGAAACAAGAATCGTATCTGGGCGAAGTGCAGCCTTAACCATTTCAGCAGTAATTAAGCCTGTGCTTGGTTCTGGATCAAGGTAAGTAATCTCAAAACCATCTTCTTCTAATTCACGACAGGTATCTAAAATTGCTTTATGTTCAATTTTACTGGTGATGATGTGTTTGCCTTTAGAGCCATAAAACTGAGCAATACCTTTAAGCGCAAGGTTGTCAGATTCAGTTGCTCCAGAAGTCCACACAATTTCACGCGGATCAGCTTTAATTAGGTTTGCCACTTGCTCGCGAGCATATTCGGCTTTTTCTTCAGCTTGCCAACCATAAGCATGTGAGCGAGATGCAGGATTACCAAAAGTACCGTCAAATGTGAGACATTCCATCATGCGTTCTGCAACTTGAGGGTCGACTGGAGTCGTCGCTGCGTAATCAAGATAAATTGGACGTTTCATGTCAAATACCTGTAACCGATAAGAGGGCTGAATCATGAGGTGCTGAATTTTGACGAACTGCAACGGTTTGTACGTTGTCACGTGCTACAAGATCTGCAAGTGTGATTTTACCTAAGTAATCGGCAATATGATGGGAGAGTTCTTGCCATAAATCATGAGTCAAACACATCGCACCATTTTGGCAGTTAGCTTTATGGTCGCAACGGGTTGCATCAACAGTTTCATTTACAGCTTCGATAATTTCTAAGACAGTGATTTCGTCAGCAATGCGTGCTAAATGATAGCCACCATTCGCACCACGCACACTTGAAACTAAACCATGTCGCTTTAATTTTGCGAATAATTGTTCAAGATAAGCAACGGAAATCGTTTGGCGAGCTGCAATTTCTGCCAGCGTGATCGTTTGTTCAACTGGCTGCAATGCAAGATCAAGTAGAGCAGTCACTGCGTAGCGACCGCGAGTAGTTAGACGCATGATTCGATACAGTTTTAGACTAGATGTGTGGATTTTATGAATCCTGACTAAATTAGTCAAGTATTTTTGAATTTAATTCTGACTAATTTAGTCAGAATTTATTACAAGCGATACAAATTTAGAATAATGAATTATTTGCTTCGATTTTATGAAAAAATCTGCGACAAATTATACACGATTAATACCAAAAAAAGAAAGCCTACTACGCCAAAAGTTGTATTTATACGTTGCTGATTTCGTTGCATGCGTTTTATGCGGTTCTGATACTGCTTAACTTCAACTTGTAGTGTGTTGATTTTTGAGCGTTGTTGGTCAATTTTTTCCAACAAAGGCGCAATACGTTTTTTAGATGCACGTGTTTGATCATCATCATCTGAATTGGTTAACCATTGTTTCCAATCAGAAAGAAGTTTAGGTGCTGTTAAATGGATCAATAAATCATGAAATTGATCTTTGATGATGTCACTGCCTTCTAAACGGAGTTTTTTCATGCTACGTCTGTTGGCAAAAGCAAAAATTTGGACTAAATCGAGTAAAGTGCTACTTACAGAAAGATCAACTGGTTTCTCTGGTGCTTTTAAATCAAATAAAATGCCCCGATCTGTAAATTGAACATAAAAGTCAAAATACGGAATGTAGCTATTGATCTTAATCGTTGTTTGCTGCGCAACAAATCTTTTTGCTTGCAAGCGAACAACACGATCATGTTTCAATACGAAAGAATAAATTGTTTCCAATATAATCATGGCAATGTTTAGCAACAAACGGGATTGACCTTGTTTTTGTTGCGACTCATTCATAAAAAATTCCTATAGCAAATCAGAGAGTCCAGTCTCATTAAATCATAAATGTGATACAAGTCACATATAGTAGCATTTATTTTTGATTTATTAATAACTCAAAAAGTGAAGTAATATGCTTTTTAAATACTCTATTTACATTGCAGATAAAATATTTCCTTTGCTTTGTAGAACAGTTTAGCAAAAGGTTCAATACCTTTATTTGATATTATTGATATATTTTCTACATAATTTGTTTATTTAAGCATTAAAAGCAGGAGTAAGGGTGGGATGGAGCAGGATATGAACAATAACAAAGCTGATGAGCTTAATCTGAGTGAAGAAAATTCAATATCAATCAGATCAAGAAATCAGCGTAAATCTCATTTAGATTTTAGGAAATATACCAAACAAATTTGGTTGGCTGGTCTGGGTGCATTCTCTAGAGCAGAGGAAGAAGGTAATAAATTATTTGATACTTTGGTGAAGGTCGGAGAAGAGTTAGAGTCAAAAACGGTTGAGGTCACTGATCAAACGGTAAATAAAGTGACGGAGAAAACCAAAGAGTCTGTAATTGACACCAAAGACAAAGTTGAGAAGCTTTTAGACCAGAGTGTTAATCATTCTTTAAATAGAATTGGATTGGTGACAGCGAAGGATCTTCAGCATTTAGAAAATTTAATATTACAATTAAATAGCAAGGTAGATGCTTTGGTTGAAGACAATAAAAACTTATATGAACAATTGCTAAAAAAATGACATAAATGCGAGGAAACAAAAAAAATAGCGTTTTTTAGTCGTAATTTTTGTGAAAAGCGTGTTTGGAGTCTTGCGTTTCCCCCCAAAGCATTGCTATAAAGTCGACATGGCCTTTGATCTACACAGCCTTAGAACTTAAACAAACGATATAAGAGGACGTAATCTTCATGAATAAATCAGAATTAATCGATGCGATTGCAGAGAAAGGTGGATTGTCTAAGTCAGATGCTGGTAAAGCATTAGATGCGACTATTGCTTCAATCGGTGAAGCACTTAAAATGGGTGATACAGTTACATTAGTTGGTTTTGGTACTTTTAGTGTTAAAGACCGTGCGGCTCGTACCGGTCGTAACCCAAAAACTGGTGAAGAACTACAAATTAAAGCAAGTAAAGTACCTAGCTTCAAAGCAGGTAAAGGCTTAAAAGATTCAGTAGCTTAATCTTTGTTTGCTAAAGGCGCGCCCATGTGGCGCGTTTTTTATGAAATATATAGAATTAAAATAGATTGTTGATTCATTCATTTCTTAATTTCAGTTAGAATCCTTAAGAAATAAAATATTGGAATACTCATGGAATCGTTTCGTACTTTCATAAGGGGCTGGTTTGGTAAAGTTCTCCTTGTGTTATTTTTAGCGCCATTCGCTGTAGTTGGCATCGAAGGTTATTTCAGCGGTGGGCAAAAAGAAGACGTAGCTAAAACCGTAAATGGTCAAGATATTTCGAAAAAAGAGTTAGAAGCTGTTACGAAAGGTTATACAGATCAATTACTCAGTAATCCTGCAATTAAGGGAGATGAATCGTTATTAAATAAAGATTTTATTTCCAATAAAGCACTTGAGTACTTGATTAGTCAAAACCTTTTGAGCCAGCAAGCAAATAAATTGGGTATTACTTTGAGTGATGCTCAAATTGAACAAAAAATTGCTCAAATTCCTAATTTTCAGGAAAATGGTAAATTTTCAAAACCTTTGTATGAAAATTATTTACGCTCTCAGGGGATAAATAGTCAAATATTTATTCAAAATATTCGTCGTGATTTTTCTTTAAGCTTATTAACATCTTCAATTGTTGATAATGCTTTGATCAGCAAAACTGATCTTCAACAAATCACAAACTTACAAACTGAGCAACGTGAATTGTTTTTATCGAGTGTGAAACTTGATGACTATAAAGCCAATGTTAAAGTGACAAATCAAGAAATTGCTGATTATTATAACAAACATCCAAATCAATTTAAGCAAGTAGCTTCTGTTGATGTAGATTTTGTCGTGCTTAGTCCAGCGACTTTAACGCAAGTAAATACTGCGGTAAGTGATGCAGAACTACAAGAAGCTTATAAGCAATTTGTTGAAAAACATAATCAAAATGCAAAACGTGAAGTTAAACATATTCTGATTACGACGGACAGCCGTACAGCAGAACAAGCTGCAAAAATTGCCAATGATGTATATGCAAAAATTCAAGCAGGAACTTCATTTGCAGATGCAGCTGCTCAGTATTCCGAAGATCCAGACTCTAAAACTAAAGGCGGTACGCTTGCAGCATATGCGACAGGTTTGTTTGGAACAGAGTTTGATAATGCCGTTTCGACGACTGCCAATGGTCAAGTGTCTAAGCCTGTAAAAACACAGTTCGGTTATCATTTAATCGAAGTGGAAACACTTGAAGATGCAGTGCCATCATTTGAAGCTAAAAAAGCTGAATTAACAGCAGAAGTGATTAAAAATAAATCTGCAAACTACTTTTCAGACACTGTAAATAGTTTGAATGAACAAGTGGTGAGTAGTGATACGTTAGATGTTATCCCTCAAGCTATTAAAACAGCCAAGATCCAATCGGAAAATGCGGTGACTTTGGGTACAACCAATCCAGTTTTAGCCGATCCTGCTGTAAAATCTAAGCTATTTAGTGATGATGTGAAGAATGGTAATACAACGGCTTCAAGTAATATTCAAACGGCTAATGGTGATACGGTTTGGATTAAAGTACGTCAGTATCATGCTGCAGGTACACAACCTTTAGCGCAAGCAACTGCACGTGTTAGAGCGAAATTGATTGAACAGAAAGCTTTTGATGCTGCACATGCAAAATTAAATGCAATGTTGGCAGATTTCAAAAAATTGCCTGCACAAGAAGTGACGGCAAAACATCAGTTTAATTTTGTTCACGCAGGTATTTTCACACGTTCACAAGGTTTAAAACGTGAAATTGAACGTGCTGCATTTAGCCAAGCTGCACCAAAAGCGGGTATGTGGTCTGTCACTACTGCAAAACTACCAAACGAATTGGTTGTTGTTGCTGTTTCAAATGTGAAAACTACACCAATTGATCAAATGAATCCTGCGCAAACAGAGCAGTTGACTCAAATGTATCAAAAATTCCGTGGTGAACAGTTACTAGATGACTATACACATTATTTAAAATCTCAAGCTAAAATTAAGTAATATTTTAATTAATATGATTGAGTTATAAAAAAGCGCTTCGGCGCTTTTTTTTGTCTTTGAAAACTGGGAATGAAAGTGCCTAGATGTAAAGTTTTTTTAACTTGTAAAAGTGATGCTCATTTCACCGATAGATTTTAAGTCGTGCTGGTTAAGTTATATTGTTAAAATTAAGCTCATTTAACCTATATAATGGTTTTAACAGGAGATCACCTGATTTCGATACAGGCTAGGGCTCATTTCAAATTGCTTTTTAAAGGCCTGGCTAAATGCAGTTTCAGAAGAATAGCCAACTTGATGTGCAATCTGTTGAATGGACAATTGACCTTGTTTTAAGAGTTGACTAGCTAAACGTAAGCGATGTTGTTGTAGATAAGCTAAAGGCGTTTCACCAATAATTTGGTTAAATAGATTCGCGAATTTAGAGCGAGACATACAGCAAGTTTCAGCTAAACTTTCTACTGTCCAACTAAATGCAGGTTGACCATGAATAGCAGCCAAAGCATTGGAAAGCTCAGGATGAACCAAAGCGTTTAACCAATTATTCTGATCTTGCATTTGTTCAATATAATCCCGAACACATTCGATCATCATAATGCTGACCACGTGATCCATAATTTTATTTTTACCTGCCGATGTTCTGTGGGTTTCAGCAGCAACAAAATATAATCCAATTCTTAACCATTCAGGTGCTTCATCGCTCAATGCATTTTGAATGTGTAAGTAGGGTGGTAAGGCATTAACCAATGGTTTTGCCATAATCGCATTTAAATGGCATCGTACGGTTAAAATAAGCGTCTTTTCATGATCACCTTGTCCAAACTCAATGGCATCTTGTCTGAGACCATTAAATAAGGGATTGATATTGATGACTTCTACCAGTTGGTGATCTGAACTTCCCATCACTTGATGTTCTAGTCCTGCGGGAATGAGGAGCATGTCACCTGTGTTTAAATCTAGATTAATTTGATTGCGAAATTTTAAATGCGCTTTTCCATATAAAATAATATGCGCAATCACGGCAGATTGTTCAGCACATTGAAAAGCCCAAGCACCTTGAGCCTGTAAATAAATATATTCGGAATGATTCAAATGAATATCATCAAAAATTTTACTGAGTGCATCCATAAGCGTTATTCAAAATTTCCTATTGGTGATTATAGCTAAAATTATAAAATCGTTACGTATTATCATTACTGTATTTAAACATGTGCGAAAAGGACAATCTCTAGGTCGAACGAGACAAAGACTTTTCAATAGCTTTTTTGGACGCTTACAACTGTTGTGAATGACTGGAATAATCAAATATATAGATAAGAATAAAGAGTTTAAAGGTGTAGTGATGAATGCTCCAGTACAAATGACTGAACAGCTTCAGGAAGTAAAGCAAAAGTCAGGTTTTCAACTCGATAGAAAAAGATATCTTTGGATGATTAGTCCATCTTTACCTGTGATTGGTTTGGGTATTTTAGCAGGTTATCATGTTGCACCTAAACCATTGAAAAAAGTATTCGCATTAGGCGGTCCCTTGGTATTGCATGTCATTATTCCAGCCATAGATTCTCTTATTGGTAAGGATAAAAATAACCCAACAGCAGAAGATGTGAAATTGCTTGAGCAAGATCCATACTATTCTCGCTTGGTAAAATCTTTTATTCCAATTCAATATGTTGCCAATATCTATGCATGCTATTTAGTCAGTCGCAAACAGACCTCATTTTTAGATAAGATCCTATTGGGTATGTCTATGGGTGCAATTAATGGTATTGCGATTAATACCGCACATGAGTTAAGTCATAAGCCTGATCGCATTGACCATATTCTTTCTCATTTGGCTTTAGTGCCTTCAGGATATAACCATTTCCGAATTGAGCATCCGTATGGGCATCATAAGCGAGCAGCGACACCAGAAGATCCTGCATCATCACAGATGGGCGAAACTTTGTATGATTTCTTGCCGCGTACAGTGATTGGTTCGTTTAAATCGGCGATTGAAATTGAAACCAATCGTTTGAAACGTAAAGGTTTAGGTTTTTGGACGAAGGAAAATGAGTTACTGCAAGGATGGGCGATGACAGGGGTTTTTCATTCAACCATGGTCGGAATCTTTGGTAAAGGTATATTACCTTACTTAGCGACACAATCTGCTTATAGCATTGGTTTGTTTGAGATTATTAATTATATTGAGCATTATGGTTTATTGCGTCAAAAGAATGAAAATGGTAAATATGAACGTACTATGCCTGAACATAGTTGGAATAATAATAACATCGTAACCAATTTATTCCTTTATCAATTGCAACGTCATTCAGATCATCATGCTTTTCCAACCCGTCCATTCCAAGCATTGCGTCATTTTGATGAGGCACCTGAGTTGCCAAGTGGTTATGCGAGTATGCTTTTACCTGCCATGATTCCATCGTGGTGGTCTAAGATTATGGATAAGCGAGTTTTTGAGCATTACAATGGTGACTTGAATAAAGCCAATATTTATCCAAAACGCCGTGCAAGTTTGTTTAAAAAGTTTGGAGTAATAGATAAATCTATGAATTCACCTAAAAATGAAGATTTAGTAGGCAAATCTAATGTAATTTTTTAAATTATTATCACACTAAGAAGTATAAAAAATCCAAAGTGTAAGTGCTTTGGATTTTTTCATTCAATGATATGATTTACAAGCAATTCGCTGGCTTTGGCACACCAGCCAAACGACTCAAATGGCGCGCAACTAATCCAGTATTAAACTTTGCTTGTAACATTGCATTATCAATTTCAGGGCTAACAGTCTTCATTAAAAATTTAATTAAAGGACGCGTCGCAGGAGAGTGCCCAAATTGAGCATAGAACTGACGTACAGCTTGCAAAACTTCAAAGTGCCAATCTGTAAGCTCTAGTTCGAGAGACTTGGCGAGCTCTTGTGCAACTTGTTCATTCCAAATGGTGTAATCGACCAAATGACCATCTTGATCTAATTCTAAGTTCATGAAATAGCCTAAGTAAGTCTAATCATAGAATGACTAAATCTATGATTTTAGAGTAAGGAGAAATTGAAAATATGATTATAGTCAAAACGACATCAGCATTTGATCATTGAATTAGGGATTATGTTAACCGAATACAGCGCTTAAAATCTAACACTAAGTCTGCAAATTGAGCATATGAAATTTGCTGAATATGATTAGGTATTTCATCGACTAATATTTCAGCATCATTTTCCAGTATTGCGATGTGTTGTTTATTCAAAAGCCGCTGATCATGTACAAATAATACAGCATCACCCATGAGAACCAATTGATCGTTTTCGGAATACAGGTGTTCTAACTGATCTAAATTTGAATCAGTTTGATTAAACGTAGATTGAACTAAAAAAAGTGTTTTATCAGACATAAAAAAGACTCGGCAAGGTATTACCAATACAGCACATGATCAAATGATTGAATGAATTCCGCATTCAAATCAATAAATTCTAGCTCTTGTTGTGTTTGAGTAACAAAACTGGAATTTTTATCCTTATTTTCAACTAAAATTGGCGTTAAATCATAAAATTCGAAGCTGTCTACCATATTTGAAGCCAGTTTAAAGGCTTGCTTTAAACCGTCAAAAGGCAGATCAGATTTTAATAAACTGAGTGCAGCATTTTGCAGTAATACTTTGACTTCACTACCAAAAGTTGCAAGTACCATAGTTGCAGACAAACTCTCGTGTACTTGTAAGCTGTTTAAATTGGCTTGAGTTAATATGACCAGTACGGTTTTCACACAATTTACCTTTTAAATGCAACAATTGAATAAAAATAACAACCTAGAATTGAATAAGACGATCTGAAGATTGAACGGCATCTGCAAGCTCACCCAAACCGACTAACTCAAAACCTGAAGCAAGGTTATGTGCTTTAATTTGGTGACGTTGAGCATTTTCCTGATCTGTAATGCCGCGTGCAAGTGCTGCACTCACACATACAGGAAGGCGTATCGCTAATTCTTGCCACGCTTCAGTTAAGTCTCGTTGATCATCAGGAACCCATTGCAAGCTGTTCGCTACTTGCACACCATCTTGATAAAAGAATACGCAAAAGTCTTGCTGCTTTTGTTGCAGGGCTTGTGCCAATCCTAGTGCATGCCACGCATGGATTGAACTAGGTGCAGCGGTGATCAGTAATAGAGAACTCATTCAAACTTCACTTGGAGAATAGGCAGCAATTTTGCAGCATTCATACTTGATAATAAATAGGTAGTATACAATGATTTTATATGGCTTCTGAAGAAATTAAAGCTAAATATTAAAAAAATTAAAGATATAATCATTTAAAAACAATGATTTATTTAAATATTGATGTTTGAAAGTATAAAGCCATTTCTTTTATTTGCATTAAATCACCCTCGTTTTCTTTATTTTTCTATTTTATTGATAAAATGAAAGGCAATCTGCACCAAAAATGAAACTACCAAAACCAATACGGCGCGGGTTGCATATTCTTATTCTAATGGACACACAGTGGCGTTTATTAGTGAACAGTGATTCTTCTTTAACATGGACACTATTCTACACTTTTAATTCAATCTGATATTCTCACAATGTTTACTTCTATTCATAGACCACAATACAAAATCGTTCTAAATCCATTATCAGAATTTAGAACTGCTGAACACCTAACACAAATTATTGCATGCTGCTTAAGTTTTCTATTGAGCAACTCATCTTGTTAAATTTGGGTATGAACCATTACATCCATTAGCCCAACTACTAATCATTGTTTGTGCATGATATGCAATGTTGTAAAATAAAATTTAAAAAATTTTTTCACCATCTTGATATACATTAATTACACTGCCTTCCCATCCATATAAAACTAGCGTCTTTTGAATTGATTCTATCATCAAGCAACCGTGCTCAGAGCCTCCTTCAATTTGAATTTCTACTTTAACTTTCGAATCAATATAAAGTTCTTGCCCCCACGGTTCTATAATTAATTTAATTGCTTCATCAGAAGAATTTTGATATATAATTTTCTGTTTAGATTTCATTTTCTTATATTTTCCATATGTTCGATAATACGATTCATTAGCAGAACTCTGTTTTGAGCAGTAGTATTATGAACATTCCTGAAAAATTCATTAGCATAAAAAGTACGCCATTGATTAGTCATTTGTAGTGTAAGCCCCTGACTTTGCATAACAGCAACTTCAAATTTCGTAATATTTTGAGATCTTATAAGTGCTCCTTCAGAACCTTTTCCCCACTTTATAAAATCGCTACCAAATTTATTTTGAGTTTCAATCCCAGGTGGAAATGGAGGAGCTGGTAATTTCGCTATATTCTTATTAAGCCAAGGCTTCGACAATGGCGTGTAAGTATTGAATGTCATACTTCTAAGATCAATAATATTATCATATTGTGGTTTAAATATTAAATCACTTATCCCTGTTAGCCATTTAAATTTTGGAGTTGGTGCTAAAGTAGCAAAATCATTAAGAAAATTCTGACCTAAATAATCAGTAACAGTACCTCCTGAGGTAGAATAGAAACTCATCCCATCTTCAACTCAAACACCATTTTTAACTACAGTTGCTTTTCCTGTCGGATCACTAAACGTATAACTATCATTCTATCCATACTGATAACGATTAGTCTGACCATGCCCTTTCATAATAAACGTTACAGGATCAGGCTGATAAAACCGTCCAATCACAGGGTTATAGTGACGTTGCTTTAAATAAACCAAATCATCAGCATTTTGAACCCCACCAACAAAAGCATCCGGGTTCTTTAAATTACTTGGCTTCTTATATTGAAGCTGTTGCCCAAAAGGGGCGTATTGATACGACTGACTGACCACACCTGTTCATTGATCACATTTAAGGTTGAACCATCAAAGTTCTGTACATGATATTGAATCCTATCCTTAGCCAGCGTGAGCTGGCTAAGGTCAAGAAAGAGACTGAATACAATCAATTGAGCTGTTATTAACCAGATATTATTTGGCTGCATATTATTATTTTTCATTAGGTTTTTCATTTTTTTTTTCATGATTCGTCCCCCTTAATCATCTTCAAGAATCATATCTAAGATGGGTGGTAACCAAGCTGCCATATCCTCACCAGGATCAGGTTCACTTGGGTTAATCAATATAAATTTTTTGCTTTTTTCTCATGGTAAACTTCTAATGAGTATCTATAGTTTACCAAGTTAAAGCCTCCGGTTTTTTCAGCAGACATTATCCATACTAAAAGAAAAAGTGAACTTATAGCTAAAACTATAATGAACCACCTATCTATTTTAGACCTATATATTTTCATTATTTAGTTTTGAGTATATTTCTGAATTTTGACTTATTTAGATTTAAATAATAAGCCACTACAGTAGTAATAACATTACTTCTTATCATCTCATTTAAATCAAGAAATGTGGATCTAAAATAATTTCCATTGATGGGCTAGGTTATAAGACACTTAGCATTTACAATTCATGTTTTATTCAATGAGAGTCTGTTTTGAACAGCGAGACGCCTAAACTTCAGCGCCGTTTAAAGAACCGTCATATTCAATTGATTGCTATGGGCGGTGCAATTGGCACAGGTTTATTCTTAGGCTCAGCACATATTATTCAATCCGCTGGCCCATCCATTATTCTAGGTTATATGATTGGTGGCTTGATTGCATTTCTGATTATGCGCCAACTTGGCGAAATGATAGTGCATGAACCCGTTACAGGTTCATTCAGTTATTTTGCTTTTAAATATTGGGGACGATTTTCAGGCTTTTTGACGGGTTGGAACTACTGGGTTTTATATATTTTAGTGGTAATGACCGAGCTGACTGCCATTGGGAAATATGTCAATTATTGGTGGCCCCATATTCCAGCTTGGATATCTGTATTGGTCTTTTTTGTTGTGGTGACCCTTGCAAATTTAGCCAATGTAAAGCTGTATGCAGAATCTGAATTTTGGCTGTCGATGATTAAGGTCCTTGCGATTATTGCAATGATCATTTTTGGTATTTATTTGTTGGTGACGGCAGGTACTGGCTCAACAGCTTCTATCAGCAACTTGTGGGCACATGGCGGATTTTTCCCGCATGGCTTTGAAGGCCTGTTTTATATGTTGGCCTTTATGATGTTTGCTTTTGGCGGGATTGAGCTGATTAGCATGGCAGCAGCGGAAACAGAAGACCCAGAAAAAAATATTCCTAAAGCGGTGAATCAGACCGTTATTCGAATCTTCCTGTTTTACATCTGCTCATTGGCCATTCTTTTGTCTTTGGTACCTTGGAATCAATTAGATTTAGGCGGTTTAGATAAAAGTCCATTTGTACTTATTTTTAAGCAAATGGGCATTGATTGGGCAGCACATTTACTGAATTTTATTATTTTGACAGCATCTGTATCGGTCTGTAACAGTGGCATGTATGCCAATAGTCGCATGCTACTAGGTTTGGCAGAGCAAGGTAATGCACCGAAAGTTTTTAAGAGAGTTACCAAACAAGGGACTCCGGTTCCTGCCGTTGTATTTTCTGCGTTGCTAATTTTTGGTTGTGTTTTACTTAATTACTTTGTACCTGAAAAAGCATTAAGTTATCTGATTTACATTGTGGTAGCGGCAGCAGTATTGAATTGGATGATGATCAGTTTAATTCATTTAAAATTCAGAAAAGCCATGAAAGAGCAAGGCATTCATACCAAGTTCCCAGCGTTATTTGCCCCATTCACCAATTATTTGGTTTTGGTTTTTATGCTGATTATTCTTTACATTATGTGGAGTCAGGGTTTTATGCTGTCGGTGTTGATGCTGCCTGTATGGATTCTCCTATTGTTTGTTTTATTTAAATTTTTTCAAAAAGCCCTCGATTGAGGGCTTCTAGTAAGAATTGAGTCGCTATTATTGTGAAGGTAAGTGAGCATTTTCTAAAGGTAAAACTTCGTTTAGATGCTCATTGAAAATATCCGTCAGCATACTGTCATAGCGTATTGCATTGTACTCAAGCAAACGGTTGGCTTCGACTTGAGTAATAAAATTGATTTGAATTGCATCATGGATATGCTCTTCAAAAGTTAAACCTTTAAACAAATCCTTTGATTCTGACTTTTTAAATCTATCCCAAAGGTCATTGATTTGAAGCAGGCTTTGGAAAGTAGATTCCATTCGACCAGTTACATCTTGAGGGTCTGTATTGTAATAGACATGTTGCTTTAATAAGTTACGAAAGGCATTGTCTTCCATAATTAAATCACCAGCTCGTTGCATTAATTCGTCACGGGGTTTCACCAGTGGCCGACCAAATGGGAAACAAACAAATTTCACTAAACTGGCAGCCAGAGAATAGGGGAAGTTATCAAATAACCCTATAAAAGCTTCCTGTGTCTGAAATAAAACCTTTTCTAAAGCCAGTTGAGCGTGAATTTGCTCTGCTTGACTACGTTGTCCGTGTTCATAAAACTTGAGGATAGATGTTGCGATAAACATATATGCGTGTATGTCTGCTAATCGACCTGATAACATTTCTTTCCGTTTGATTTCGCCTGCTAATAAGCCTAAACACATATCGGCAGTGAGGGCGAAATCGGTACTGAAACGATTTATGATTTTGTAATAAGGTGCAGTAAAAGCATCTGCACTATTCGGTGCATGATTTGAGCCACCCGTAAAACCATAGGCTAAAGCACGAGCAGTTCGATTAAAGGTGTAACCTAAATGTTGATAAAGGATTGTATTCATTTCTTTGAGTGCAGTCTTTTTATCATCCATTTGAAGTAGTTGAAGTTCTTCAAATAAATAGGGGTGACAGCGCATTGAGCCTTGCCCAAAGATCATCAATGATCGAGTAAGAATATTAGCACCTTCAACCGTAATCGAAATTGGAATGGCTTGATATAACAAAGCTAAGAAGTTACGAGGCCCTTGTTGAATTGCACGTCCTCCGACAACATCCATCCCGTGGTTGACTAACTTACGCATAGTTTCAGTGGCGTAGTATTTTGCCATAGCTGTCATGACCGCAGGTTTGCCACCTTGGTTTAATCCGCATGTGACCAAGTAGCGGAAAGCTTCCAACATATAGGTATCACTGGCGATCTCACTAGTTGCTTCTTGCACGCCTGTGAATTTACCAACAGAAATTGAAAATTGTTGACGAATTTTGGCAAAAGCACCTACAGTTAAATAGGTCATTTCACCTGCCGCTGTAGAGAGCGCAGGAAGAGAAATACCGCGACCTACAGCCAAGCATTCCATTAACATACGCCATCCTTTACCTGCATTCTCAGCACCACCAATAATCCAATCGATAGGAATAAAAACATCTTTTCCTTCAACGGTACCATTCATAAATGGGGAGCCACCAGGGTGATGACGTGGTCCAACAATAATGCCCATATGGGAGGCTGGAATCAATGCACAAGTAATACCATAGTCACTTTTACTAGTATCACCTAGTAAGCCTTCAGGATCATGAAGTTTAAATGCAAGTCCGACTACCGTTGCGATTGGAGCAAGAGTAATCCAACGCTTAGAAAAATTCATGTTCAAACCAAGTACATTTTTTCCTTCGAATTCGCCATAGCAGACAATTCCTGTATCAGGAATTGCGCCCGCATCAGAACCAGCTTCAGGACCCGTTAAACCAAAACAGGGAATTTCAGTACCTTTGGCTAAGCCAGGAAGATAACGGTTTTTTTGTTCATCAGTACCGTAATTAAGTAATAACTCACCAGGTCCTAATGAGTTTGGAACCATACAGCTTACTGCAGCAGTGAGCGAGCGAGATGCAATTTTACTCATAATTCGACTTTGCGCAAAAGCACTAAACTCTCTTCCGCCATAGGCTTTAGGAATAATTAAGCCCAAAAAACCCTTATCTTTAATAAATTGCCACGTTTCTGGGGAAAGATCCTGATTTATATGGATATCCCATTCATTTAACATGCTACAGAGTTGTTCAACTTCATTATCGATAAAGGATTGTTCTTGTTCAGATAGTTCGGGATAAGGATAGGCATCAAACTTAGACCAATCAGGTGCGCCCATAAATAATTCTTTTTCCCACCAACTAGTACCAGCATCTAAAGCTTCACGCTCTGTCGCGCTCATACTGGGCATTGAATTAGCTAATATTTTATAAGCAGGTTGAGTGATGAATAGCATTCTAAGTGGACCAATGAAGAGTATTAGACTGATTAGAACCAATGGAAGTCCTAAAATGAGTGACCATGGTGTAATAAATGCAGTAAATAAAACGGCGATAAAAATAGTGAGTGAGCCAATTTTTCGTGACAAAGAAAAAAAGAAAATTGCCCATAACGTTAAGGATTGAATGAATATAGTGATTAGAAATAATATTAATATAATCAAAATCTTACTCCATATTTATTCTGAATTTAAGTTCAGAATGAGAAGATGAATCATTAGACTTTGAATGCTTTCTATTTATTTTAAACGATACTTTAGTTAGTTATTAATAAATAAAAAACATTCAGTTCTATTGTTTTAGCAATTTAAAGCAGCAGTGTACAAGTGCTAATACTTAGTGTTTTGTCATTAAACAGTTAACGCTTAGATATTATGGCTCTATGGAGCATTTGATAAATGGAATATTTATAAATAGAGAGTGATATGGTTAAATAAATTACTTATCAATATTTTTTAATTAGCAAAGGAATAACTCATTTTTTATTAGGTTTTAAATAAGTTTTTGGTATTGTTTAAATAACTGAATTAACTTTATTTATTATAAAGTATATTAATATCTATATAAGAAAACTTGATTTTTCTGTTTTTTAGTGTATAGTTAACTCAACTAGAAAAAAGTCTTGTTTCGGTAAATCTTTCTTAAGTATCGTCGTTTTAGTCATAATCCTTCGTTTTTCAGATTTTAAGTGCCATTCTTTATTATTTCAAAGTTATAACCAGTCAATAAAGTGGCTAAAATTATTAAAAAATCAATAGGATTTATTATGTCTAACTCTAATGTTGTTAAAGGTACTGTAAAGTGGTTCAACGAAACTAAAGGTTTCGGATTTATCCAACCAGAATCAGGTCCAGATGTTTTTGCTCATTTCAGTGAAATTGCTAGCTCAGGTTTCAAAACGTTACTTGAAGGCCAAATGGTTGAATTCAGTATAGTTCAAGGTCAAAAAGGACCTAATGCTGTCAATATTGTTGCTATCTAAGTAGTAATATACAGTAATAAAAAAGCACTAATAAGTGCTTTTTTATAGTTAAAAATTTAATTTTAAAATTGTTTTCCAAGTTGGAAAATCTTCAAATAATAGGATATAAGTTGTTAAGAATAAATGATTTAGTTGCAAAATCTAAAAATGGTACTGAAATTATAGTATCGTTAATTCCCTTAAATAAATTACAAAATACGCGTCAAGGTTTCAAAGAAATTGAAGTAGGAAAGAGGGTTCTACTTGGGTCTGGGGTTGAAGTTGACTTAAATTTAGATGGTCGCACATTTTATACATCTTTAAATCAGTTGTTTAAGTTAGATCACCGAGTTATTTAGAAAAAGTAAACCATTATTAAATACTTGGGTGAATGTATTTTGTTCACCCCAATACTGTTAAGGATATATATAAATGTTTAAACAAATTATGAATGTTAAAGATCAATTTGGTATTAAACAATCTATTCAAGCTACAGTGGATCAGCATTTTGCTAACACTCAATCTTATTCTAATGTAAAACATATCACTGTTGATGGTGAAAATATTAGACCTAGTTTTGAAATGTTTTTCCAAAGTACATTAAGTGGTAAAATTTTTAAAATTGTATAAATTAATCTAAATTAGATACATTAATAGATTGTTATATTTTTATATTTATATTTTGAAAGTTAATTAATAGAGTATTAATGGTATATTTTTGTATTATATAAAATATATCATTCATTTTTTGTTGCCATATTCAATCTTACATAGATCCAATTTAAACTTAATTTTTTGTCAAGAAACAAAAAAGCCCTCGATTGAGGGCTTTTTTCGCATAAGCACCATTATGTTAAATAAAACTAAATAGCATCACTAATTTATAGCAAGAATCGGATTTTTCTTAACAACTTTATTTGTTAATGTTGTTTTTTAGCTAAAATATTTCGGAGAGTGACAATGTCTGAAGATACGAACTATATTCGGATTGCTAAAGCAATTGAATATATTCACCAGAACTTCAAAGAACAACCAAGCTTATCTGAAATTGCAGAACATATTCATCTCAGCCAAGCTCATTTTCAAAGAATTTTTACTGAATGGGCTGGTATTAGTCCTAAAAAGTTCTTGCAATACATTAGCTTGGAACACGCCAAATCAATTTTAAAGAACCATAAAGAAAATAGTGTGTTAAATGCTACGCTCGAGACTGGGTTTTCAAGCTCTAGCCGTTTGCATGATCTATTTATACGAATAGAAGGAATGACTCCTGCTGAATATAAAAATGGTGGGGAGTCTTTGCAAATTAATTATAGTTTTTCAGAAACAATTTTTGGCTCTATTGTGATTGCTTCAACGGCAAAAGGCATTTGCTATATGGCTTTCACAGAGAATTATGAGGATGCTTTTTCACAGCTTAAAACACAATTTTCAAATGCAAAATTTGTTCAGCGACAAGATGAATTACAACAGAAAGCTATCAGTATTTTGCAGTCAGATCATCAAGATCTCTCCGAAATTAAATTGCATCTAAAGGGCACCGAATTTCAACTTAAAGTTTGGGAAAGCCTACTTAAAATTCCTATGGGTGAATTGACGACCTATGGTGCAATTGCTAAAGACATTGGCAATCACAAAGCTTCGCGAGCCGTAGGAACTGCAATAGGAAATAACCCTGTTGCATTTCTCATCCCATGTCATCGGGTGATTCAATCTTCTGGCTCTTTTGGTGGCTACATGTGGGGCACAACGCGAAAAACAGCCATCATTGGTTGGGAGGGAGCGAAAACTCATACATCCCACTGAATTGGAAGAATATTTTAAAGATAGATTAGCTCAACTCGATTGGAATGCTATTACTGAAGCGATGCATCAATATGGTTTCATGGTACTCGAAAAGTTTTTAACAGAGGAACAATGTGATCTTGCAAAAAACAATTATGACCACCCTACGCTATATCGTAAGACTGTGAATATGCAACGCTATCGATTTGGATTAGGGGAATATAAATACTTTACTTATCCTCTGCCACACTTGATTCAGCAATTGCGTACACAGATGTATTCTTATCTTATGCCTATTGCGAATGCATGGTTTAAAGTCCTAAATTTGGATATGATTTTTCCTGCAACGCATCAAGAATTACTGCAACAATGTCACCAAAATGGACAACAAAAAGCAACTCCACTAATTCTTAAGTACCATAAAGATGGTTTTAACACGCTACATCAAGATCTTTACGGTGACGTGTATTTTCCGCTTCAACTAGTTATATTTTTGAATCAAGTAAATGTGGATTATCAAGGTGGAGAGTTTGTTTTAACTCAGCAAATTCCGCGTGCACAATCCAAAGCTACGGTACTACAACCGCAAAAGGGTGATGTACTGATTTTTACTACACAGTTCAAACCTGAAAAAGGTACTCGTGGTTATTATCGCGTCAATATGAAACATGGGGTCAGCCCATTACATCAAGGTGAACGCTATACATTGGGGATTATTTTTCATGATGCTGTGAGTTAAATATGATACGTCATGAAATGATTACTGATCAGGAGCTTTATGTCTTGCTTCGACAGGGAAAAATCTTGTTTGGAGGAAATCAGCAGTTAAAAATTTACGGTACGTTGCATTGTCGCTCAGGCAAACGCATGAAATGTAAAAATCGTGTCTTTTTTAAAGATGAAGGTGAAGCACTTGCCCTAGGCTATCGCCCTTGCGGGCATTGTATGAGACAAGCGTATATGAGTTGGAAAAATGGATCTATTTGAGCTAGAAGAAATCAATCGAAATTTATTACCCTATGACGGTACAGTTTTATATTTCAGGGAAATTTTCCCATCACAGCAAGCAAATGCATATTTCGATGAATTATTACGTTCAATTGTTTGGAAACACGATGAGGCGATAATCTACGGAAAGCGCATCATAACCAAACGGAAAGTTGCTTGGTACGGAGATCATCAATTTTTATATACCTATTCAAAAACGACAAAACATGCTTTGGCTTGGAATCCTGTATTGCACGAATTGAAGGACATTGTAGAACGCAGTACAGGTGAAACGTTTAATTCCTGCTTACTGAACCTTTATCACGATGGAAATGAAGGAATGGCATGGCATAGTGATGGAGAAATAGATTTAAGAAAAAATGGTTCGATCGCATCGTTGAGCTTTGGGGCTGAAAGAAAGTTTGCTTTTAAACATAAAGCGACTAAAGAAAAAATCGAGTTATTTCTAGCGCATGGAAGCTTATTGATGATGAAGGATACGACGCAGACCCACTGGTTACATCGTTTACCACCGAGTAAGCGTATTACAACAACTCGTATTAATTTAACTTTTCGACAAATTGAAAACTTTGATATTTAAAGTTATCTAAAATTAAGATAATACACCTTATGCGAAATACTTGATATTTCATCATAAGCATCAATATTTTATGTGAAACTATGATGGGGTTCAGCGCACTATCATGGTTTATTTGTGACTATTCACATTTCATACCTTTTATTTAAACAATATTCAATGATCTTATGTAATTGATTATTTGTGATTCCTTATTTTGCCTCTAATATGCCAGAACTAAAAAAATGTATCTGATATTAAACCAAATTTAAACATAATTATTGAACTAATTTATTGGAATGTAATGATTTTGAGTTAAACTCTTAATTTAGAGCTAAAGCTCTAAATTTGTCCTGTAAAGATAGTCAATAGGATATAAATGCATTTCTTAAATAAGGTTGAGCGATCAATTCAATGAAAATATTCTGAATAAAGTGAGTTCTTATTTTCGTCATAAACAATATACGATTAATAGCCATAACTACAACACATGTAAAATTATCAACTTGTAAAATAATAATGCTAGAAAGCTCTTACGGATTAGATAACTTAATAGAAATTTTGAGTCACTTTTAATGTTTGTAGATAAGTTATTAAAAACACCAAAATAACATCAATAGTCTGTAAGCTTTTGATTATTATAGGGAGTATCTATACAATGATTTTAGTCACTGGTGGTTTGGGCTTTATTGGTTCGCATACGGTTTTAAGCTTGCTAGCTCAAGGGCAAGAGGTCGTCATTGTGGATAATCTAGCCAATGCAAGCCTTCAATCTTTAGAACGACTTGAATATATTGCAAGTATGTATATCCCGTTTGTCAAAATTGATATCCGTAATACTCCCGCATTGAACAAAGTTTTTGAACAATATTCTATCGACGCCGTGGTACATTGTGCCGGTTTTAAATCGCTAGAAGAATCTAAGCTTAAGCCGCTTGAATATTATAATGATAATGTCAGTTGTATCATGAGCTTATTGCGCTCGATGCAACGGACTGGTGTGCGAAGTTTATTACACATTTCCAGTATGGCTGTATATGGTCAGTCTAGTTTAGTGTTAAATGAAGGCCTTGCTTTTAACTACAGATATCCAAACCCTTATATTAAATCTCAGCAAATGATTGAAGAAATCATTGGTGATACTTATAAGACCGATAGTGAATGGCGAATTACTATTTTACGTGTTGCTAATGTGATTGGAGCATTTGAACATGGGGTTTTGGGTGAGTTTGTCACGCCGATGCCAAAAAATATTGTACCTTTGGCTTTTCAAGTTGCAGCACAACAACGTGATGTGATCGAGCTTCAACAACATGCAGATACGGCTGATGGTACGGTAGAGCGTAGTTTTGTGCATGTATTAGATGTGTGCGATGCGATTCACAAGACTTTATTTTGGTTACAAAATCAGAGTAATGTTTGCGAAGCGTTTGATATAGCAGGTGACGTGGCTTCTATCCAAAAACTACTCGATGTTATTGCAGAGGTTACACAAATTGAGATCAAAACAATAGAAGCAACTTTTGAAACTGAAGAACTTGCTCAGATTGGTTCAGCAAGTCATAAAGCATTTGAAATATTGCATTGGAAGCACCAACGAACTTTAAAACAAATGATTGAGGACGAATGGCGTTTTTATCAAAATATCTTAAATAATCGCTAATATTTTCAGTTGATAATTCGCTTGTTGTCCATAGTTGAAGAATTTATTTATTGAAAATGAAGGATTCCAATAAAGATTAGAGTTATTTTTGATAATGATTATTGTTTACATTTTATTGTGCTTTGATTAGCATGCTTAAATCATTATTCATTTCTATATAGTAATGAATATATAAATGAAACGATCAACGTAAATTTTAATCTATCGTTTTTAATTTAAAACTTTGACATTTAAGTTTTAAATCGAATATAGATAAGTCAGTCAGAGCAAATTTTGCTTAGCACGCCAACATCATTCAATGAATTGAACAAGGGTAAAGAGGTTGATATGCAAACACGTATTGAACATGACACAATGGGTGATGTTGAAGTACCAAGTGAAGCGATGTGGGGTGCACAAACTCAGCGCAGTGTTGAAAATTTTAAAATTGGTACAGAGCATATGCCTCGTCCGATGATTCGTGCAATGGGTTTAGTTAAAAAAGCCGCCGCAATGACCAATGCTGAACTTCAGCAAATTCCTCAAGAATTGAGTCAATATATTGTAGATGCCGCCGATGAGGTGATTTTAGGTCAATGGGACTCACAATTTCCTTTGGTGGTTTGGCAAACGGGTTCTGGTACGCAAAGTAATATGAACTGCAATGAAGTCATTGCAAATATTGCGAATCTAAAACTAGGTAACGCATTAGGTTCACAAAAACCAGTTCATCCAAATGACCATGTTAATCGCGCGCAATCGACCAATGATTCATTTCCAACGGCGATACACGTGGCATCTGCTTTACATATCAATGAATTACTCATTCCTGCAGTCACTCGTTTAAGAGATACATTACAGCGTAAATCTGAAGATTTTAATGAGATTGTCAAAATTGGGCGTACTCATTTACAAGATGCAACACCTTTAACATTAGGGCAAGAATTCAGTGGTTATGTGTCGCAGCTTGATCATGGTTTAAAACGCTTACAACAAGCTTTGGTTTGGTTGTATGAATTGCCACTGGGTGGTACTGCTGTGGGTACAGGATTAAATGCACATCCTGATTATGCTGAAAATGCTGCAGAAAAATTAGCACAATTAACTGGATTGCCATTTATTAGTAATCCCAATAAATTTGAAGCACTTGCAGGTCGTGATGCAGCTGTTTTCGCTTCGGGTGCTTTAAAAACATTAGCGGCAAGCTTAAATAAAATTGCCAATGATATTCGTTGGTTGGCAAGTGGACCTCGTTGTGGACTTGGTGAATTACACATTCCAGAAAATGAGCCGGGTTCGAGTATTATGCCTGGTAAAGTCAATCCGACGCAGTGTGAAGCCATGACAATGGTGGTTGCGCAAGTCATGGGAAATGACACTACGATTAGTTTTGCAGGGGCATCTGGCAACTTCGAGTTAAATGTTTATATGCCTGTTATTGCTTATAATCTTGTCCAGTCGATTCAATTGTTAGGCGATGCGTGCAATAGTTTTGATGAGCATTGCGCCGTGGGCATTGAGCCAAATCGTGAAAAAATTGATTATTTCTTACATAATTCATTGATGCTAGTGACAGCATTGAATCCCGTCATTGGTTATGAGAATGCAGCTAAAGTTGCTAAAACAGCTTACAAGCAAGGGAAAACCCTTAAAGAAGTTGCTGTTGAATTGAATCTCGTAACACCTGAGCAATTTGACGAAGTGGTACAACCTGAAAAAATGGTGCATCCAAACGCCAAATAATCACCTTGATGCTTGAGAAATCATCAGCAATAGTTTGTATCTCTATCTGAAGTGCGTACAATACTTGCTAGAGTTTTATTGTTGATGATTAATTATGCTATCCATTTATTTAACAGATGTTCAGGAAAATGTGCAATTTAAGGATTATCCTGGTGAGCATCCCGTTAAATTTATTTTGAGTTTTAAAAAAATATTTCCAAGTGTGATGGAGCTTCTGCTGCCAGTGCTTCCAGAAGATGAAGATTTGGAAAAAATGACTTGGGAATCGACGACACAAGATTTTGAAACATTTAAGAAATTATTGACGGGTTGGGGCGTGATTGAATTACGTCTTCAAGCGATGAGCAAATATAAAAATAAGAGTTATGCAGATCAATTGGTAAAGCAAGCACAAACAAAGCGTAAAGAGTTTGCAAAACAACAGAAACTTCTAAAGACTGTTGAGCTGGATTATTTATTTGCTCACGAAATACATGCGTTACTTGATGCTGAATTGATTGAATTAGGTGAAAAATTCTATTTGCCAACTTTACGTGATATTTGGAAGAATACAGTTTCTGTTAAAGTGCTCAATGCACGTTTTGATTGATCAAGTGTTTTGATTTGAATTTAGGAAATTTAAAAGGACAGTTTTAGCTGTCCTTTTTTATGTGATATTTTTAATGTAGATCATTGAAAGTAATAATGATTAAGAAATAGTTGATTGTGATTCTATACAGTCTGTCCTAATGAATAAATAATATAGGTCAGTATAAGTGTCGAAAAAATAAGATTTAAAATGTAAAGCGCTTTCATTGTATTCCCAGTTTTGACTCATTTTTTTTAAAATAGTAGATCTAATGTTGAAATATATTCAAATTTATGATCAATGAACCAAGTATATGAATAAATTATGACAGTATGGTTTAAATGCATGAAATATTATCTATTACGGAAAAAATGATCTCTTTATTTTCATTTAAATGGGAATGCGAGCATCATATTTAGTTTATTTGAATAAATTCATGTTCATATTTTTAACATAAAATATCAGACTTGCTTTTTTAGCTATTCTTTATAATTTTTTGATTGGTCTAAAATTTCCCCGAGGCTGTATCCAGTAATTCTATTGATTTATGCAAGATTGTTTAGATTACTTAATGAATTATTTTAATTTGAACCATTAAATATACGCGCGATAAAATCTAAGAATAGCTTAGACCGATTATTGAGAATATTATTAATCAAAAAACCATCATTTGAATTTAAAGCTTTACATACAAATACATATAAGATGTTTTTTCAAGTTTATTGCTTATTAAATAGGTGAAAAGTATTGCAAAATATGCACTAAAGAAACTTTGAAAATGCAAAAATATAGACTATAGTAGGGTAACGAAAGTTGAGTATTACGCTTGGTTTTCAAGCCATTGGTGATTCGCCAATTGAACAAGCCAATACTTCAATTATTTAGCCTTTCTCTCAATATGAGCAATCAATTGTGTTAAGACGAAGTGGTTTGTTGCTTGCCTTTGCAACAGTATGTTTACAGTTGGCTGTTTTTCTACAGCCGTTATTACCAGAACAATATCAAATTGCTCCGGTCTGTGAACTTATCACTCTGTCTTTATTCGCTTCATCTCGTATTCAGTCTATCGATCAAAATAATAACCATACTGAACATTTGAATAGTGATAAGTCAGCTAAGGCACGAGCAATTCACTTAGATCAACATGCAGATTTAAGCGTATTGGATGTACAAAACAATTATTACCATCAGCATGATGCAAATCATCAGTGCCCATACTGTACTTTTTATGGTCATTTGACTATGCCGCCAGAACTTGGCGTGAAAGAGATTTTATTTCGTATCCAAGTTCGTTTATTAGCATTTTCTAATAATTTTCAGCATGTCTATTTTCAACTTCAACGCTTATATCTTATTCCTCAAGGGCGAGCCCCACCAAGCTTTATATAAGTTTTAATTTTCACTCGTGAATAAATTTTAAATATTTACGAATAAATAAAATTTTATATAGAGATATACAAATGTATCTATTTTTAAACGTTTTTATTCAGAGCGTTGGGTTCATTCGCCCTAAAATTATGTTGAAAAAAACATCAATAAATATATTGCATACGTTTGATTGCGATCAAGTCTATGCTTTAGATCAAATTCGATCAGTAACGATTGAGCAGTTAGGAGTATTGCAAAATCGCTTATTTGGTCAACTTAACTATATGTTCGCTCGTGGATTGAATGTGGATAAGGTGGTGCTATGAGTTTAGGTTTTACTGCACTTGAATTGGCACGGATTCAGTTTGCATTTACTGTTTCCTTTCATATTATTTTTCCCGCAATTTCTATTGGTTTAGCTAGCTTTTTAGCCGTTTTAGAATGGCGTTGGTTAAAGACCAAAGATCCGGTATATCAAGACTTATTCAAGTTTTGGGTCAAAATTTTCGCTATTGCATTTGGTATGGGCGTCGTTTCTGGTGTCGTGATGAGCTATCAATTTGGAACGAATTGGAGTGAATTTTCACGTATCGCAGGTTCAGTGACAGGCCCATTATTGGCGTACGAAGTTCTCAGCGCATTTTTCTTAGAAGCAGGGTTTCTTGGGATTATGTTATTTGGTTGGGGCCGTGTTGGGCCTCGTGCACACTTTTTTGCAACGACAATGGTGGCGGTCGGAACGTGTATTTCTATGTTCTGGATTCTTTCTTCGAATAGTTGGATGCAGACACCACAAGGTTTTAGCATTGAAAATGGCATTATTGTTCCGCAAGACTGGTTTGCGATCGTGTTTAACCCATCATTCCCATATCGTTTAGCTCATATGGCTGCGGCTGCATTTTTAGTATCTGCTTTATTGGTTGCTGCAACGGCTGCATGGCATTTGCTTAAAGGTCGCCGTGATGCATTGGTAAAAACATCATTTTCCATGGCAATGTGGATGATTTTAATTCTTGCGCCTTTACAAGTCTTTATTGGTGATCATCACGGATTAAATACTCTAAAGCATCAACCTGCCAAACTCGCAGCAATTGAAGGGCATTGGGAAACCAATAAAGGTGAGGGTATGCCTTTATATTTATTCGGTATTCCAGATATGGATGCGGAAGAAACCAAGTATGCGGTGGGTATTCCAAATCTAGGAAGCCTGATCATGACCCATAGTATGAATGGTGAAGTCAAAGGCTTAAAAGAGTTTGCACCTGAAGATCGTCCTAACTCTACTGTTGTATTTTGGAGTTTCCGTATCATGGTTGGTATGGGAATGCTAATGATCTTATTGGCATTTATGGCTTTATTCCTTCGTAAAGGCGGTAAGCTTTATGAGAATAAATTGCTCCATCGTTTTGCCTTCGTTATGGGACCATCTGGTTTTATTGCTTTGCTCGCAGGTTGGTTCACTACAGAAGTAGGACGTCAGCCGTGGGTAGTTTATGGTGTCATGCGCACTAAAGATGCGTTATCCCCAGTTTCGGCAGAACAAGTTGGAATTACTTTAATCATATTTGTGGTGGTTTATTGCGTTGTATTCGGGATCGGCATTTATTACATGCTTAAACTTATGCATAAAGGCCCACAATTTATTTATGCGACTCCTGAAGGTGCGGTTCATAGTGAAGAAGCGGTTATTCTGGCATCTAAGCGTCCCCTGAGTAGTGTTGAAGAAAGTGTAGATTCAGAAATGGATAATGAACAGGAGCGCAAATAATGATTGATTTATCTTTGATTTGGATTGTTATTATTGCAATCGGTGTGTTTATTTACATTGTTTTAGATGGATTTGACTTAGGTATTGGAATTCTCTTTCCATTCTTTCAAGATCAACAAGAACGTGATGTGATGATGAATACCGTTGCTCCTGTTTGGGACGGTAATGAAACGTGGATGGTTTTAGGCGGAGCAGGGCTATTTGCTGCTTTTCCTATGGTTTATGCCACCGTTTTATCAGCATTATATATGCCGATCATTCTGATGGTCATTGCGCTTGTTTTCCGTGGTGTGGCATTTGAGTTCCGTTTTAAAGCCAATCGTACTAAACACTTATGGGATAAAGCTTTTATTGGCGGTTCAATCGCAGCAAGCTTTTTGCAAGGTATGATTTTAGGTGCTTATATTCAAGGTATTAAGGTTGAAAATCATATGTATGTAGGTGGTGGATTAGATTGGTTAACACCTTTCACTATCTTTACAGGCATCGGTGTTGTTGTTCTTTACGCAGCACTTGGATGTGGTTGGCTTATTTTAAAAACTGAACTTGATTTGCAAAACCGTATGTATGAGTTGATGCCTAAATTAACGATTGCTTTGTTTATTATTTTTGGCGCCGTGAGTATTTATACACCTTTGGCGCATCCTGAAATTGCAGCACGTTGGTTCAGCCAACCACAACTTATGTATTTCAGTCCAGTACCTATTTTAGTGGTGATATTTACATTCCTTGTCTTACGTGCATGTAAAAAACGTGCTGAACTAAGTCCTTTTATATATACATTAGCTTTGGTCTTTCTCGCTTACACGGGCTTTATGATTAGCCTGTGGCCGTATGTCATTCCGCCATCAATCACCATTTGGGAGGCTGCTGCACCTGAAAGTAGTCAGTTATTTGCTTTGATTGGTGCTTTGATTCTTATTCCGATCATTCTGATCTATACAGGGCTGTCTTATTGGGTTTTCCGTGACAAAGTTCGTATTGGAGAGGAAGGTTATCATTAAGTTTGACTGATAATTTTGTAGTTTTTGCTTAAGTTGTAAAATAGCCTAAGCAAATTTAAATAACCAATAAAATCGGAAAGTATTGCAGATGAAGTTATCTCAAAATCAATGGTTTATCGTACTATGGTTAGGTGGGTTTATAACACTCGCAATTATTGCTGGATTTTTTAGAATGTTGATTCAATGGGCTTATTAACATTCTAGAGACGTATAAAAAGGAGGAATTAAATTCCTCCTTTTTATTTTTTAATATTTTCTATTCTAATGGAGAAGAGTCTAAATTTTGCGCCGTTAATATCTTTGTTGAGTAGATGCCATTGATCAATCATGGTGAGAATTGAAAATATATGATTTAAAGAAAAAGTCGCTATACATGGATAACGGCTTTTAGAATAAGAGAATTGATATTATCAATCATTCATCTGCTTACATGATCTACAGTATCAGTCGTTTGTCTAGTCGCTTCTTCTGTAGTAATCGCATCTTCAGAGCTAATTTCGGTATTGTTCATATTTTCTTCATCAGTAGTTGATTCACTATCTGCAATCATTGCAGAATTCGACTGTAGAATAGATTCTGTAAATTTTTCGGGATTCATCATCCAAAATGACAAAATGACGGCATAAAGAACAACAAAGATCCCAAGGAAACATGCATAAGCAAGCCCTAAATATTTTTCAGATATTTCTGTAGGGCGGAATGCGCCGTAAGTATTCGTTTCTTTGCTTCCACGTGCCACAAATATATAAATACTAAAGAATAATGAGACAATAGGAACAAAGATCAGAAGCCATAACCAACCGCTCTTATTCAGATCATGTAACCGTCTGATCATAATACAGACCATCGAAACCATTAATGCAATATAAGTGATGATTCCAAGAATAATTGCGATGATGACCAAGGGATGGCTGAGCACTTCGGCACCATTGGATTTTGCTAAAAAAGCACCACCAAACCCAATCAAAACGATAACAAAAAATGCAAAAGTAAATATTAAACCAATAACAGCATTCCACGCTAAATATGAAAGGCGAGTGAAGCGACCTTTAGGTGACAAAGGGTTATCTTGATCTAATTGTGGATAGTGTTGATTCGACTGTATGATTGGCGAAGGGGTGTCAAATGGATTCATGATATGCCTTTTTAAGTTTGTTTTTATTGAAAGTGTTAAATTTATAGCCGCTATTTTAGTCAAAAAACAACCAAAAATACAAGAATTTGATTTAAAAAGTATAGTTTCATGAAATAGCCTAAGCAATTTTATCAATAAATCACCAAAAATTTCTGATAGTATTTGAAAGGCATCGGCTTTTAACATGAAATTGAACAATAAATATTAATAATATGTGACATATTTAGAACATAATTTTTGTGAGGAATCATCAATCATTATGTTAAGTTTATACCAATAAAAATTAAATTTTATCAATACCATGCTTTATACCGAGGGGTAGTATAATGACTCATTCTTCTGTGTTTTTATTTAGAGCGGAAAACGCCGTATTTACCTCGGCTGTTTTTTCTAGTTTTAAATTGGCGCAAAAATGGGTCTATAACAACTCATTAACAGGTGTTGTTATTGAATATCCTTTAAATATTTCCACTTATGATTGGTCAATAAAAAAAGGATATTTTACAATAAAAACAGCAATTGATAGATCACCTATTTTTATTGGAAATTTTGTGTCGGCATATCAAATTCAATGGCATTTTAAAGATGGCAAATTCACCGATCAATTTTCACGTAAAATATTAAAAAGTCACTCAAAACATTCATCAAAATAGCCTAAGCAAAAATTTTATTAATTTCATCTCTTAAAAATTGATGTCTTGAATTATCTTGCAAATCTTTATGCCAATACATCCCCATATTCAATTGAGGTAGATTAATAGGATGTTCATAAATTTTAATATTTTCGGAAAGATTTAAATGAGACAATATTGTTTTTGGAATCGTCAACATCGCCGTGGAATGTTGCTGTAAAACTTGCAAAGCTGTTGAATAATGCTGGCATCGTAGAAAAATTTGCCGAGCAAATTGTTTTTTATTTAAATAAATATCTTCTAATAAAATGCCAGTGCGCCGTGAAGATACGCCTATATGCAGGGCTGATAAATAGTTTTCCGAATTTAGTATTTTTTGTTGTGTACACACCACAAAATGATCTTTAACCAATGGATTAAAATTGATTTTCTCACCATGATTTTGTTCTAAATCAATCACAAAATCAATTTGTTGTGAAGCTAAATCAGACACTACATTTTTACGATCCAATTTACTACTTAAAAATTGGATATTCATATTTAACTTTTGGAAATGATGGATTAATTGGGGGAAAATGATCGGTTCGATTTCGTCATGCACCGCTATTTTTAATGTCTGAATCAAATTTGGTGTAAAGCTTTGCTTTTGTTTGGCAATATTTTGAATAGCGAATAAGGCATTTTTTATCGGTTGGTAGATCTGTTCTGAAAATGGTGTAGGCAACATTTTATTGTCTGCACGGACAAATAAATCATCTTGAAGATGTAGCCTCAAGCGTTGTAGGGCATGGCTCGCGGCAGATTGAGTAATACACAAAATTTGCGCTGCTTTAGAGATACTTTTTTGTTCATAAACCGCAATAAAAAGCGGATATAAATTGATATCGATACGGTGGAAAGTCGCAATGTCTAGGTTTGTTTTATTATGAACAGTATTCATAGTGAAGTATCGAATTAAATCATTGGGTTCATAGTAGTTTTCAAGTTAATGTGTTGTAAAGCAAGAAATACACATTATTTTAAGGAATTTTGCTATGTATGAGTTATCTGCACGTGCACAAGATTTTATAGAACGGACTAAAGCATTTATAACCAATGAAATAGAACCTGTAGAAACAGATTTTTGGAATGAAGTACATCATCTCAATCAGGGCAGTGATTGGACAAAGTGGCAATGGCCACTACAACTTGAAGCATTAAAAAATAAAGCCAAAAAAGCAGGGCTTTGGAATATGTTCTTACCTGATCTTGAATTAGGCGTAGGTTTATCTGTACAAGAATACGCTCATATCGCCGAACTTTCAGGTCGTAGTTTAATTGCACCAACAGTTTTTAATTGTAATGCACCAGATAGTGGCAATATGGAAGTATTGTGGCGTTATGGTTCTGAAGAACAAAAAGAACAATGGCTCACACCACTTTTAGCAGGAAATATTCGTTCAGTTTTTTGTATGACTGAACCTGCTGTTGCATCTAGCGATGCAACCAATATGCAAGCAACCGCGATGATCGACGGTGATGAAATAGTTTTAAATGGTCGAAAATGGTGGTCGTCAGGTTTAGGCGATCCAAATGCTAAAATTATTATTTTCATGGCACATACACCAGATTCGTCTAAAGATCGTCATCATCAACATTCAATGGTTCTTGTACCTATAGATACGCAAGGCGTAAAAATTGAACGCATGTTACCAGTGTTTGGTGATTATGATGCGCCGCATGGTCACGGCGAGGTAAGCTTTGATAATGTACGTGTTCCTGTTACAAACTTTATTGGTGGTGCAGGGCAAGGTTTTGAAATTGCACAAGGTCGTTTAGGTCCAGGTCGTATTCACCATTGCATGCGTTGTATAGGTGCAGCAGAAAAATCATTAGAATTGATGATTGACCGAGGCATGAGTCGTACTGCTTTTGGTAAAGAAATTCTAAAATTAGGCGGTAACTTAGAACGTGTTGCAGAAGCACGTGTTGCAATTGACCAAGCACGTTTGTTAACGTTATTTGCTGCTTATAAAATGGATAAATTTGGCAATATGGCAGCTTTAACCGAGATTTCTGCAATTAAAGTGGTTGCACCATCTGTACTGGAAAAAGTTGTAGATATGGCTATGCAAATTCACGGTGGTGCAGGCTTATCAAGAGATACACCGCTTACAGGTTTCTTCGCACAAGCGCGCGCTTTACGTTTAGCCGATGGCCCTGATGAAGTTCATAAAGGCATGATTGCAAAATTAGAACTGAAAAAACGTGGTTATGATTCACGTAAAAAGTAATTTAAATAGGCTTCATTCACATGGATGATATTTTCAAACATAGATGATTGAAATCTGATGAAACCTATTTACTTTCGATTATTAAATATTTGTAATTGTTGATGTAATTTAGGCAGTTTTACTTTTATTTAATGCTATAAATTAATTCAGATTTTAAAATGTAAAAGCTGATGAACACCTTAAAACATTCAGGGAAATAAATGATGTCAGTGATTGATGTAGGTGGGAACGTAAGAGACGGTGAAGAACTTGATATCTTGGCAGTTGAAACTTGGTTAAAAGCACAAGGTGTAGACTTAGACGGTCATGTTCAAGTGACCCAATATTCTGGTGGCGCATCGAATTGGACGTATCGTTTAAAATATGACAATGTCGATTTAATTTTACGTCGCCCACCTAAAGGTACAAAAGCCAAATCTGCCCATGACATGGCTCGTGAATACAATGTTCAAAAGAATTTAGTACCTTTTTATCCCGTCCTCCCTGAAATGGTGGCATTGTGTCAAGACGAGTCTGTGATTGGCTGTGATTTCTATGTCATGAAGCGTATTGAAGGTATTATTCCACGTGCAAAACTTCCTGTTGAATTACAATTTGGTGAGACGGAAGCACATGAATTATGTGTGAATGTTCTCGATAAATTGATTGAATTACACCAGGTCCCATACCAAGGTACAGCGCTTGAAAAATTAGGCAAAGGTGATGGTTATTGTCGTCGTCAAGTTGAAGGTTGGGATCAGCGTTATGAAAAGGCCCATACCATAAATGTACCCAGTTTTAAGTTTGTTCGGAAATGGCTTCATGAAAATATTCCAGAAGATTCAAGCAGTTGTGTGATTCATAATGATTGGCGCTTTGATAATGTGATTCTTGATCCGCAACAACCGACAAAAGTGATTGGTGTTTTAGACTGGGAAATGGCTACTATTGGTGATCCATTGATGGATCTAGGTTCAGCCTTAGCGTATTGGGTTGAAGATACAGATAGTCAAATTTTCAAATCTACACGTCGCCAACCTACCCATTTAAAAGGTATGTTTACCCGTAAACAAGTGGTTGATTATTATTTAGAAAAAACAGGATTACAGACAGAAAATTGGACATTTTATGAAGTGTTTGGATTATTCCGTTTAGCTGTTATCGCACAACAAATTTATTATCGTTATTATCATAAACAAACGAATAATCAAGCATTTAAAGATTTTTGGATTGTTATTCACGCGATTCATATTCGCGCTTTAAAATTGATCGGCTTACATAAACTTGAAGCGAATGCGCTTGCACACAAATACATGGAAAAATTGAAGGAAATTTTAGCAAAATGACCACGATCTATTTGGTTCGTCATGGACAGGCTTCGTTTGGTGCAGAAAGTTATGACAAGCTTTCTCCTAATGGTGAATTACAAGCCAAAGTATTGGGACAATATTTGGATAAAATTTTAAAAGAAGCACCCTATGTCGTTGTAGGATCAATGCAGCGCCATCAACAAACTGCCAATATTGCATTGGCGGAAAGTTTTCCTGATTCAAATCTTGTAACAGACAGTGCATGGGATGAATTTAACCATCAACAAGTTTTTGCACAATATGATCCACGTTTTAATCAACCACATTTGCTTAAACAAGATGTTGAGCAGGAAAATAGTCCACGTGAATATTTAGCGAAAATATTTGAAGGTGCAATTGGGCGTTGGACGGATGGTGAATATCATCATGAATATGATGAATCTTGGCCAGATTTTAAAAACCGTGTAGAAACAGCATTGCAAAATTTATGCGATGAATTGGCGAAAACCAAACCACGCTATGCTGTGGTTTTTACCTCGGGCGGTGTTATTTCGGTTGCTGTTGGTAAATTACTCGAGCTGAATCCAGGTCGTACTTTTGCTTTAAATTGGGCAGTTGCCAATACCAGCTTTACGACACTTAGATTGGTTGGGAATGAGCCTCAATTGTTGAGCTTAAATGAACATCATTATTTAAAAGCTGAAGATCCAGCATTACTGACGTGGATCTAAAAGCGAATTTTTTTGAAATGGACAACAATTGAAAAGAAAATATAAAGGTAATGTCTGATGGCTAAAACAATTTTAATTACAGGTGCAAGTTCAGGGATTGGTGCAGGGATGGCACGTGAATTTGCACAAAAAGGCTATAACTTAGCTGTTTGTGCAAGACGACTTGAACGTCTTGAAGCATTAAAGCAAGAACTTGAATCTAAGTACGGTGTGAAAGTGATTACCAAGGTTTTGGACGTAACTCATTACGACCAAGTGTTTCAAGTTTTTCGTGAGTTTAAACAAGAGTTTGGCACAATAGATCGTATTATTGTCAATGCTGGCATAGGTGATGGTCGTCGTATTGGCAGTGGTAAATTTGAAATAAACCGTGTCACTGTAGAAACTAATTTTATCTCAGCATTGGCACAAGCTGAAGCCGCTATTGAAATTTTCCGTGAACAGAAGCTTGGTCATTTGGTGATTATTTCATCTATGAGTGCGATTCGTGGCATGCCAAAACATTTAACAGCTTATGGTGCAAGTAAAGCAGCTGTCGCACATTTGGCTGAAGGGATTCGTGCTGAATTTTTGGATACGAAAATTAAAGTTTCAACTATTTTCCCTGGTTATATTCGTACCGAAATTAACGAAGGCGCAAAAAAACTACCTTTTGAAGTTGATGAAAAAACCGGCTCACATTTGCTTGCCAAAGCTATTGAAAAAGAGCCTGTGAAAGCTTATGTACCGCAGTGGCCTTGGTTACCTTTAAGTATAGCAATGAAAATATTGCCATTAAAAATTGTGAATAAATTGGGCTAATTAACTCAAAAATCATGTATTGTGCTAAACACAAAACCTATATCAAGGTTCATAAGAGCCTTGATATTTATGCTGAGTTTTAAAAATTAAGTTTTAAAATAAGTACGTCGTATTTTCAAATATTGATAAACATAAAGAGTAAAAATGTATGGTGATATTGATTGGTTTTGTGGTTACGACATTTTTAGTTTTCCTTGCACGTATATCGTATTTATTTTTCTTTGATCAGCAATGTGAGATTTCACAATGCCTTTTGCAAATCAATGATACTCAAATGCTTATGTATGCTGCAATCATTTTAATAGGAACATACAACGCGCATCTGATTTCTAAAAATAAAAAATATTGGATTTTAATTTTTGAATTTATTGGCACCTTTATTTTTGCTTTTGCATTAAATTTTATAGATTTAGCCAAATAAATTTCTGCAAAAAAACTTAAATGATCGTAAAAATCTATCCAGTCATTATATTTTAATATGACTGATCTGGTGATTTCGCTATGATATTAATTAATCTATTGTCTTCATAATGATCATTCTCAAATGCTGCTAAAACTGTCTACAATTGCATTAATTCCTGCCCTTATTATTCAAGGTTATCAAGTCAAGAAAAACACACCTCGTCTACCAGAGGCTGAAGGCAATCGCAAAGGGAATATTGGTCAAGGGAAAGCTTTATCCATTTTGATTTTAGGAGATTCGGCCGCAGCAGGAGTGGGTGTTGAACATCAGCAAGATGCTTTGTTGGGTTCTTTAATCCATGAATTAAAGCAGAATTTTTCTATTTATTATCAACTGGAAGCTAAAACAGGCGATACGACTTTACAAATTTTAGAAAGAACAAAGCTACTTGAGCATCAGCAGTTTGATGTCGTGATCACTTCTGCTGGCGTAAACGATGTGACGAAACTTATTTCACCGAAAAGTTGGATCAAGCAACAAAAAAGGTTTTATGCAGAAATTGAAACTAGATTTTCTCCTCTGATGATTTTAGCCACAGGTGTTCCTACAATGAATTTATTTCCAGCATTACCAAACCCTTTAGGATGGTTATTTGGGCAATATTCTAGTGAAATGAATAATCAATTGGCTAGGTTTGTAGATTCAAAACCAAATTATCAATTTATTCAATTTGATTTAGCGCATTTTAAAGTCTTAAATTTAGAAATGGCGAAAGATGGTTTTCATCCGAGTAAAGAAATTTATCAACTTTGGGCAGGCGAAATTGCGAAGAAAATCAGAGGTCATTTCTGATGATGTATTAGAATAAATTTATACTGAGTAAATACATTGTCTAAGTATATAAATTCTGCTTTAACAAGTTAAAAATTGGCAAATCAGATAGTTATAGATAAAATATTCATCTGTTTAAAATGTAAGTTAATCCATGTCAGAACAAACCATAGAAACCCATCCACTTCAGCCATTTTTACCCCAAAATGCTAAGCTTTTGATGTTGGGAAGTTTTCCACCGCCTAAAACACGTTGGAAAATGGATTTTTATTATCCAAATTATCAAAATGATATGTGGCGGATATTTGGCTTAATTTTCTTTCATGATAAAAATTACTTTCTAGATTTACCCAATAAGAATTTTAAAGAGCAATTGATTCGTGACTTCTTAACAGAAAAGGGCATTGCAATTTTTGACACGGCTTACCAAGTCATACGTTTAAAAGGCAATGCATCGGATAAGTTTTTACACATCGAAACACCTACAAATTTAAAAATGCTTTTAGATCAGATGCCTGATTGCCAAAACATGATGACTACTGGTGATAAAGCAACAGATACTCTGATGCTATCTATGCCTGAAGGTACAGAAAAACCTCAAATTGGTTATTCTTCTCAGGCAAAATTTGCAGGTCGAAATGTGACGTTATTTCGGATGCCATCCTCTTCAAGAGCTTATCCATTGGCATTAGATCTTAAAGCAGAAGCATATAAAGCTTTATTTGAAGAAATTGGTTTAGTTGAACAGACATAATCAAGTAAACCATTTTCGAATCAAAATAAATTTTGCGTCCATTTCATCATTAAATTGAATAATATTTTTAAGCAAATTTTTTCGCCATCGCAACACACGCAACAACAGCAGCACTCACAATAATCATGCTCAAACTCACATGTTCGCCCAATAAAATAGCTGATAATACTAAGCCGATAAAGGGTTGAATTAGCTGGATTTGTCCAACTTTTGCAATTCCGCCCAAGGCCAGACCTTTGTACCAAAAAATAAATCCAAAGAGCATGCTAAACAATGATACATAAATAAGTGCTAGATTTTCTTTCCACGTTACATTAGAAAAATCATGTGGAAAATAGTATAAGCTGCAAACGAGCATTATGGGTAAAGCTACGATTAAAGCCCAGCAGATCACTTGCCAACCACCTAATTTTCTTGATAATTTACCACCCTCAGCATATCCCAAACCACATACAAGAATTGCAGCTAGCATGTATAAATCGCCAAGATGAACACTTAAACTTTTATTTTCATACAGCATAAAGCCAATGACTAAACTGCTACCTAAAGTTGCAAAGATCCAAAAAAGCTTTGTTGGTTTTTCACCACCACGCAGTACGGCAAAAAATGCTGTAGATAATGGGAGAAGCCCCACAAAAACAATTGCATGTGCAGAAGTCACAGTTTGTAAAGCCAGTGCCGTAAATAATGGGAAACCAATAACAACACCTAAAGCAACGATGATTAATCCTTTAAACTGTTGCCAATTCGGTTTAGATTGCTTGAATATAATCAAACAAATCAATGCGATGCTTCCTGCAATTGCGGCACGTGAAGTTGTTAAAAATTCAGGTGTAAATCCCATAACACCTATACGTGTTGCAGGTAATGAACCTGCAAAAATGACGACACCAATAAAACCATTCAGCCAACCTTGTGAAATTCGATCCATGTCCAGATGCTCGTAAAAACCGATAACTATGTCGATGGATTAAAGCAATTTGCTGGATAAGCTTATATATACAATTCAGAACAGTTTGTAAAAACTGTATTGGTCATTTAACCAATACAATTTCATGAATATTTGAAAGTTTTTCTAAAAATGATTATGCTGAATCATTCCGAATTTTAAAGAAAAAAATGGCTAAAACTAAAATTGATATTGCAATCGACGTAGTCAAAGCACAAATTGCCAATAAAAGTTTGATAGCGGGTTCACGTTTACCATCTGTACGTCAATTGGCTGTGCAATTAAATTATTCTGTTTCTACCATTGTAGAAGCCTATACACGTTTGGTTTCTGAAGGATTGTTGGAGTCACGGTTAGGCGCAGGTTATTTTGTCATTGGGAAAATAGTAACGCTGCCAATGACTGAACTCAAAGTACAATATTTAAGAGAAATTGATCCGCTTTGGATTTCACGACAATCTTTAGATGCAAAGCCTGAAGTTTTAAAACCAGGTTGTGGTTGGCTGCCTAGTAGTTGGATGCCAGAACAAACTGTTCGCAAGGCATTAAAACAAGCGGCAAAGTCTGAAACAGCATTGCTGATTGATTATGCTGTACCGAATGGGCATGTCGGGCTGAGACAATTAATTACACGGCGCAAACAAAGCCATGATTTAAAAATAGAATCTAATCAAGTTTTAATTACTGATTCTGCTACACAATCGATTGATTTAATTTTTCGGTTATTGCTACAAGCCGGTGATGTGATTCTGATCGATGATCCTTGTTATTTTAATTTTCAAGCGTTGGTCAAAGCCCATCATTTAAATGCAATTGCAATTCCTTTCACAGAAAATGGCCCGAATATTGAGCATTTTAAACAAGCGCTTAATTTAAAACCAAAAATTTATTTAACCAATTCTGCGATTCATAATCCCACAGGTGGAAGTTTGTCTATTCAAACGGCATTTCAAATTGCGAAGCTAGCGGAACTCGCCAATTTGACCATTATTGAAGATGAAATATTTGCAGATTTTGAATATCAATATGCGCCTCGCTATGCAGCTTTAGCTGGGTTGAATACTGTGATTCAAATTGGTAGTTTTACCAAAACACTTTCAGCAGCAGTACGTTGCGGCTATATCGTTGCAAACGTTCAACGAATTCAAGCATTAATCGATTTACGTATTGCGACAAATTTTAGCCATAGTAATTTAAATGCAGAAATCATTTATTTGGCATTAATGGACAGTAGTTATTTAAAACACATAGAGTGGCTTAAAAAACAACTTATTAAAGTCATGAATGAAACCATTTATAAATTAGCACTTTTGGATATTCATCCATGGATCATTCCCAAAGCAGGAATTTTTCTATGGTGTAAATTACCTCAGGGTATTTTAGCTTCCGAGTTGTCTAAATATTGTCTTAAAAATGATGTGATTCTTGCACCTGGAAATGCGTTTAGCCAGTCGGAAGGTGCAGAAAATTTTATGCGTTTTAATGTTGCACAATGTATTGATAAAAAAGTATTTGATGTATTAGAAGACGCAATTTATTATCTTAAAAATACCCCGTTGCAAAGTTAAAATACAATCTTTCAAATATCAGACTCTATTGATTTTATGATTAAATTCAGTGTATGGATTAAAAAATATCCAAATATTTAAAATTAAAGATATGATAAAACCAATAAAGTGAAAGTTATGAAAATACAAGAAGTTCCTAGTCCAATCGATTTAAGAAATCCGAAAGATGCTATGGAGTGGGCAAATGAAGCCAATATTAAACGTCCATGGCGATACGATTTTTTTGATATGTATGTACATAAAATCAATAATTTAAATATAGAAAATATCCAGATTTTAGATATTGGCTCGGGTCCAGGTTTTCTTGCAAAATATTTGCTTCAACATTGTCCAGATATTCGCTACACAGCAGCAGACTTTTCAAATGCAATGCACAAACTATCAAAAAGTAAGTTACTTACTCGTGAGTTAAATCGTGCAACATTTCGATTGATCGATTTTAAACAAGAGGGATGGTTTGAAGATTTAGGGCAATTTGATGTTGTCATTATTCACCAAGCTTTACATGAGTTACGACATAAAGCTCATGCAATTAATTTTCATCAACAAGTTAAAAAATTATGTAAAAATCAAACGGTTTATTTTGTTTGTGATCATATTTTTGCACCTGATGCGATGCAAAATAATCAACTTTATATGTCAAAAAAAGAACATTTTCAAAGCTTAAAAAATGCTGGTTTTAAAAATATAGAGCTGATTAAAGATGAAAAAGGCTTATGCTTATTCGAATGTATAGAATCTAGTGAACGTCCAATTTCATAATCACAATGTAATGACATTAGATTTACATCATCCATTCAATTGGCAAATAAGAAACACTATGCATCATTAATCTTTGGAAGCGAGTTGTCTGCGGATCTACCTTATATTCAATCACTTTGCCATCTGGACGATGATCAAACCAAACAATTTCACCTTTATTATTCAATTTGAGTTCATAAGCTACAGTTAGAAGTGTTCGATCAAGTAAATACGAAACTTGTTCTTGTAGTTGATTCGACTTTACGACTAATCCAACCTCAGTATTCAAGTTAAAAGAGCGTGGATCTAGATTGAAAGAACCAATAAAAACTTTGTCATCAATATCGATAAATTTTGCATGTAAACTCGATTTACTTTTACCTTTTTCTGGAATGACATTACCCGTGACAACTTCATACCAAGTACGACGTTTACGTTCAATATAGGGTTTAAACTCATAAAGTTTGACCCCATTTTTAAGTAAATCCATACGATATTTCTGATAAAAAGCATGAACTAAGGCAACATCATTGGCAACAAATGAATTCGTCAAAATACGAACATTCACATTTTGTTTGGGAAATTGACTCAGAAAATTCACGCCATTTTTTGTAGGAACAAAATAAGCGGCAATCAAATCCATTTCTTGTTTTGGATCACCTAAATGATTGTGTATTTGATGTGAAATCAATTCATCACCATGTGCTTGACCTAAAGATTTTTTTGGAGAATCTGCTAAAAACTCTGCAAAAGCCCAACTGATCTTATTTTGATTCAATTCATTAGCAAGTTCTTCTTGTTCTAAATCAACTTTATGATCTGTTGGATTTTTTGAATGTTCTAATTCTAAATAATGTTGTCGTAACGTCAGTAAATCTTGTTGGTTACCTTTGGCAATAAATTGCTCGACAGGATAGCTGAGTTCAAAATTCCAAAAATCTGTAAATACTTGATTTGCATGATGGACTGCATTGCCAAAAAATAAAATATCCATATCTGTAAATTGAAAAGATTCACTCGCATCGAAATATTCACTGCTAATATTTCGTCCACCTGTGACCGCAATCGCACCATCTGCAATAATCAATTTATTATGCATACGATAATTAATTCGATTGAATCTGAAAATATAATCTACAACACGAAAATGCCTAAACTTATAGGGATTATAAAATTTTATAGAGATATTTGGATGTGCGATAAGTGCACTTAATTGATCGTCAATCTTTGTTCCATTTTGATCATCAATGATTAAACGAACTTTTACGCCACGATCAGCAGCCTTGAGCAACTCACTTAACATTAATTGACCAATAAAATCATCAGCCCAAATATAGTATTGTAAATCAAGTGAATATTTGGATTTACGAATGAGATGAATACGAGATGCTATACTTTGGAATGCATCATTCATAGCTAAATATGCAGTCTTGCCTTCATTCAGCATAATTTCTGTATTGCGATCTGTAATCCAATGTTTGTGATGTACCATTATTGTTTGTTGTTGTTTTGATTCATTCATAGGCAAACTACATCCAGTTAAGGTGAATAGTATGGGAAATAGGGCTAAAGTTATGAATCTTGTCATCTTTTTCATTGATGTTTACTTATTAAATTTATCATAGCATTACTTTTGACTTGAATCAGTAAAGTTAAAACGGTTACTGTTGATCATTCGTTAAATTTATAATTGTATCTAAAGGATATTAAAGCAATGAAATCACGCGCTGCGGTCGCTTTTGCACCGGGAAAACCTCTGGAAATTGTTGAGATTGATGTTGCACCACCACAAAAAGGGGAAGTTCTTGTCAAAATTACCCATACAGGTGTTTGCCATACAGATGCTTTTACTTTATCTGGGGATGATCCAGAAGGTGTATTCCCTGCGGTTCTAGGGCATGAAGGTGCAGGTATCGTCATTCAAGTGGGTGAAGGCGTGACATCGGTCAATGTTGGTGATCACGTTATTCCACTTTATACAGCAGAATGTGGCGAATGTTTATTTTGTAAATCTGACAAAACCAACTTATGTACTGCGGTTCGCGCCACACAAGGTAAGGGTGTTATGCCCGATGGTACAACACGTTTTTCTTATAATGGCGAACCTATTTACCATTATATGGGCTGTTCTACGTTTAGTGAATATACCGTTGTTGCCGAAGTTTCATTGGCAAAAATTAACCCTGAAGCAAATCCAGAGCATGTGTGTTTATTGGGTTGCGGCGTTACCACAGGAATTGGTGCTGTCCACAACACAGCCAAAGTTCAACAAGGTGATTCAGTTGCAGTATTTGGTTTAGGCGGTATTGGCTTAGCTGTTGTGCAAGGTGCGCATCAAGCGAAAGCTGGGCGTATTATTGTGGTTGATACTAATCCTGAAAAATTCAAACTAGCTGAAGAGTTTGGTGCAACTGATTTCTTAAATCCTAAAGATTATGAACAACCGATCCAACAAGTGATTGTAGAAATGACAGGTTGGGGCGTAGATCATTCATTTGAATGTATTGGCAATACCAATGTGATGCGCTCAGCACTCGAGTGCGCACATCGTGGTTGGGGACAATCCATCATCATTGGTGTTGCAGGTGCAGGGCAAGAAATTTCAACACGCCCATTCCAACTGGTAACAGGACGTAAATGGATGGGAACCGCATTTGGTGGCGTGAAAGGTCGTAGCCAACTTCCGGGGATGGTTGAAGATGCAATGAAAGGTGATATTCAACTTGCTCCATTTGTTACACACACCATGGGCTTAGATAAAATCAATGAAGCATTTGATTTAATGCATGAAGGAAAATCGATTCGTACCGTGATTAATTTCTAATACAGAATTGTAAATTACGTCAAATAAGTACCAGTGATATGCATAATATCACTGATTATTTTGTACAGAAATGATCTGCAAGTGTATAAGTTTTATATATTTATTTTCTTAAATAATACTTTTTTGTTATGGTATTCTTTCAAAGAAAAATGGAGAGAAAGTAATTGATGAAAAATATCGTGATTTTAGCAATGCTCTCATTGTCAGTCTCTGCATGTTCAACGATGCTGCCAAGTGAAACAAAGCCAAGCAAACCAAGTGAATGTGTTGCAGCAAAAGCGGCTCAATTGGTTGGGAAAAATGATATGTCTGAAGCTAAAATTAAACAATCCACTCAAGCAAGTATTGTTCGAAAAGTTTCGCCAAATCAGCCAGTAACGATGGATTATCGTATGGAGCGCGTCACTGTAACCGTAGATCCAGTTAGCCATAAAATTATCCAAGCATCTTGTGGCTAATATTTTAAAATGATTGAATAAAATATTATTTCTATTCAATCATTTACTTATTTTTAAATATTAGATTCAAGCGCTAAGGTAACAATAGATATTCCTCTTGTATTCCACATTGTTCTGCAAATAGATGATCATGTGAAACCAATATAACCGCACCCTGAAATTGAATAATGGCTTGAGCTAGTAGTTGTTTAGATTCAATATCTAGATGGTTTTCTGGTTCATCTAAAAGTAAAAGATCAATATTTTGTTGACTATGGCTTATTGCCAATAATGCCACTTTTAATTTTTCACCACCGCTAAGTTGCGCTAATTTTAATAAAGACTTCTCATGGCGAATACGTAATTGTCCCAATAAATTACGCCATTCAACCTCCAAAATATTCGAATTAAAACGTGCTAAATTATCCAATACAGAAAGCTCATCATTTAGAAAACTAAAATTTTGGTCTAAATAAAGACTATTACCTGACTTGTAAATGTCTGAGTCTTGTGAGTTTTCCTGTATGGATTTTAATAATGTTGATTTACCAATACCGTTTTCTCCTTTCAAGTGAATCTTATTACCTGCATTGAGGGAAAAGTTGATTTTTTGAGTAGATCCAAAGGGCAGTTGTAAATCATAAATTCTCAGAACTTCACCTTGCTTAGATGTCTTAAATTGAAATTCAAATTTTTGTTGTTTAATTTTTTCAAATTTTACTTGTTTTTCCTGCAAGTTTATTTCAGCTTCTTCGTGTTTACGGATATGTTGCGCTTTTAATTTGCCATAACTTTGTCCAGCTTTTTCTTTTTTAAAGTCGAGTAAGACTTTTGCTTGAGAATTTGACTCACGTAATTGATGACCTTTACGTTGTCGTTTTTGTGCTTTCATTAGGCTTTCATGTTGCTGCTGCTTTATTTGTTTCAACTCACTTTTTTCTTGATGAATTGATTTTTCTAAAGCGCTGAATTGTTGCTGATATTGCAGAATATAATCATCATAATTTCCTAAAACATGCTGTAAGCCAAGTTCATTTAAAGCATAAATATGCTGCACTTGATTCAAAAGTTGTTGATCGTGACTAATCACGCAAACACCCGCTGTATGTGCTTGAATGGATTTTATTAACCACTTTCTGGATGTATGGTCTAAATGATTACTTGGCTCATCTAAAAGTAAATAATGATCTTGCTTTAAAAATAAACGACATAGCGCTAATTTGGTTTTTTGACCTTCGCTCAACTGATGAATTGGACAACTTAAATCTGTTGGGAGTTGAGCATTCAGCAAAACTTTATGCCACTTTACTGGTAAATCCCAACAATTTTCAACTAAATCATAATCTTCAAAATTAGTAGTATTATTCTCAATACGTTGAAATGCTGCATAGAAATGTTCAATTTCTAAAGCTTCAGCGATGGTTTTAGCAGTTAGACGTTGTAATTGTGGTAAATAGTCATGCTGCATATGCCATGCAATTTGACCGTTATAAGGTATATTTACGGTCTCTTCTGAGGTGTTTTGAAAGTGTAAAAGTTTAAAAAGTAATGATTTCCCTGAACCATTACGACCAATCAATGCTGAAGTTTGTCCTGAAAAAAGCACAAAATTTAGTTGATCAAACATAGTTTGAGTAGGGAAGGCCAAACTCAAATTTGAAATGATACAAGCTTGTTGTGTCATAAGAATCCTCAAAGTGTGAGGATGTACAAAATAGTTAGATAAATACTATAAATAACAAAGCGTTATTAGAGATATTGCGAAAAATACAGGAGGAGATTAGCAATAAAGTGTCATCTATTTTGCACATCAAAAATTTAAAAATAAAATTGATGAGAAAATGACTTACTTCATTGGCGTTACTCTTTTTAGAAAAGGTTTAAGAATTTATATTGTATAAAAATACAGTGACATGTCAACTAAAACATAGATTAAACAATCTAGGTCATAAAAATAAAACCCTCCATTTTTCAAAAGAGGGTTCTTAGCGATTGATTATAAATGAATAAATTAACCCATCAACAAGTTAAGCAGTTGCTTTAATTACTTCTGCTACAGATGTTGCAACATAATCAATATTTTTAAGATTTAAACCAGCAACACAGATACGACCGCTACGAAGTAAATAAATCGCATATTTATCTTTTAAAATATCGGCTTGTTCAGCGGTTAAACCCGTATAACTAAACATACCTTGCTGTGTTGTTAGATAGTCAAAATTACGTTCAGGTAAAGCTGCTGTTAATTTTGCTTTTAACAATTCACGCATTTGAATAATGCGTTCACGCATTTCTTGAAGTTCAGCATGCCATTTTTCAGTCAAAGTAGCTGTGTTTAATACATTCTCCACAACTAAAGCACCTGTTGTTGGTGGGCTAGAGTAGATTCGGCGCACAGTCGCTTTCAATTGACCTAAAACTTTTTGCGCAGTTGCTTGGTCATCACAAATAAATGATAAACCACCGACACGCTCACCATAGAGTGAGAAAATTTTAGAGAATGAATTACTCACAATAAAGTTCATGCCAGATTGGTCTAAAGCACGAATTGCATAGGCATCTTCTTCTAAACCTTGACCAAAACCTTGATAAGCAATATCGAGGAATGGAATTAAATCACCTGCTTTGAGTACTTCAATAACACGATCCCACTCGGCAGGAGTTAAATCTGCACCAGTAGGGTTGTGGCAGCAAGGGTGAAGTAAAACAATACCTTTCGCAGGAATTTGTTTTAAATCTTGCAACATTCCTTCAATATCTACACCATTACTTGTAGCATCAAAATAACGGTAGAAATGCGACTTGACACCTGCACCATTAAAAATCGCAATATGGTTTTCCCACGTTGGTTGGCTTACCCAAACATCTGAATCTGGGAAATATTTATTCAGGAAATCTGCACCAACTTTTAATGCACCAGAACCACCTAGAGTTTGAATCGTCACTGCACGACCATTTTTGCAGGCTTGGCTATTTTGACCTAAAACAAGCTTTTGTGTTGCTTCGTTATAAGACTTTGAACCATCCATAGGTAAATACAGTTTTACTTTGTCATTACTTGGTTCAATATTTTTCAAAGCTGTTTTAACCGCTTCAAGTTGAGGAACAATCGTGTCCTCATTATAATAAAGACCAATACTTAAATTCACTTTATTAGTTCGTTCATCCTTACCAAAAGCTTCCATCAAAGAAAGGATCGGGTCACCCGCATAAGGATCTACATGTTGAAACATGGTCTAAAGTCCTAAATCAAACGAAGAAATTCATGTCTGATCATATAGCGAATACGAAGGTTGACTCAACAGCAGATTCACGAATAATTTGAATAATTTATTCAACTTTAGCTTATATTGAGTTGGAAAATGGTCAACTTAGAGTTTAAAGCAATAAAAAAACGGAGCATTTGTTCCGTTTTTAATAATGACTTAGATATTTTTATTTTGCAGACTGAATATCAAATTCAAATGTCCATGTTGTTAAACTGGCATTATTGGTTGGATCTGCATAGGTAATTGATTTTAAATGGAGTCGGGCATAGCTATTGGCTTTATTACCACGAATTACACTTGCTGCATTTGGGTTAGCTGCTAATAAAACATGTTGGGCTTGTAATCCATCAGCTTGAGCAGCTGCATTAGGTTTGAATAATTATGAACGTGTCACCAAAACCGATTTTAAACCTGCTTATGATTATTGGGAAAAAAATAAAGCCTATTGGGCAGAAGTAAGAGCTGCTTGGGACAATGCTTTTCAGCAAAATGAAGTCTTGGGTTTAAAATTTACACGACAAAAAGATGATGATAAAAAAGCACATTACATGCAATTCATGAAACAAGCTAAGGAATTTGCAGGTAAAAATGCGACCAAACAGCAAATGGGTGAGAACGTTAAAACTCTATTAAATCAATAACTAATAGTAGTAAAGGTTAAATAGCCTAAATAGAATCAGTATTAAATTTTTTAAATAATCAAAAGGTATATGTATGAAAATACATATACCTTTTGATTATTTATTGAATGTGAATATTTAGTAAAATAAACATAATGTTATTGTTCCCTAAGCTCATTCTAGTCATCATAGAATGCAGGAAATATATAGTTTTGGAAGGTATTCATGTTACTCAATTATCAATACGATCAAGTTCAACCTACAGATGTGAGTCTACAAACGACATTGGTATTGATTCATGGTTTATTTGGTAGTTTGACTAATCTCGGAATTATTGCACGTGCATTTCAAGATAAATATAATATTTTACAAATAGATGTTCGTAATCATGGTCATTCACAACATACGGATGATATGAATTATCAGCTGATGGCTTTAGATATTTTAGAAACCATTGATCATTTGAATATTCAAAATTTCATTGTCATTGGTCATTCTATGGGTGGCAAAATTACAATGAAACTTGCTGATTTAATGCAAGAATCAGCGCAAAGTCACATGAAAAAATTAATTGTTTTAGATATGACACCTTTTGAATACCAAGAAAACCATCATGATCAAATTTTTAAAGCATTATTTGCGGTAGAAAATGCTCATATTGAATCTCGTAAAGATGCAACTGAGATCATGCGCCAGTATTTAAAAGAAGAAATGGTCATTCAATTCTTACTAAAATCCTTTAACAAAGGAACATGGTTGTTTAATGTTCAGGCTTTGTTTAATCATTATTCAGATATTATTAGTTGGGATAATCAGACTACAAATACGATACCTGCTTTATTTATTAAGGGCGGTAATTCACCGTATCTTTCAAGACCAGAGCATTTTGAAGCAATACAAACACAATTTAGCAATGCAAAAATAGCCGTAGTTGAGGATGTTGGGCATTGGTTACATGCGGAAAAGCCTGCGGAAGTGAATGGATTGATTGAGGTTTTTATTGAAAATAATTGAAATATATTTTTAGGAATTACTTTTTAGCATTTTGTTTTAGGTGGCAATAAAAGTTACCGCTAAAATAATAGTTTCGAATGTTTAATCCTACGCTATATGCAGAACTATTTTATAATATTCATGTTCTGATTAGGTTTTAATACTTCAATGATGCAATTCAGCGTTCATCACCGTTTGGCTGGTTTTTACTTCTGGTACTATTCTATCGTTGGTACATTTCTACCGTATTGGAGCTTATACCTACAAGATCAGGGCTTTAACTACAAAGAAATAGGTCTACTTTCATCTATCGCAATTTTAACCCGTATATTTGCGCCCTTTATTTGGGGCTTTATTGCAGATAAAACGGGTAAACGAATGCTATTGGTTCGTATTGCGACATGGATGGAGGCGATCATTTGGTTTCTAATTTTCATCATTCCCAATAATATGCAATCGATTGCATTACTTATGCTTATTTTTAGTTTTTTCCAAAATGCAATATTGGCGCAATTTGAAGGCGTTACACTATTTTGGTTAGGTGATAAACATACTGAATCTTATGGGAAAATTAGAAAATGGGGCTCAATTGGCTTTATTGTCGGTGTATTTAGTATTGGAGCAATATTAGATATTGTCGATATCAAATACTTACCTATGATGTTGTTATGTATCGCATTTACAGCATTTATTTGGTCATTTACAATCAAAGAACCAAACTCAGCCCCCAGTTCACAAAAAAACTTAGAACCTTTACTCCCCATACTTAAAAAACCTATCATTGCAGCATTCTTTATCATTGAATTTATTATTCTTTTTTCGCAAGCACCATTCTATAGTTTCTATAGTAACTATTTGAAATTTGCGGGATATAGTACAACCCAAATTGGTTTTTTATGGTCAGTTGGCGTGATTGCAGAAATTATTATGTTTAATTATGCCAATTTTTTTCTAAATCGTTTTTCATGGCGAAATTTAGTTGCATTGTGTCTAATTATGACTTGTATAAGATTCGTGCTTGTAGGGTTATTTCCGAACCATTTCTATATTCAATTTATTTCCCAATGTTTTCATTCATTTAGTTTTGGTTTATTTCATATTATTGCAATGCGAATCATTTTGGAGAATTTTAATGCAAAATTACAGGGCAGAGGGCAAGCACTGTATAGCACAATGTGGGGGCTTGGTGTTGCATCTGGAAGTATTTTGGCTGGGCAATATTGGGAACAAGTTTCAGGTGAATACATTTTCATCATTGCGGGTTTTTCATCTTTGATGGGTTTGTTATTTGTGAATTTTCTACCTAAGAAGTTGCAGATTGCTGGATGATAGAAATTTAAAAATTCCTTATTTCAAATATAGAGTTTTAGGTGGTGTTTCAAAAAGTATGCTGCAACAAACAAAAAATTAAGTTAAAAAACCTATGGTTAAGTTCATCTTTATATTCAATGCATGAATAAGATGCAGGTAAAGATTTTTGCTGTTTGGGTTATCTGTAAGTTTAGCCTAGAAATTATATGAGCGCCGATTTCGCATAATGTATATTATGTTAAATAAGATATCCAAGACTGTAGCCTACACAACGCTGTTGTTGCTACAGCTCAACATCATGAATTTAAATAAGTATATTCATGATGTTGAGTACCTTGTGTAACATAATATTCGTTATGCAAAATCCTGCGCTATCTAAGTCGGTCTATGTGATGATCTAGTTTTATAAAGAATAATTTGAGTTGATCTATTTCTTCATGGTTATCTGTTTCTAGTTCTCGGATCTCGTCTAAATACTTCTCCAGTGATTCACGCATAAACAAAAAATCAGCTTTATCTAAAGTGCCTATGTTCCTGTTGTATGAAGTTGTTCGCCATAAATGTCTATTTACTGGCATAGATTAAAAAGTCTTTGCACGAATAATGGCTGAAATGAAAAATCCAATAGTAAACATTAAGATAACAATTAAAAAAATGTGAAAAATGCTAAATAAATCATTTAAAACCGCCCTTTTTAGATCATATTTTGTGCATCGCTACCCGCATATTATAAAAGGGGGATTCAAGACCACTTACCTGTGTGTTTTTAATGAGCAAGGCTATTTTCTATACAAATATTTCAGCAATAGATTGATCTTGTATTTTTTTAGGTTTAACCAAAGCATTTTCGAAAGATTTAATTTTATTTTGGACAATACCTGAGTGATTACTTGGATATGAGGTCGGCCTAGTTCTGAACCGTACGGGGTTTGTCGGTGACCACTATTCCTGAGAGAATGTTTCAATGAAAATGAAAACATATATACCATCAATTAACTAAATCTATATGTAAACAAGTATAGTTAGACGATTATTAAGTAAGTTTCATAAAACTCATAAATGCAGAACATATCAGGAATAGGAAAATGAGGGTCGTCTAAATAATAAACTAACTTTTTCTAAGAGAAATGTGGCAGTTCAACATAAGCACTCTGACGTAATAATCAAAAACTTGTATATTCAAATTGATGAACAATATCACTTTAAATAGCCAAAGAATTTAAACGCATCATCTAATTTTAAACATTCATGTATAGAACTCATAACTCTATTCGTATTTCAGAATCTAATCTATTTTCCAAAATATTGTTAATCTCCTGACTTCTTCACACTAGCCAATGCTTTATTTTTCTTAAAGCTGGAAGTCTTATGTCTATTTCTCCCAATCAAATTGACCTAGTCATAGCACCATCAAACCCTCCTGCTTGGGGGGCTGTCTCGGTGATGTCTTTATGCTGTGCCGTATTAATTGCCTTTGAGTTTATGCCAGTCAGTTTACTTACACCGATTGCCTTAGATTTAAATATGCGAGAGGGCCAAGTCGGACAAGCGATTGCCATTTCAGGGATTTTTGCAGTGATAAGCAGTTTAACCATCAGCAAAATCACCAAACAGTGGGATCGACGTCATGTGGTTCTTGCTTTGACCATCCTGATGATCATTTCAGGCATCTTGGTCACTCTTGCGCATAACGCACTATTATTTATGATTGGACGTGCCTTATTAGGTATTGTAATTGGCGGTTTTTGGGCCATTTCCACTTCAATTGTGATGCGATTGGTGCCTTTTAACCATGTACCCAAAGCACTGGGACTTTTAAGTGGTGGCAATGCATTGGCCGTCACTGTGGCTGCGCCACTTGGAAGTTTTTTAGGTTCGATGATTGGCTGGCGTGGTGCCTTCTTTTGTATTGTGCCTATTGCAATCATGGCTTTGCTTTGGCAACTCAAAAGTATGCCATCTTTACCAGTATTGAATACGCAACAAAAATCTGGACATGTATTTTCTCTATTAAAAAGACCCGTCGTTATTTTGGGCATGCTCGGTGTTTTATTCTTATTTATGGGGCAATTTGCGCTGTTTACCTATTTACGTCCATTCTTAGAAAACGTAACTCTGGTCAATACCCATCTACTTTCAATCCTCCTCTTTGTTTTGGGTCTAGCAGGATTGGTTGGAACCTTTGTGATTAGTCATATTTTACATTCTCATGTATACCGCTACCTGTTCTTTATTCCTCTCGGCATGGCTCTGGTTGCAACGTCTCTTATTTTTTTTGGACATCAAATTTGGATTGTCGCGTTATTGATGGCAGTCTGGGGTTTTATTGGTACTTCAGCACCTGTTGCATGGAATACATGGCTGACACGTACTTTGCCCCATGATGCAGAATTAGGTGGGGGTTTAATGGTGGCCATTATACAACTGGCGATTACGTTGGGCGCCACACTCGGCGGAGTATTGTTCGATGCCCAAGGCTACCAATCCACGTTCATCTTCAGCGCATTGATTTTAGTTTTAAGTGCGGTATTTTCAATCCTTACTTGGCATCATCTGTTACACGTAAAGTATCAATAACCAGTTTTAAAACGGGCGATTGCTGTCTTCTATGTGGATAATATAAATGATAGCCTGGAAATGTAATGCTGTAATCCTCCAGTACTTTGATTAAACGACCTTGTTTCAGATCGTCTTGCACCATATCTTCAGGAATATAGGCCATTCCTAAGCCGAGTCGTACCGCATCCACACTATGGTAAGACTCGTTAAAAACCCACTGCCCTTGTATTTTAATTTTAACTTCTAAACCATCTTTAACAAATTCCCATGCATAAATTCCACCCTGAGTGGTGAGCCTAAAACCAATACATTGATGCTGTGTCAATTCTTGCGGTATTTGTGGTATCCCATTTTTTTCAAAATATTCGGGTGTCGCGACCACCACCATATTGACATCTTGACCAATACGTCCTGCAATCATTCCATCTGCAACGCGGCTACCAAAACGCACGCCTGCATCAAAACGTTCCGCCACAATATCCACCATGCCACTGTTTGCTGTTAATTCAACATGGACATCGGGATAAAGCAGACTCAAATTTTTGAGTTTAGGTAATAAAATTTGTCGGATGGCATGACTACTGGCATTAATTCTAATTGTACCTGCTGGGGTATCTCTCAATTTGGTCAAAAGTGAAAGTTCATTGTCAATTTGGTCAAAATTGGGACTAATGGTTTGTCGTAATCGCTCACCCGCCTCAGTGACTGAAACACTGCGCGTAGTACGAGTGAGTAGTAAAATCCCGAGTCGTTCTTCTAGACCACGAATGGTATGGCTTAATGCAGATTGGGATACCCCCAGTTTTCCAGCGGCTTTGGTGAAGCTTCCTTCTCGAGTCACCATGAGAAAGGCATACAAATCATTATAATTTTCTTTGGTGATCATCAGTGTATCCAACTCAAGGTTAAAGCATGTTTATTTTTAAGTATATCGCTTAATCAAAGCGATTCTAGCTTAATTGATGAAATTTACTCATAAGTTTATGTCTATTTTTTAGTCTAATCATTTTTCTTGAAAGCACTTACACTCAATTCATTGGAGTTCTTTGAGTTGCTATTTTAGATGCGTTCAAAACCGATTTAAAAGTATTCGAATCCTTCAGTTTAATGACATTGAGTCGGTCTCAATCATGAATAAAACACAGTATTCCTTGGTTGTTTTTGGCTGTTTAAACTTGCTCTTTATTCTTTTAAGTTTGAATGCTGAAGCCAAAAACCATGTAGATCATCATTCGCAAAAAAAGAGTTTAAACATGAATATTCGAATTCAGATTGAAGGATCAAAACAGCCGATTTCGGTGACCTTAATTGATTCACCCACGACGCAAGATTTCATTCAACAACTGCCTCTAACTTTGATTCTAAAAGACTATGCAGCATCAGAAAAAATTGCCCATCTTCCTCAAAAATTATCAACTCAAGGCGCACCTACAGGCTATGCAGGCAAATCAGGTGATCTTACTTATTTCGCACCATGGGGCAATCTTGCATTTTTCTATAAAGATTCTGATGTTGGATATGCCAACGGATTAATTTTCCTTGGAAAAATGGATGCATTGCCAAACGATTTTTCTCAAAAAGATGAGCTGAATGTTTTGATCAGCCAAGTGAAATAGAGCACCAACTGCCCTTTTATCAATTTTATGTTTATTGGAAATCATCATGCAACTCTCTAAATTCACACAGAAACTTCGAGTTTCTACAGCAAGCACACTTTTAGTCGCAACAATCGGTCTATTTTCTACCCCCTCAACAATGGCAGCAGATATGTCAAATGGTGCAAATAATTTTTATCAAAGTTCTCAAGTCACTGTTCAAAAAGTGACATTTAAAAACCAATACAATATGAATATTGTGGGTAATTTAATCATTCCGAAAAATTTAAAGAAAAATAGCAAAGCACCTGCAATTGTGATCGGACATCCAATGGGTGCAGTAAAAGAGCAAAGTTCGATGCTGTATGCGCAAAAGCTAGCTGAACAAGGTTTTGTCACCTTGGCGATTGATCAATCTTTTTGGGGCGAAAGTGAAGGACAAGCGCGTAATGTCGTTGCACCCGATATTTATGCGGAAGCTTTCAGTGCAGCCGTGGATTATTTAGGGACACGTGATTTTATTGATCGTAATCGCATTGGCGCTTTGGGTATTTGTGGAAGTGGTAGTTTCGTAATTAGCGCAGCTAAAATCGATCTACGTATGAAAGCAATTGCAACCGTCAGTATGTACGATATGGGTGCTGCAAACCGTAATGCCCTAAACCATTCTCAGACTTTAGCGCAGAGAAAACAAATCATTGCAGATGCAGCAGAACAACGTTATGTTGAATTTACAGGTGGGAAAACTGAATATACCAGTGGTACAGTACATGAGTTAACAGCAGACACACATCCAATTCAACGTGAGTTTTTTGACTTTTATCGAACATCACGCGGTGAATTCACCCCTAAAGGTGCCGACTCAAAAACAACCACACATCCCACTTTGACCAGTAATGTGAAGTTTATGAACTTCTATCCATTTAATGACATTGAAACCATTTCACCACGTCCAATGTTGTTTATTACTGGTGATCAGGCGCATTCAAAAGAGTTTAGTGAAGAAGCTTATAAACTTGCTGGACAATCAAAAGAACTGTATTACGTTAAAGGCGCAGGACATGTTGATTTATATGACCGTACTGACCTCATCCCATTTGATAAATTGACTGATTTTTTTACTAAAAACTTAAAATAACCATTGTTTTAGCCAAGTTGAGTGGACTCAAGTCAACTTGGCTTTTTTAATTAGAAGCACCGATTATTGTACAATCATGATGCAAAAAATATAAAATTACACTGATTTTAATTGTAGTAGGGATAGGCATATTATTTTATGACACCAGGAGAAGCAATACAAGCAGCAATAGATTTAAATGCTAAAACTATTTTACCTATGCATATTGGTCGTTTTACTCTGTCCTCTCATGCATGGAATGATCCCTTTAAGCGAATTGCCAATGCCAGTAAAAATGCCCTCTTCACTTTGTTTACCCTAAAAATTGGACAGCCTGTTTAGTGGGAAAATATTGAATAAATTATAGCTATTTCAAATTACGCTGATTCAGCGTGAGTTAATAACTATGCCTTCCACTAAAAAATGGTTTAGATGGCCCAAATATGTTACTATCATTATAGTAGTTAATATTGAGATTATTAATTCCATATGGCTAAAAATACCCACCTTGAAGTTTGTCCCATCGCAAGAAGTTTATCCGTTTTAGGTGATGCTTGGAGCATGTTAATTTTACGTGATGCTCATGCAGGTTTTACACGCTTTGATCAATTTCGTAAAAGTCTAGGCATTGCTCCAACGATGCTTACCAAACGTTTAGCTGTATTGGTTGAAGAGAATTTACTAGAAAAAAGACAATATTCAGAACATCCACCACGTGAAGAATATTTACTCACTCAAGCAGGCAAAGATTTTCTCCCCGTTTTATTTGTGATCGGAGCATGGGGACGTAAACACAAACCTTATGAGCATCCTGAAGAAATGGTCACGTTTATTGATGCTGAAAATGGTACTGAAATTAATCCTATCGTGATTGATCAAGTGACAGGTGCTGCAATTGGCACCCGCGCTATTCGTCAACAAACGCCATAAAACTAAAAAGCACTCATCTTGAGTGCTTTTTTATGCTGTTTATTTAAGTAATCGATTCATTATTTTGTTCTCGTCCGTTGCGTCGCATACGTTCCCCAACCACTCCTTAAAACAGATTTAATAAAAGCCAAGAATCCACTCTCTTTAGGTTTGGGTGCTTTACCTTGAGCAATACGGTTAAGTTGTTGGGTGTACCACAGCACTTCCATAATACCAAGACGATCTATTTTTTTAATTCCTGTTTTTATGGATTGTACTGTTTGTTTGCTATTGGTTCCAACTAACAAATATTTCGGAGCATCAGGATCAATTGCCATAAGTCTTGCAATTCCGACTATATCAAAATCATTTGAATCTAAAGCTTCATTCATTCCTTCAACACTTCTAAAACCGGCTGTAACGATCAAAGGAGTTTTTACATGTGTTCTAACCTTTTCTGCAAAATCAATAAAAAATGCTTCACGCGCAATGGTTGAAGATTTCTGTGGTGCTTTAGCCACACCAGATTCGTAAGTACCACCTGATATTTCGATCAGATCAATCCCTGCGCCTGCTAATGCTTTAATGACTTCTAAAGAGTTTTCCTCTGTAAAACCACCTTTTTGAAAATCAGCTGAGTTGAGTTTAATTGCGATTGGAAAATCTGTACCGACCTGTTTTCTTATTTCTGTATAAACGTCCATTAGAAATTTACGACGTTTTTCAGGTGTACCACCCCACTCGTCAGTTCTTAAATTGTGTAATGGCGATAAAAACTGATTAATCAGATAACCATGTGCAGCATGGATTTCAACACCACTAAATCCAGCTTTTTTACAGATTGCTGCGCTACGACCAAAGCGCTGAATAATCTCTATAATTTCTGCATATGTAGCTTCATCAGGTGTCGCAAATAAAGATTGCATTTCCGCACCAAATGGCACTGATGATGCAGAAATATTACGAACATTTAACCCTTTTGGTGATTGTTTCCCCGGATGATTCAGTTGCGCCCACAATTGAGAACCTTGCTCGGTAACGCTTTTCGCCCACTTTTGTAAAATTGCAAAATCACGCTCATCTTCAATCACAACATTCCCAGGTTCACCTAAGGCACGTCGGTCAATCATAATGTTGCCTGTAATAATCATGCCAATTCCTGATGCCGCCCAACGTTGATATAAACGAATGTGTTTGTCCGTTGGATTATTAGAATAAGTCGCTAGAGTTTCACTGGTTGCAGCCTTTGCCAAACGGTTTGGAATAACTGTACCATTGGGTAAAGTTAAAGGCTGATTCAGAAGGTTGGTTTTTAATTGCAAATGAGTCATGCGCTTCGCTCACACAGTTGAAGATGATTGAGGATGAGGTTGAATAAAGTCCACTAAACTTTGAAACCACATGACATCGACAAAGTTTCCAGTAATCACAAGATCCTCTGTTTTAAGCGCAGTTAAAAATGTATTGACGCTGTCTTTAGCTGATAGCACAGCAAAACCCTTACTCCCTGTTTTAAAGGTAAAGGTAAAACTGGGAGATTTGGTTTGTCCTGCATGCGAATTGATCTTGCCATTTTTCACTTCAAAATAACGCCCTTCACCACTTGCCGTTTGGATTTGGAAGGTGACATTTTTATCTTTCACGTATGCAGCACATTTTGCATCTTTTTTCACCGCTCGTTGTAATAGCTTCGTCAGCATCCACAGTAAGAGTTTAAATTTCATCATTTTAATTCTCAGTTCATCAATATATAAAAAACACTAAGGAAATTCTGATCAATTACTCATCTAGAAACTGTATGGCATGTTTAACAAAGCGTTCTGGATACTGAAACTGTGCACCATGACCTGCATCTGGATAAATAAACAGCTGTGCATTTGGAATGTTCAGTACCATCTGATAGGCATTGATGGTCGGAATCATCACATCATCCACACCATTGAGATTAAAAGTCGGCTGTTTGATCTCACGTAAATGTGCAAATGGATCTTGTTCATCAAGCTTCGGTAAAAAGTGCATATTGGCTTCAATTTGAGCCTGCATTACCTCAACAGAACTTGCTGGATCTTGATCTTGACGCTGATGGCGACGTTGCCAAAAATCACGACCTGCTTGAACTGCTTTTGGTGATCGACCAAAAAATAAAAACAGAAAGTCCTCTTCAGCAGGCACTGCACTGGTTGCATGTTTCAAGACCAAAGCTGGTACATCTGGATCATCACCACGTGGTTTTCCACCTCGTGGGCCTGTACCCAAAAGCATTAATTTTCTGACAAGTTCAGGATGACGACGCACTAAATCCTGTGCCTGAAATCCTCCCAATGAAAAACCAAGTAGATCGACTTGTGTTAAATACAATGCACGAATCACTGCGGCAGCATCATCAGCCATATCTTCAATACGGGTACGTGGCTGACCTGTAGATGAAGCGACACCACGGCCATTGAACAAAATGACTTCTCGACCAGCGGCTAATCCATCGGTAATCAATGGATCCCAATTGTCTAAACCACCACGGAAATGTTGCAGAAAAAATAGAGGAGGTTGCTCTGTACTTGCATTACCCCATCGACGATAGGCAAAGTTTGCTCCATCGACTTCTATAAATTGTGTTTCAGCTGTTTGGTGTTTAATTACAGTCATGATGATTGTCCTAATTTTTAAAATTTGATTGGATTTAAATTTATTTAGCTAAGAACGTGAGCGATTGTTTTACAAAATCTTGATGAAACTGAAAGATTCCACCATGTCCTGCATCTGGATAAATGATGAGTGCGCTATTTGGAAGGCGTTTTGCTAAGTCGTAAGTATTCACTGTTGGCACCATACGGTCATGATCACCATTCGCTACCAATACGGGTTTTTGAATGTTAGAAAGATCAGCTGGTTTTTTAGTTCCCCATTTTTTTAATGCTTTAAGCTGGGCACGGTAAGCTGAAATGGTTATTTCTTTATCACGATTTTCAGTGCGTTCATTAATACGTTGAACAAACTGTTTCGCAGCAGCTTTACCATTGTCTGTTCGAGTAAAGAATAAATAAACTTTAGGATCTTGACGCGTTGCCATTCCACGGACTAAATCCCAATTGGAAACTCGACCTACTGTACTAATGCCAATTCCTCCAGCAGGCCCTGTTCCTGATAAGATCATTTTTCGGATCAGTTGTGGCTGTTTTAAAACGATCTCTTGAGAAATCATGCCACCCATTGAAAAACCAAATAAATCGACTTGTTTAAACCCTTTTGCATGAATAAAAGTAATCGCATCATCTGCCATTTGTTCAATGGACTTTGCTGGCTCACCAGTAGAAGCACCAACACCACGGTTATCAAAAACCACTACATGATGTTTTGCTGCAATACCATCAATGATTCTTGGATCCCAATTGTCTAAGACAGCAGCTAAATGATTTAAGAAGATCACAGGTGTGCCGCCATTTTGTTGACCATATTCTCTGTAAGCGAAATTAATTCCACCTGCATTAATAAATTGAGTCGGGACATTCTTCCAATTTGTATCTTGCTGAGGATTCTGAACAGCTTGCCGATTGACAACGATGTTGGATGAAACCTCAGTTGCTTGAATCGACGGTGCACTAAAAATAGAGACAACCGTTAATCCCATAGCAATAGTATTCAGTTCAAAATTCATTTTTTTAATCCTCAGATTTAATGCATTGAGCTGTTTCACTGAGTTTTATGAATTTTTTCTTGATCCAAGAAAATAAAAAATAAAGTCAGTATCAATTTAATAGCAACCATACATCAACAAAAATATGTTGTCACTATCTTTTTAGTAGTAACTTTTTTATTTTTAGATTATGATGATGAAATCGAGGAGAAACTGTCAAGCAGTCATCTCACAGTTTTAAAATAAGGAACACGGTATGACGGCCAAAGTCGTTCTGATTACAGGCGCATCTTCAGGTATAGGTTTAGCCACAGCAGAGCTTTTACACGAAGCTGGATTTATTGTTTATGGTACGAGTCGACGTACAATTGATGCTGCTCAATATAAATTCCATCTGATTGAGTTAGATGTGAATAAGGATGATTCTGTCGCTCAAGCCATTGCAAAGGTCATTCAAAATGAAGGTCGAATTGATGTTTTAATTAATAATGCAGGGTTTGCTATTGCACCAGCTGGCGCAGAAGAAAGTTCGATGCAACAGGCTCAGGCAATTTTTGATACTAACTTTTTTGGTGCGGTCAGAATGACGCGAGCTGTACTTCCTGCTATGCGTCAACAAGCTTCTGGATTAATCTTAAATATCAGTTCAATTCTTGGACTTTTACCTACACCTTTTGGCGCGCTTTATTCCGCTTCAAAACATGCACTTGAAGGTTATTCAGAGTCTTTAGACCACGAGTTAAGGTCCCAAGGCATTCGTGTTTCATTGATTGAACCTGCTTATACCAAAACCTCATTAGGAATAAACTTACTTGAAGCAGATGCAAAAGTCTCAGCGTATGACCTCATTCGTGAGAAACTACATCAACAAATGATAAAATCGATTAATAAATCAGATGATCCGAGTGTTGTCGCCAATACCATCTTAACGGTCATCAACAGTCGAAACATTTTGCCGCGTTATACCGCAGGTAAAACAGCAAAACATTTAAAGAATTTACGTAAATTTGCGCCAGTAAAAATTTTTGATAGATTAATTCAACGTAGCTTGAAAATTTAGTCCCGTTTTAAACCGATAAAACATTAAAAACAAAATCCCAAAATAGAGGTTCTACATGAAAGCAGCTTACATTAAACGCTATGGCAACATAAATGACGTACATCTGGATGAACAATCCAAACCCGCTCTTACAGCAAATGCTGTCCTCGTGAAAGTTCATGCAGCCAGTATTAATCCACTTGATTTAAGAGTATTAGAGGGTGAATTTAAAACCATTCTACCTGTTCAATTTCCATTTATTTTAGGCAATGATTTTGCAGGTACAGTGGTTGAAGTTGGCGCAAATGTTAAACAGTTTAAAACTGGTGATGAGGTGTATGCCAAAACTGATCAAAATGGTTCTTTTGCCGAATACACTGTAGTTCAGCAATCTTCGCTGGCTCTAAAACCTCAAAATATCTCTATGGAACTCGCAGCTTCTCTTCCTCTTGTTTCATTGACTGCATGGCAGGCCTTGGTTGAAATTGCAAATGTACAAGCAGGACAAAAAGTGCTTATTCATGCAGGTTCAGGTGGTGTAGGCTCGATTGCCATTCAACTCGCCAAACATTTAGGTGCAACCGTCGCAACCACAACCAGCAGTAAAAATATTGCTTGGGTTAAAGCCTTGGGTCCAGACATTATCATTGATTACAAAACTACTGATTTTGAAAAAGAACTTAAAGACTATGACGTAGTTTTAGATACACAAGGTGGAAAAATTTTAGAGAAATCTCTAAATGTCCTTAAACGTGGTGGTCGAGGTATCAGTATATCGGGGCCACCCGATCGTGATTTCGCAGAAGCAATTCATGCAAATTGGTTACTGAAATGTATTATTCCTCTTTTAAGTTGGTCAATCCGAAATAGAGCAAAAAAACGAGGCATTACATATTCATTCCTATTTATGCGACCCAATGGGCAACACCTATCTGAAATTTCAAAGCTAGTTGAGTCTGGGAAAATAAATCCAATCGTTGATAAGTCATATACATTTCCAGAGATTAAAGATGCTTTTCAATATGTAAATACTGGACGAGCAAAAGGTAAAGTCGTCGTAAAAATTTCAGAATAAATTCAGGGAAAAGAGAAAAAAGGCATTTTTTGATGCCTTTTCCTCAATTAACGAGAGCAGGCTTCAATTGAAAGAAGAACTTATGGTTTTAAGTTTAGTTTTAATAAAAAGCTTAGGCTCATGAATCATGATTATTTAAGTAGATTCATTTATCTAAATAAATTATTGAAAATAAAATATAAATTTTAATAATTTATTGTGAACTAGGATTTAGGTGAACATAAGTAAACTATGATATCCAAGACTGTGACCTACGCAAGCTACTGAAGTCACAGCTCAGCAACGTGAATCTTGGAAATTATATTTAAGAACTCGAGTACCTTGTGTAACATAATATTCGTTATGCAAAATCCTGCGCTATCTAAGTCGGTCTATGTGGTGATCTAGTTTTATAAAGAATAATTTGAGTTGATCTATTTCTTCATGATTATCTGTATCGAGTTCTCGGATCTGGTCTAAATACTTCTCCAGTGATTCACGCATAAACAAAAAATCAGATTTATCTAAAGTGCCTATGTTCCTGTTGTATGATGTTGTTCTAAATACGTGTCTATTTACTGGCATTGATTAAAAAGTCTTTGAACGAATAATTCCTAAAATCAAAAATCCAATAATAAACATCAAGATAACAATTAAAAAAATGCGAATAAACCATATAAAACCACCCTTTTAAATCATATTTAGTGTATCGCTACCCGCATATTATAAAAGGGGGTCTCTAGGGGACTTACTGCCGTGTTTTTAGCGGGTAGTCTGTGGGAGGACATTTAGTTCCTTCGACTATATTGGAAAGAGTTCTATTTAGTTCTTGTGCATACAAAGTACAAACTGCTTCATGTGTAGAAGAAGTAAAGTTTTGAGAGCCATACTTCTGATTGTTGCTTCATCAATGTAAAGTACCTTTTGTAATTATCCTCTTCAGGATAAATGAAAATAAAGTACTTACACAAAATTCAGAATAGTCCCTGCTAAGGGAATAGTATATACAATGCGGGAACTTAATAAGTAGCCAAATTTTATATCGTATATGCTACAATATACGATATAAAGAATGAGATCTTAGATATGAATGTACTAACTTTCATCAATGGTGCGACTGTTTCTGCGACCGATGTTCGTAAATCATGGAGTAAAATTGTTCAAGGTGTCAAAGAAAACCATAAACCTGTTTTCGTTTGCACGAATAATACGCCCGAAGCTGTTGTACTTAGTTTTGAAGAGTTTCAAAATATGCAAGAAATCGTTGAAAATGCTCGACGTGAAATGCTAGGACAACAGATGGTTTGTGATCTTTTGGATATTGCTGAGTTAACTGAGCGTCCGATCAAACATATGCGTTTAAACGCAACTGGTGTGTTTGAGAAAGTAGAAGGGCAATAAGTATGGCTGTTGGTGATATTTATCAGATTTTTGTTAGATTTGATTCAGATCCCCTTCAAGGGAAGGAACGATATACAGTTGAAATTGGTAAAACTAATTTAACTGTTGTGCTTTTAGATTCAATTACAAGTCAGTACAAACACAAATCAGATTTTATTAAATTGCAATACTATCCGATTAGAGATTGGAGACATGCAGGTTTAAAAAAGGCATCTTTTATCGATATTCGTAGCACAATGAGCTTTGATTTTCGGGAAATATTGAAAGTTGGTAAATATATTGGTCAGTTAAGTTCCACAGATATTGAAGAATTAGCTAAGTTTATTAAAACATACAAAAATCGTTTAGAAGCATACAATAAAGTCAATGCTAAAGAAAATCCTTAGTAATATAAAAAATTGCGTCTAGTACGGTTTTATATGTAATTTAGAGTATCTATATAAATTACTGTATTTTAAACCAATAACATGAGTTAAATCATAATAAGTAAATTAGGCTTATTCATCTGAAAATTATATTGATAAATAAGCCTTTGATTATAGGTTCATGCAATACAGCCTAACCATACTAAAAAACATGGTTTTCGATATTTTAGTATTTAAATTTCACATTTAAACGAACCATCATTGGATCACCCCAATTGACCAGCTGAGCATTCGGCGTCGTTCCAGCTAAATATTCTTTATCAAATAAGTTTTTAATACTTAAGCCTGCGCCCCAACTCTCTGCTTCATAACCTGCATTTACGTCAACCAATGTGTAACTTGGTAAATAAACAAAATCTGTATTGCGTTGAGCCGTACGTGAACCTTGATAGCGAATACCCACTCCTATATTCCACCCTAGCTTATCTGGACTAAAATAATATTGAGTAGATAATGAACCTGCATTTTCAGGCACATGATTAGTTCGTTTACCAATCTCACTAGCAATCACGCTTTCAGTGACTTTTGCTGTAGGAATATAGCTATATGTTGCTGATACATTCCATTGCTCAGTTAATGCCGCAGCAAGTTCTGCTTCAAATCCTTGGGTAACTTGCTCCCCTGTTTGAATTGAAAAATTTCCAGAAGCATCTGATTCGGTAACATTTTTACGGGTCAAATCATAATAAGCCATATAGCCTTGCAAGCGCTGATCCAAAGCCTGAAACTTTATGCCTACCTCTGCTTGTTTACCTTCCTCCGGATTGAGCAAGGTGCCATTTTCACCAGAATCAGTTACAGGCATAAATGAAGTGGAATAACTAAAATAGGGTGCAAACATATCATTGATGCGATACATGACTGAAGCACTACCTGTAAAAGCATTATCAGAATTTTTAGTGGTTGTATTTTTTAAGACACTATCAATTTCAACTTGGGTCCAATCATGACGACCTGATAATCCAATAATCCAGCGATCATCAATTTTAATAGTATTTCGTAGATATAAACCTGCATATTGACTATAGGTAATTTCCTGACTCGGTGCGCCTATTTTTTTAATACTAACATTGCCATAGTTCGGATTATTCGCATTAAAATCATTGATTGTATCGGTTCGACGATAATAATCACTACGCTCTCGCATCATATCTACACCAGCCATCACATCATAGCTGATAGAACCGAAATCAAAATTACGCTGTAAGTTATTATCTAAAGTATAGTTAGTGTCTTGCTTGTATTGATTGTTAATTGCACGTTTAATGATTGGTAGAGTATTTGTCCCTGATGCTAATATTGCATTCCCTTTTGTGTCCGTTTTTGTCACAGCGAAGTTTTGTTTGAAGGTCCAATCATTATCAAAATAATGCGCATAATTTGCACCAACCCGATACACATCTACATCATAGCCATAACCTGGTTCACCAAAAAATAAGCTTGGTGAATAGTTTTTATAATTGCCGTTACTATAGGGAATACCCTGCTGACGAATATAATCACGATGTTGATAGCTAGCAATGACTGATAAATCATCCTTAGCATCTAAATTAAAATTATATGACGATGCAATATATTGATTTTTAAAATAAACATAATCTGTTGGGTCATCTTGATCAGATACTCGTCCAACTAGGCGAAAAGCACCTTTTTCAGTTTCGTTTGGCGCATAGTTAATGTCAAACGTCCCTTCTTTTAAGCCATAACTACCATAACTTAAACTACCACGTGAAAATGATTCTGCCTGTGGCCGTTTAGTGGTTAAATTAACGAGACCTCCTGGCAAAGCTAATCCGAAACCCACGGAAGTAGGACCTTTTACCACTTCAATAGACTCTAGCCCTGAAATATCTTCTGCTCTTAGTACGTTGTCTGATGCTTGTACACGTAATCCATCAATATAAGTTTGTGAACTAGAAATTTGCCCACGAATAATAAAATCATCCCAACCCCTACGTCCATATTGCCCCGATGTAACCCCTGCAACCCCATCTAAAGCCTCTGCAACTGTTTTGGCTTGTTTTTGTTCCAATTGCTTGTTGGTAATGACACTAATCGACTGTGCTGTTTCAAATAATGGAGTCTCTGATCTAAGCACTGCACTGGCTTTTTGAGCAGCGTAACCCTTTTCGCTCTTTTCAGCATGAATCGTAATAGTAGGCAAATGATTTATTACTGGTGACTGCTCTACATCTGATTCAGATTGAGCCTGTGATGCTGTTGCCATAAAGGCAAGTACTGAAAATGCTAAGGGAGATTTATTAAACCACATGACACAAAAAACCATAAATACAAACATAAACCTTAATTATAATCATTTTCATTTATTGTTGTTGCTATTTATTTAAATAAATTAAACAATAATTGAAATATTGAGATTAAACTTAATTTTAATCAATGCTTTACAAAACCCTCGAACTATCAAATATATAGAGTGTCTTTTCGCTTTTACTAATAGTAATAAACCATATGGGTACAAAGCATAAATTTATTGATCATATCTCTCCGCGAGAAAAAATTGCTAAATGGAATCTGATTTAGATTTTGTTTGAATAATTCGAAATCCTAAACAATACTGTGACTAAATACAGAACTTGCCAAATAATATAGTGAATTATGTTTTGTATTTTAAACGTTGAAAGCAATGGTTCAAAAATCAACCAAGAGCATGGTTGATTTTTGATTTATGAAAAAGATCAATCCCTTTGAGTCTATCAATACATTACTTTTCTAAAGCATACGCAACCACATAATCACCATGATCAGGTGACTGACGTGCCCCACCTGCGGAAATGACAACATATTGCTTACCTGTTTTTGGAGAAATGTAGCTCATAGGTGTACCTTGGCTACCCACAGGTAAACGCGCTTTCCATAATTCTTCACCATTTGATGAATTGAAAGCACGTAAGTAGAAGTCTTGCGTTGCAGCAAAGAATACTAAACCACCTTGTGTCGCCATTGGACCACCAATGGTTGGCATACCAATTGGTGCTTTTAAACCCATTTTAATACCCATTGGACCTGTATCTTCAACTGTGCCTAAAGGTATCTGCCAAGCCACTTGACGCGTTTTCATATCAATCGCCGTCATAGTTCCGAAAGGTGGTTTTTGACATGGAATGCCTAGTACCGACATAAAGCGGTTTTTATTCACTTTATATGGTGTGCCTTTCATTGGCACTGCGCCCATACCTGTGTTGACCTTCTCTCCGCCACTGGCTTCAAGTTTCAAGTCTTCAGGCGTTTGTTTAATTAGCTGAATCCACAAACCTAGGCGCATGTCGTTGACAAACATATAACGATGCGTTGGGTCAAATGCAATACTGCCCCAGTTCATACCACCTAATGAACCCGGAAAACTTAAAGAAATATCAGAACCCGGTGCTGTGAATAGACCATCATAACGCATCGATTTAAAATTAATACGACACATCAACTGGTCAAATGGCGTTGCGCCCCACATGTCCGATTCAGTTAAAGTTTGATTACCAATCTGTGGCATTTCAACTGAACGCGGCTGAGTTGCACTGTATTGCTCATCAGGAATATCTGCAGCTTTTACAGGTTGCTCAACCACTTTGGTTAAAGGCTGCCCCGTAACACGGTCGAGTACAAAGAACTGTCCTGACTTGGTGCCAATGACGACAGCAGGTTTGTTTTGCCCATTTTGTATCGGAAAGTCAACCAAACTTGGCTGCATCGGTAAATCGAAATCCCAGAGATCATTGTGAACGGTTTGATAAACCCACTTTTCTTTACCTGTGGTTGCATCTAAAGCCAAAACAGAAGAATTGTATTTATGATCTACAGGTTGACGGTTTCCGCCCCACACATCGACTGATGAACTTCCCATTGGTAAGAACACCGTGTTCATTTGTGGGTCGTAGGACATTGCCGCCCAAGAGTTAGCTGAACTACGTTTGTAGATTTCACCCGGTTTGAGGACATAGTTTGGATTTGGGTTACGAGGATCAAAAGCCCAACGCAACTGCCCAGTAATCACGTCATAGGCACGAATCACACCACCCGGCATATCCGCTGCAAAGTTATCAGCAATACGACTCCCGACGATGATGCTGGTTCCCGCAATGGTTGGCGCCGAGGTCACTTCAAAACGAGGCGCTTGCGTGCCCGCACCTAGACCTTCCAGTAAGTTCACTGTTCCATCAACACCAAAGTCTTTACAACGTTCGCCTGTATCGGCATTGACTGCAATTAAAAGACCATCAGGTGTATTGGTATAAACACGACGTGGACATGCAGTATTGTTTGCCACCGCAGTGACAGCACTTGCACCTGCTAAAGTCGGTTGTACCAAGGCTTGAGTCGAGTCAAAGTAACCCACACCACGGCAACGCTCCCAAGCATCGGCTTTAGAGTTCACTTCAGCCTTCCAGATTTGTTTACCTGTGTCCGCATCTAAAGCAATAATGTTGTTATGCGGTGTACATAAAAAGACTTTCTCACCGACCTGCAAAGGGGTGAGCTGGTCTTCTGCACCATTACCCGTACCTGTAGTCATATCGCCTGTTTGAAAGCGCCATGCTTCCTTTAACTTAGACACATTATTTCGGTTAATTTGATCAAGTGCGGCAAAACGACTTCCACCAGCATCATTACCATAGTGCGACCAATTCACTTGTTGAGTTTGAGCTGTTACAGGCACCAGTGGTAGTTCTTTACCAGTGGCTTTTACCGTTGGATGAGGAATAAATATGCCATACAAACCACCGAGCATACCTAACACCGTTAAACCACCTAAGGCATAAGCGGGTGCTGAAGGCGCAATTTGAAATTGGTACTTACGAATAGCAGGTAAGGTAAAACACAGTGCGGCAAATAAACCCGCAGGAAACATTAAACGTGAATGGAGTGCCCAAAAATCCCAACCTGCATCAAGCATTGCCCAAACAACGGTTCCTAGAAAAACCAGTGCAAAAATCCAGACACCCAATGCTTTTTTTCTAAAAATAAATACTGCGGAAATAGTGGTCAATAAGCCTGCAATGAAGAAGTACCATGAACCACCTAGACTAATCAGTTTTCCACCACCGATTAAATAAAATAAGCCAGTCAGCAATAAAGCTAAGCCTAATATAAAGCACCATGTTTTAAATATGGGTTGAGATTGCGCTTCGGACATACTTTTTACTCCAAATGCTGTGTTCTAAATGATCTCTCTTACTTTGTTTTGAGAATCATTCATATCACATTCAAACTTTTGAGCATCCACAATTAACTTGCTTCAACAATGAAAAAAGAGTGATTAGGGGCTGTTGATATTTCATAAATGGCTTGCGTTGTAGACTAAAATTGAGCAGGCAAGGCATGGAACGATGACAATAGTGGGACTATTTTCAAGTTTCATAACGATGTTTGTGAAGATTTTAACCACAACCTTTTAGGACTAGAGTATTTTTTGATGCTACGTTGTTGCGAACCACTTATTTAGAATGACTAAATTGCGTATTTCGCGCCTAGTATCATCTAAAAAATACTCGTTGTCGCAAGCATAGATGAAGTGTCAACAGCCCTTGAATCAGCAACAGTATTGCTTACATTTTAAACACTCGTTCACTTTAAATACGATTAAAAATTCATCTTAATGCTAAGACCTGCCACCCAAGCATCATCCACTTCTTTCACACCAGAAGGTTGATAGATATATTGTAGGTTGGGTCTGAGCATTACCGCAGGTGACCACTGATAGGTATAATTCAATTCAACATTGAGTTCGTCATGTTGAATTGGGATATAATCGTTTGCGAGTGCATCATAATGAAAATAACCACGACCTTCGTTGGTGGCTATTTGCTTGTCCGTCACGCGATCATTTACCACATAGTTCGCCAACCCAAAACCGATGGAATCATTTGGACGGCTATCAAAAGGACCTTTGTACCAAAGTGCCAGTTGTTGCGTACTTTCTACAGCAGTGGTATCTCGGTCATTGATGACCCCATTAAAACTGATATATAAACCGCGTTTAGGATCAGCCCCGTTTTGGGTCAGTTGTTGTTGAGCATTCAACCAAAAACTATATTTGCCATCGTGGATCTCTCCTGATGTACCTACATCTTTAGCTTCTGCTGTGGAATACAGTGCACCGAGTTTATATTCTCCCGGTAAACCATTAAATGTAGCAAGTTTAGGTTTCCATGCCAGTTCAACTGGAATGGTGGTCCCTTCGACATTGTCCATATCCAGGTTAAAGCCATCACTGTCTGAGTCTGTTTTGACATTGTCTGGGTTGGCTTCATAGATCCCAACGCCAAGTGACCAGTCTGGTGCAAATTGGTATTTAACATTGGTACCCCATAAGCTAACAGGCCAGTTATACCAAATCGAGCCGATGGATTTTCCAAGCTGTCCACCACACAAAAGTAAGTTCTGAAATTCACATTGTGAGCTGTTAAAGTCATCGGACATACCCATACGACCAATCTTAAATTGGACGCGATTCTCATCAAAACCTGTTTTGATCCATGCTTGGGTTAAGCGCCAAATTTTGCCACGACCATAAATTTCTTGGCTGTTACCCAAGGTGCTGGCACGTGGGTCTTTAATACGTTCAAGCGTTAAGGCGTTACCATCACGCTTGGTCACCATAATTGCTGCTGAGGTATTTTCCCAACCAGCAATTTTGTTTAAATCAAAATTGGTACCTAAGGTCAACTGTGCGGCATTATCAAAACTTCTGTCATCGTTATAACCGCCCGCTAAATTGGTGGCTGCTTGGCTCATAATTGAAGCTGTAAATTTATAACCTTGATCTTCCAGCTGCTTCCGTTCACCATTCCAATCACCAAATAACCATTGACGATCTGGCGAATAAAACTCATGTGCTGAAGCAAATTGGCAACAGAGTAACGCCAAAGATAATGCGCCAATTTTTACAATATGAGCTTTAAAAATAGGTGACTTTAATAATTGTTGTTGCATGACCAAATATCCTTTTTTGTGAGGAAAACTCACACTGAGTGAGCTTTCCATGTAATTTTTATTATTTCACTTGAACAGCGGAGCTCAGTTCAGAAGTTGCACCCAAACGGTCTGTAACATTGGCGGTGACATTAGCCACACCACTTGCCACTTTCCATGTTGCTTGACCCTGACCTTGTATATTCGTCGTCACAACTTGAGTCCCTAAATACTGTTTTGCTTCTTGACTCTTCGCTTGAGGATTTGCAAAGAATTCAACCTGATAGCGTTGATTCGGTTGTGCCTGAACTGTAGCGGTGACTTGACCTTTGCTATAACTTAAACGTGGCGCTTGAATGTTTTGGTTTGGGATCGCGTTACAGCCTTGTTCATTCGGCTGGGTACAGGTTTTTTGCAGTTTCGCAGCTTCAATAACCACACCACCACCACGAGAACCGACAAAGCCTGCATGTTCTAGCGCTGGTACAGTAAATACAATAGCCCCTAAACGCTGATTGGGTACGCATGAACCACCTGCTTCACAGCGCTTTATATCTTTACCATTGTCCCAAATGAGGTTTTTGGTCAATGTTGTACGGGCATTGGCATCTTTTTCTGAACGAATGGCTATCCCTAAACGGTTACCATGAACTTTGTTACTGTCAAAAATATTGCCATCACCAGTGAGGTTAAAGCCAATCGAGTTATTGGTCAGTTCGTTATAAGCGATGTAATTGCGCTTACCCCAGTTGATTTGCATACCATCAGAGTAATTCTCAAATTTGTTCCCAACCACCGCATTGTCATTCCCCCACAGGATTTCAATACCCTGCGATGGTTCTGGATTGGCTTTGGTTGAGGTGAACAAGTTATTCGCTATAAGGTTAAATGCTGCACCACGGGTGAGTTCAAGACCATCGCCATTATCCACAAACAGGTTATTCAAAACTTTGTTGTTATTGGTGGTGGTCGATGTTGGATTCCCCTTACCATCATCACCCGTCAGCATCACGCCTGAACCTCCATAGTTATTACTAATACGGTTATTTTGAATCAAATTATTACTTGAGCGGTTCACTAAAACGCCAATACAGAAACGATGAATATCAAGCCCTTTTAACGTCACACCATTCACATCTTGCAGAACTAAACCCGGTAAAGTCGTGGTACGGACATTGGTACCATACTGTTCAGGATTTGCCCCTGGACAGGCTTTAGCACCCTCACCTTTAATGTAGTTTGAACCATCAATCGCAATAAATTCGCCTGTTATATCCCATTGCGTTCCAATGATCTTCACTGAAGATTTGATTGGTGGTAAAGGCTGATTCAGTTTAATGGCATAGGGTGCTTGTCCTACCGCTTGGATGAGAATTTCATTTTCTTGTGCAGTATTGGAATTGGATTGTTCAATTGCCCAACGTAGGGATCCTTTTGCCGTATCGTCCTGATAGCGGTCTACCACATAGGTTTCTGCACTGACTAAACCTGAAGTAGCTAAACTCAATACTAATGTGGTCAAACGTAAAGTTGATCGTTTCATATTTTAAATCCTTTTCTATCCATGAATATAAATAACACAGTGCATTTAAGGGGTTGGCTGTACTGTTTTCAGTAACTGTTTGAGTTGAGTCACATCAATTTGACCCGGCGCAGAGGCTTCACCAATCATGCCGAAACTTAAACTGCCCCCCATATTGGCAGTTGCGACACGTGAAATCGTCCCTAATTGCCCCATCGACATAGTCAGCAATGGTTTTTGAGTTTTTTGACTTACAGCCAGCGTGGCATTCATGAGGGTAAAGACATCTTGTTTTGACTTGGGCATCACCGCAATTTTAAGAATATCGGCATCCATTTGATCTTGTTTTAGCAAGCGATTTTCAATGTCTTGTTGCTCCGGTGTTTTTGCAAAATCATGATTCGACATAATCACCAACACGTTCTTGTTATGCGCCAATTTGATTAATTTCGCTACACTGCTCGCATCACGAAACATTTCAATATCCAGCAATTGCATAAATGGATTTTTCAGGTATTCACGATAAATTTTTTCATATTCTTGGTCAGACACCTTCATTTTTCCACCTTCGTTATAGGTACGAATGGTGGCAATCAACGGTTTGTCTTTTAAAATTTGATTCAACTGCTGACCTAGTGCAATTACTTTTTTGCTGTCGGCAGCAAATTCCAATAAGTCGATGCGAAACTCAGCAACATCTGCGTTTGGGTTGTTGGCAATCACTTGCGCTTGAGCAATGGCTTGCTCTGCTGTTTTTGCGGTAATCGGTACAATAGTTTTGACAGGTAAGTCGCCAATATTGAGGTTTTTCACCATATAGTGTTGTGCGCTTGATTGAGCCGATTCAGCTGCAAATGCAGATGGCATTGCTGCTAAAACAGCACTACTTAAGCAAAGTTGCATCGCAATTTTTTTAATCTTCATTATTACATTTCCTTGTATTTTCAATACTCTTCTTCTGTCATCAAGAGCAAATATACGTGGGATGGATGAAATGGATCATGCCATCACCACGTATAAACATTTTTCTATCATTGATATAAATTGTTTTACGTTTAGTTTTACTTAGATATCTAAAAAGACAGTTTCATCTTCACCTTGAACACGAATATCAAAGCGGTACACCACCTCACCATCCCGCTCTTCTCGTTTTGCGATGAGGGTTTGACGACGAGGTGCCCACTCAATGCCTTTCAGTACAGGATCTTGTGCATTGGCTTCAGCTTCATCTTCAAAATACACACGGGTATTCAAGCCAATGTTAATTCCGCGAGCAAAAATGATCAGTGCTATATGCGGTGCCTGAGTTGTCCCTTTACGTCCTAAAACGGAACCCGGTTTAATGGTATTGAAACTCCAAAAACCAGTTTCGAAATCTGCACCTGTACGTCCCCAACCGAGGAAGTTTGGATCGACCACTTTACCTTGAATATCAGCCGCACTTGGATACACACCGTTGGCATCCGCCTGCCAGATTTCAATCAATACATCACGTAGTGGTAAACCTAAGCCGTCAAACACTTGACCTTCTAAGCGAATACGTTCGCCTAATGTTTTTTCTTGAACTAACTGATTATTAAAGTTATTTTCAAAAACTTCGATGTTGGCTTGTTGTGGCAACAAACCAATGTGTACATATGGCCCACCTGTTTGAGATGGTGTTTCATGCAATTCTTGAAAGTTCCAATGGTTCATGTTGTTCTCGCTGAATTTAAGTCAAATCATTTTCGAAATAAGTCGCACGACGCCCACGTAAAGTGATGTCAAAACGATAACAACGACTATCTGCTTCAATAAAGTTACTCTTGTCTTCAAGAGCAATCAGCGCGCGACGTTGTTCCTCCGAAGGAATGGTTTTAATAATCGGACACGAATCAATCAATGTATCGCCTTCAAAATAGAACTGTGAAATGAGACGCTGTGCCCAACCATCAGCAAGTAATGAAAAATGGATATGTGCAGGACGCCATTCATTAATACTGTTACGCCAAGGATACGGACCTGGCTTGATGGTGCGGAATACAAAATAACCATTTGCATCGGTCATCATGCGGCCACAGCCGCCAAAGTTTGGATCCATCGCACCAATAAACTGATCATTTGGATGGCGATAACGACCTGAAGCATTGGCTTGCCACACTTCGAGCAAAGCATTTTTTACAGGACGACCAAATTGATCACGAACATAGCCATGCACAATAATGCGCTCACCGATCGGTAAAGCTTCTTTGGCATAATTTAAAATCAAATCGTTATCTTTAGGCCCAAACTGTTCGGCACTAAACTGTGGTGAAGTCACTTCTGTTAAAGTTTCTGCAATCGAAATCAAAGCATTTTTTGGCGAGCGTAATACACTTGTTTTATAGCCTGGTGCATATGCTGGCGGATGATCTTCTGTATTGCGTTGTGCATAAGCACCTAAAGTAATTTGCGACATATGGCGTCCCTCTAAATCTTGTTCCATTACTCTTGATTAGTTTGTTCTTGGCTGAGCTGCTGTTCGCTCAGTTTTTGCGGGGCAATGCCCAAATCTGCAAAAACTTCTTCTGCCATGTGCATGGCTGCATTGGCTGCGGGTAAACCGGCATATAGTGAGCAGTGCAATATCAACTCTTTTAAATCGTCTTTGGTCACACCATTGTTAAAACAAGCACGTAAATGCATACGAAGTTCATCTTCACGACCCAATGCCAATAACACGGCAATGGTGACTAAGCTACGGGTGTGACGTGGCATCCCTGGTCTAGACCAGACTTCGCCCCACGCAAAACGGCTAATAAAATTTTGAAAGTCAGTATTGAAATCATTCAAGTTTTCAAGTGAACGACCTACATGCTTTTCACCCAGTACTTCAGTGCGTACGGTAATTCCTTGTTCATAACGTTGTTCATCATTCATAGGAGAAACCTCAATTAAGTCGCATCGGTATGTGCGACCAGTGATTTAACAAAAATAGCGACTGCTGCTGCTGTTGCTGGAATTAAGAGCAAGCTTAAAATGGCGGTAAATGACCAATCATTACCCAGTAAAACTGCGCCGATCCATGCACCAAATACCGCGCCAAAACGACCAACCCCTGACATCCACGCAATACCTGTTGCACGGCACTGAGTTGGATAAAAACGAGCACTTAGTGCAGGCATTGCCGACTGCGCACCATTAATCGCAACTCCTGCACAAAGCACTAAAATGGCAAGTAATGTTGGATTAGCTAAGTTCTGTCCTACGGCAAATGCAAAAATCCCTGCGACAAAGTAAAAACCTGCAATAATCCGGTTCGGGTTGAAACGATCCATTGCCCAACCAATAAATAAAGCACTGAGCACACCACCAAACTGGAATAAACCACCAATAAATGCAGCACGTTCCATGGTTGCACCAGTTTCACGCATTAAAGTTGGCAGCCAACTTGTGAGTAGATAAATCATCACCAAACCCATAAAATAGGTCAGCCACAATAAAACCGTACCTTTGACATATTTCTGCGAGAACAACATGCCAAACACGCCTTTCTTCTTCGCATCGTCAGTTTTTTCTTCAGGCACATGAAACTCAGTTGCACCCTCTACTTGAGTTGGTGCAATACGTGACAAAATTTGATGCACTTTTGCCTTATCACGTCCTTTAACAATCAAGAAACGATATGATTCTGGCAAGAAGAAAATCACCACAAACATTAAGATCAGTGGAGACCAGCCGCCCAATAAGAATAAGCTGTGCCAACCAAAGGTTGGGATCAACCAACTGCTGATGAAACCACCTGTCGCCATACCTAAGTTGTAACCACAGAACATACAGGTCACGAGTAACGAGCGAGATCGCTGTGGGCAATATTCAGAAAATAGCGTGGTTGCATTCGGCATCGCTGCACCTAAACCAATACCCGTTAAGAAGCGCAGTACCACCAAGGTATTTAAGTCAGCCGCATAGGCCGATGCCAAAGTAAAGCCACCAAAAATCAGCATCGAAACACTTAAAACAATCTTTCGCCCAAAGCGGTCAGCGGTTGGACCAGACACCAAAGCGCCAATAATCATACCGCCTAAAGCCGCACTCATGACTGGACCCAGTTGCGAGCGGTCTATCCCCCAGTCTTGTGCCAAGGCTGGAGCAATAAAACCCATTGCCGCAGTATCAATACCGTCAACAAAAACAATGAGAAAACATACAATTGCGATCAACCACTGATATTTGCTAATCGGTGCATCATTAATCAGTGCTTGTGCGTCTATACTCGTTTTTTGAGTAGCGTATTCCTGAGACGCCATACCTGCCTCCTTGGGCTGAAAGTCCTTTTAAAAATCCTTAAACTATTGAATCGATCCAATGAACTGACTGAGAGTTTGGTTAAACAGCTCAGGTTGCTCAATATTGGAAAGATGCGATGCATCAATCACTGCTAATTCACTATTTTGAATCTGTTGTTGCATAAAGACGCCATCTGCCACTGTCGTGACAGGGTCAAACGCGCCTGCAATTACTAAAGTTGGAATGTGAATCTGTTGAATTTGAGTAGATAGATCTGCTTGCGCAAGCGCTCGGCAAGATTCTGCATAACCCAATGCTGGCGTAGTCGCTAAAGACTGAATGGTACGTTGAGCCAAAGCATCGTGTTGATAATCAAACTGCTCACTAAACCAACGTGTGTGCGTAGTCGCAACCAAGTCTAATAAGCCATTGGCTGTGACAGTATCTGCACGCGCATTCCAACCGTCTTCATTCCAAATTTTGGCTGCTGAATTCGCAACAGTGATGCTATGAAAACGATCTGCATGGTGAATACCTAACAACAAAGCCGTCATGCCACCCATTGAAATACCGCAGAAATGTGCTTTTTCAATGTTTAAATCGTTCAAAATATCGATCACATCTTCTGCAAGATTTTGTACAGTGGTCTGCTCAATCACATCACTTTCCCCATGACCGCGGGTGTCATAAGTCACCACTTTAAACTGTTGTTCAAAGGCGACAACTTGGGGTTGCCACATGTCTTTATCTGTGCCCAATGAATTTGAAAACATAATCACTGGTGCATTGTCTTGCCCACTGATTGCCACGGATAAAGTTTTGCCTTGACGATTGGTCATCGTGATATTCACTTTGCCTCTCCTTTTGCTTCCTGCAGAACTGCATCAATCTGATCTTGAATATTGCCGAGATATAATGCAGGTTTAAAAATTTCTGAAATCTGACTTTCACTGAAATAGGCCTTGACTGGATCAAGTTCAGTAATGACCTCTTTTAAGTGAACACTTTTTTCAACCGCCGTTTTGCATGCAGCTTCAACCACTTGATGTGCCTGTAAGCGCCCCATATGCGGTGCCAAAGCCATCATCACAGCTTCGGCCATAATCAAACCCTGTGTGCAATCTAAATTTCGTTGCATGTTTTCAGCATTGATTTGCATCCCTTGTAAAACATCTAAAGTACGCTCTAAAGCACCCGCACAAAGTTGGAAAATTTCAGGTAATGCTAGCCATTCTGCATGCCATCCGCCTATGCTACGCTCATGTTCCTGTACCATGCTTTGATATAAACTCGACATCAAAACTGGAACACGATTAGCTGCTGCCAGAACGGAAGCAGCAGCAACAGGATTACGTTTATGTGGCATTGTTGATGACCCACCACGTCCTTTCGCTGCAGGCTCAAATACTTCTGCAATTTCAGTTTGCATCATCAATGACCAGTCACGCGCCATTTTTCCCAAATTGCCTGTCACCATCGCTAAAACACTTGAGATCTCAACAATTCGATCGCGCTCACCATGCCATGTACAGTTCGGTACTGTCAGTTGTAGCTGTGCTGAAAATGCATGAATGACCGCTGTTCCTTGAGTTTGTAATGAAGCCAATGAACCAACAGCTCCACCCAATTGCGCCGTGAAGACACGCGCTTTCATGGCTTCAATACGTGCTAAATCACGATGAAATGCCGAAGCCCAGCGTGCGAATTTATGCCCCAAAGTAATCGGTAAGCCTTGTTGTAACCATGTGCGTCCAATCATCACTTGCGAGCGATATTGTTCAGCTTGATTCAATGCAGTGCGGTAACATTGATGAATTAAAGACTCAATCAGTTTCAGTGCTGTTCGACATTGCAGAATACAGGCAGTATCTAAAATATCTTGACTGGTTGCACCCCAATGTACATAACGTGCAGCATCTACATCGCTTTGTTTCACAATTGCAGTCAATTGCTTCACAAAAGGAATCGCGATATTACCAGCCAAACCTGTTGCAATCGCTAAAGCATCAAAATCAATATGATTAATCGCAGTATGGGTAATTTGAGATATTGCGATTGCGGCAGATTCAGGAATGATACCAACCTGAGCCTGTGCTTTTGCCAAGGCAACTTCAGCCTCAATCATGTAAGACACCAATGCACGATCACTGAAAATTTCAGTCACCTCTTTTTGGTAAAATAAGCTGGCATATAACTGGCTCATGATCGATATTCCTAAAATTTTCTTAAATTTTCTTAATAATCAAAGCGATACCTTGACCAACCCCAATACACATTGAGCAAAGCGCATATGTACCACCTGTTACTTCAAGTTGGTTGAGTGCTGTAGTGACTAGACGTGCACCCGAAGCACCCAACGGATGACCCAATGCAATAGCACCACCATTTGGATTGACATGTGCTGCACCATCTTCAAGACCTAGGTCACGAGTAACCGCCAAAGCTTGAGCTGAAAATGCTTCATTCAGTTCAATCACATCCATCTGCTCTAATGTTAGATTGGCTTGTTTGAGTAGCTTTTTGATAGCAGGTGCAGGGGCAAAGCCCATAATGCGAGGTTCAACACCGACAGTGGTTGCCCCTATGATTTTGGCACGTGGGTTTAAACTATATTTTTCAACAGCTTCATCAGACGCAATCAATAAAGCGGCTGCACCATCGTTAATACCTGAGGCATTTCCCGCTGTCACAGTACCTTCAACTTTGACCACAGGTTTTAACTTGGTCAGAGCTTCAATTGTGGTGGCACGTGGATGTTCATCTTTTGCCACCACAATTGGATCGCCTTTACGCTGTGGAATCGTCACTGCAATGATTTCTTTATTGAAGAAACCATTTGCTTGTGCCGTAGCAGTACGTTGCTGACTAATGAGCGCAAACTGGTCTTGATCAGCACGATTAATATTGAATTGCTCAGCCACGTTTTCCGCAGTCTGTGGCATGGTTTCTACACCATATAATTCTTTGAGTTTTGGATTGATAAAACGCCACCCCATGGTGGTGTCTTCCATCTTTTGACCACGACCAAATGCAGATTCTGATTTACCCATGACAAAAGGTGCGCGTGACATTGACTCTACACCACCTGCGATGATGAGATCAGCTTCACCTGCTTTAATGGCGCGTGCTGCCATTGCGACAGCATCAAGCGAAGAACCGCATAAACGATTTACTGTGGTTGCAGGCACTTGGTATGGTACACCTGCAAGCAGTGCCGACATACGACCGACATTGCGATTGTCTTCACCTGCTTGGTTGGCACAGCCGTAAATCACATCATCAACTTTTTCCCAATCAACGCTTGGATTGCGTTCCATTAAAGCTTTAAGTGGAATAGCACCCAAATCGTCGGTACGTAAAGTGGATAAACCACCTGCGTATCGACCAAATGGGGTACGGATGGCATCAATAATATAGGCATTTTTCATTTTTAAATCCTAAAAGAAAGCTCCTCCCTTTTTTAAAGGGTGAGCAGTGTTACTGCGCAAGGAGGGATTTAAGGGAACTAAAACCAATGGTTTAATCCTCCCTAAATCCCTCCTTTTTAAAGGAGGGACTTTTCGACCTCTTTAAAAAGAGGTGTTAGGGGGTTACTTTTGGGTTGCATCAATCAATTTTGCACCCGTCATTGACTGCAATTCATCAAAAGATAAGCCTTCAACTTTTTCAATCACTTTCATGCCTTCCACCGTCACATCAATTACACATAAATCTGTGTAAATACGATCGACACATTTCAAACCTGTGGCAGGATAATCAAGGGTTGCAACGATTTTAGGCTCACCTTTTTTGGTGACATGATCTGTGGTAATAAACACTTTTTTGGCACCAACCGCTAAGTCCATCGCACCGCCTACCGCAGGAATTGCATCAGGTGCACCTGTATGCCAATTCGCTAAGTCACCATTTTCAGCCACTTGGAATGCACCTAAAACGGCAATATCTAAATGACCACCGCGCATCATGGCAAATGAATCACCATGATGGAAATAAGCACCACCATCAAGTAAAGTGACAAATTCTTTACCTGCGTTAATAAGTTCAGGATCACGATCTTCTTCAGCAGGTGGTGGGCCAAAGGCTAATAAACCATTTTCAGAATGAAGAAATACATCTTTGTCTGAGGGTAAATAGCTTGAAATCTTAGTCGGTAAACCAATGCCTAAGTTGACATAAGCACCATCAGGAATATCTTGTGCAACACGTTCAGCAATTTGGTCACGGCTTAGTTTGGTATAGCTCATTTTTAATCTCCGAATCCAATAGTTACTGTGCAGCTTGAACTTGTACAACGTGCTGTACAAAAATGCCTGCGGTGATGATGTGCTCAGGATCTAAAACCCCAAGCTCAACTATTTCAGAGACTTGTGCGATAGTGACATCAGCCGCCATTGCCATGATTGGACCAAAGTTACGTGCAGATTTACGATAAATAAGGTTACCCCAACGGTCGCCTTGGTGTGCTTTTATAAGTGCAAAGTCAGCTTTAATTGGATTTTCGAGGACGAAGTCCTTGCCTTCATAATTCAGTGTTGGTTTGCCTTCTGCAAGCAAAGTTCCAAAACCTGTTGGGGTATAGATTGGTCCTAAGCCCATGCCCGCAGCTTGAATACGACACGCCAAGTTGCCTTGTGGAACCAGTTCTAATTCAATTTTGCCTGCACGGTAAATTTCATCAAAAATATAAGAGTCTGATTGACGAGGGAATGAACAAATAATTTTACGTACAGCACCAGTTTTAAGCAGTTTGGCCAAGCCATAATCGCCATTGCCTGCGTTATTATTAACAATGACAAGATCTTTAATGCCAAGCTCAATCAAACCATCAATCAGTTCAGCAGGCTGTCCAGCTGTACCAAAACCGCCAATCATAATGGTAGAGCCATCTTTAATTTGGGAGAGTGCTTCTGTTAATGAAGCGGTACTTTTATTGATCATTAGGGCAACTCCGTCTAGCCATGCATCTCAAAACGGAACTCAATGAATTAATATTGAACTAAGAAAAGTTTTACTCAATCCCGAGTAATTTCATTAGAATTCCTATTGATCATTTTTGTCGTTTTTTTAATATTCATCTAGTTTAAAAATGCGATACTGTTCGATCACTGGAATATATGTTCGATGATCGAACAATTGTTTTAGTTTTATTCTAATCTTAATCATAATTTTGATTAAGCTGGCTGTTGTATTATCTTGTGTTGATTAGATAAAATATTTTTATGTTTATGGTGAAAATTTGTTAAATGAAAATAAAAAAGTGCTGATAAATATTGATAATCAGAAGCAAATACGTCATGAAGACTTTATTGCTGGCATTAGTAAAGGAATGGCAATATTAGAATGTTTTGGTCCAGAAAGACATCGTTTAAATGTCTCCATGGCAGCAGAGAAAACTGGATTAACTCGCGCTGCAACAAGAAGACATTTATTGACACTAGAATATTTAGGTTATCTGGATTTCGATGGTCATTATTATTATTTAACTCCTAAAGTATTAAAGTTTTCAGGTGCTTATTTGAGTGGTTCACAATTACCTAAAATTTGTCAGCCACTTTTAAATCTATTAACAACACAAACATCTTTTATTTTTTCAGTGATGGTACTTGATGGTTTTGAAGCAATCACTATTGCTCGAAGTGCTTCTCATCAACAAACAGATCGAGTAAATCCTTATGGTTTACATTTAGGTAACCGTCTTCCAGCACATGCAACATCAGCAGGTAAAATATTACTTGCACACTTAGATATTGCGGAACAAATTAAATGGCTCGAAAAATATCCATTAAAGCGTTTAACCAAATATAGCATCATTGATAACACTTCATTTTTATCCTTATTGGAAGCAGTTAAAGAACAAGATTGGTGTTATTCAAATGAAGAGCATGAACTCGGTGTTCATGCATTGGCTGTTCCAATTTATGGCCCTAAGGGAAATATCGTAGCTGCACTAAATATAGTTTCTCCAACTGCAAGATCGACCAAAGAATATTTAATACAACAAATTTTACCTTTACTTCAGGAAACAGCAAGGGAACTTAGAAATGTAATCTAATTATATTAAGCAAAAACAATGACTTTTATCTTTATACTTTTACCAGCTTGTAATTAGTTGTCGAACTCAATCTACATTACTGATAACTTCAGTACAAAGTTTATCTAATTCGGTCAATATTTTTAAACTATGACTACTCAAATATAGAGTTTAAAAGTGAACCGTACCAGGTATGTCGGAGACTACTTTTCCTGAGAGAATGTCCCGATGAAAATGAAAACATATATCCAAGAAATTAAAACTAGAGCAGTTCAACTTGTCATTGAATCTGAAAAAGATTATCCATCTAATTGGACTGCAGTTTCTGCAATTACCCCTAAGCTTGGCTGTATTCCTGAAACACTACGTGTTTGGTACTTGAAATATCTAGGCAAACAGAATCCAGTCAAAATACAACTGATTTCAGACCAAGAACGTATTCAACAGCTCGAACGTGAAAATAAAGAACTGTAACGTGCCAATGAGATTTTACGTAAAGCTGCTGCTTTTAATGGTAGATTTGATCCACAACAATAAGAATCTGTATGGAGTTGAGGTGATTTGTAGATTTTTACTTATCGCACCTTCTACCTATTATCGAACGTTAGATCTCGCCGAGAATCCAGCTCATCGAGCTAAACGAAATCTGCATGGTCAACATCATGTGGCTTGGTAAAACGTAATTTTAGTGCAAGCTAACCGAACCACCTTTGGGTGGCTGACTTCACATATATTCAAACACATTCAGACTGGGGTATTTACCGCATTTTGTGTGATTAATCACTCTCTATTTTTATAGCACTGACTGTATAATCAAATATGATTTATCATTTAATTCTTATATGAAAAATACATTTTCTGACAATACTCAAATTCAAGTGGTTTCTACTTTTTCTGAACTTGTAAATACTCATTTTCAAGGAGATTCGAATGCCATTTGCTGGCATAGAAATCTTGTTGGTGATTTTCAGGAAATCGTGTCCAAGCTTGATTTCATAGAAAATATAACTGAAATTTCGATTGAAAATCTTTCAGCGTTACAACTTTCAGAACAAGGTCATATTGCAAGAGAAACTATTCTTAATGACATCCAACTATTAAGCGATTTCGGTGCATCACCCTCTCTAAATTTGCTTAAAAATTATGAACGAGATGATGAACTTGATTTCATTTCAACCGATGTATATTCATTTCATGTAGACCGTGCACCCATTGAAACCAATACTTTTTTATGTACTTATTATGGCCCTGCAAGTGATATTTTGCCCAATGATCAGGTTGAGCAAAAAATTAGCATTCCAAGCATCAGAGAAAAACTTAAAGAAATATATGAAGGTACAGAAGATGAGTTTGAAGCTTTCTTAACAGACTATTGTTTTGATCTGCATTATCAAGCCAAAGAAAATTCACAACCTGTAAATCTAGGATCAGGGCATCTGTGGCGTTTAGCGGTAGAACATCCAAAACAACAGGTCTTACCCTGTGTACATAGAGCACCTTTTGAAAAAGATGGTGAGTATAGATTACTGCTGATTTGTTAAAATAAAGCTTAAATTTAAGCGATTTCTACCTGCCCAACCGAATGATAAGCACGATTAAAATAGACTAAACTTTCATCTTGCTGACTGTGCTGAATAGCAACCACACGGCACATAAAAATACTGTGTGTTCCGACTTCCTGAATTTTCTCAATCTGACAATCAAAACTGACCAAAGCATCTTTTAAAATGGGTGCACCCGTCTCTAGTTTTGCCCAAGAGCCAAGTTTAAAGCGTTGTTCAGAATTAAATTTACTTGAAGCAAATGCATTTGAAATGTGCTCATGTTGTGCACCTAATACATTCACAGACAAAATTTCATTTTCCATAAAATGAGTATAAGAACGAGAAGATTGATTCATACAAACCAACAATGTCGGTGGTGTATCGGTCACACTACACACAGCAGATGCCGTAAATCCATGCATCCCTGTCTCGCCTTTTGTCGTAATGACATTTACAGCCGTCGTTAACAGAGACATTGCATTTCTAAAGTCAGTCGCTTCAATCATCTTTTCAATCTCAAATTTGAATTTGGCTTATTTCAATTCGGAATGAGCAAATGATAATTCGATCAATCAGAACGATTGACCAAATCATCACTACCTATCCTTATTCTAAAAAACTCAATTCTTAAAAGCTCAGAATTAAGCTGAAAGTTCTTTACGAATAATTTCAGCACCAGCACTTAAAGCATTGAGTTTACCACGTGCTACTTCACGTGCTAATGGCGCCATACCACAGTTGGTTGATGGATAAAGCTTATCAGCGTCTACAAATTGAAGTGCTTTACGTAAAGTATCGGCAACTTCTTCTGCTGTTTCAATGGTATTGGTTGCCACATCAATGGCACCGACCATCACTTTTTTACCTCGAATAAGTTCAATGAGATCCATTGGGACACGAGAATTTTGACATTCAAGTGAAATAATGTCGATCTTAGATTTTTGTAATTTTGGAAAGGCTTCTTCATATTGACGCCATTCTGAACCCAAAGTCTTTTTCCAATCTGTATTGGCTTTAATGCCATAACCATAGCAAATGTGTACCGCAGTTTCACATTTCAAACCTTCAAGCGCACGTTCTAAAGTCGCCACGCCCCAATCATTCACTTCATCAAAGAATACGTTAAATGCTGGCTCATCAAACTGGATAATGTCGACACCCGCAGCTTCTAACTCAAGTGCTTCTTGATTGAGAATTTTAGCAAATTCCCAAGCCAGTTTTTCACGGCTTTTATAATGACCATCATATAACGTATCAATCATCGTCATTGGACCAGGAAGTGCCCATTTAATCGGTTGTGTGGTTTGACTGCGTAGAAACTTTGCATCTTCAACAAATACCGGTTTTTGACGACTTACAGCACCCACAACAGATGGCACACTTGCATCATAACGATTACGGATACGTACCGTCTCACGCTTTTCAAAGTCCACACCATCTAAATGTTCAATAAATGTCGTGACAAAATGCTGACGAGTTTGTTCACCATCACTGACAATATCAATGCCTGCATGTTGCTGTTCTTGCAAAGATAAACGCAAAGCATCTTGTTTCGCTTCAAGTAACTCATCGCCTTGTAATTTCCAAGGTGACCAAAGTTTTTCTGGTTCTGCCAACCAAGATGGTTTTGGTAAGCTGCCTGCTGTTGATGTTGGGAGTAAAATTTTCATAATAAATGATCTTCTATATTTGTGTTATGCAGCAACGTAGGTATTTAAGCAGCGTAGCTTTCAGCCCATTGTTCAAGAATATTTTGATAAGGTTTGATGAAGTTTTCTTCAGTCCATTTACCTTGCTTTACCGCCAATTGACCACGTTCAACACGATCATAAACAATACGAGTTAAGGAAAAATCCTGAAAATCCAAACTTGGTTGGTAAACCAAACCTGCAACTGAGTTAGTATTATAAATTTCAGGACGGTAAATTTTTTGGAAGCTTTCCATGGTACTGATTGCACTAATCAACTCAAAGTCCGTATAGTCAGTCAATAAGTTATTTGCTGAATAGAATGCCAATGGCGCAGTCGCATTTTCAGGTTTGAAATAACGAACGCTTAGCCCCATTTTTTTGAAATATTCATCGGTACGTGAATATTCATCATTTTGATATTCCACACCAAGCACAGGATGAATATTTGCTGTACGGTAATAAGTTTTTGAGGTCGAAACGCTCAGGCAAATCACAGGCTGTTTTTTAAATTCTGTTTTAAAAATCTCTGAATTAACTAAATGCTGATATAGCTTGCCGTGTAAATCACCAAAATCTTCAGGCTTTTCATTGCTTTTAAAACCAAGTTCAGGCAATACCACACTGAAATCATAATCACGCACATAAGAAGAAAAACTGTTGCCAATCATGCCTTCAATACGCTCATTGGTTTGATGATCAATGATTGTGCTTTTGAGTGTTTCAATAAAAGGGAACGTATTTCCATTTCCCTCAATATCAATCTCTGCTGAGATAATATCAATTTCAAGTGAATAACGATCAGCATTTGGATTATCGCAACTCGCCAAGGTGTTAAAGCGGTTGTTAATCATTGCCAAAGTTCTACGTAAATTTTCTTGGCGATGCTCACCACGAGCCAAATTGGCAAAGTTTGTTGTCAAACGTGTGTTGTCAGCAGGTTGATAGTTTTCATCGAAACGAATGCGCTTAATTGAACATGCGAATTTTTGACTCATGGTGCTCGCCCCTAATTTCTGAGATAAAACATAAATTTCTTGAATGAGCTAAAGATACCTGAACCCATACATGAATAAAAATGATTTAATCTAACCTAAAGATGAGTAAAATTCATGTTTAGTGATTCTATTCTATTTATTAAGAATAAGGGCTGAAAACTGAACCAACTCAGCTTTGATCAATATAACCCTTGCTTAAGATAAAACCTCATACATTATCAATGATGAAAATACTTCATATTATTTATATAAAATATTAGTATGTTCATCTTTTTGATTGATCAAAATAGCTAGAATTTCGGTTTTATATTTAAACCATATCGTGACTTGATGAATCCAAACTTTTATCAACAATATTAAATTTGCATTTATTTTGATCTAATTCTATTATACAACTTGAATTCGTAACTTTTTCAAAACAGCTATGAATAAGCAAATATTCGCACTTATTGATATCAATAATTGCTATGTGAGCTGTGAACGCGTTTTTAATCCAAGTTTAAATAATAAACCTGTTGTTGTGCTCAGTAATAACGACGGCTGCGTTGTTTCACGTAGTAATGAAGCCAAAGCCCTGAATATTAATATGGCTGTACCGTGGTATGAAATCGAAAAAGAAGCAACTCAAGCAGGAGTAATCGCGTATTCCAGTAACTACACCTTGTATGGGGATTTGTCTGATCGCTTCTTTAAAATTTTAGAAGTTTTTTTTAAACCTGAAGATTTAGAAGCTTATTCAATTGATGAGTGTTTTATTCATTTGAGTTCTTATCGAGATGTGTTTAATTTGCATGAATATTGTCAAAAGCTCATAGATACCATTCAGAAATGGATCGGTCTGCCCTGTAGTATTGGCATTGGATACAGTAAGACTCAAGCAAAACTGGCTAATCATTTTGCTAAGAAACGACAAGGATTCAAAGGCGTTTGTGACCTGACGCAGCTAGATTTATGCAGTCTTGAAGGTTTATTGCTCGAAACGCATGTTGCTGAGGTTTGGGGGGTTGGACGCAAAACAAGCAAACAATTACAGGCTTATAACATTCAGAATTGCTATGACTTAACTTTTGCCAATGAGCACCACCTAGCCCGAGAGTTTTCCGTGGTGATTGGACGTACCATCCGTGAACTAAAAGGTCAATCCTGCATTGCTTTGGACGACCCAACTATTCCGTCTAAGCGCATCCTATCCTCACGCAGTTTTGCTTCTGCTTTAAACAATATTGAAATTATTAAACAAGCGATAATTTTCCATGTCAATCGAGCACATCAAAGACTTTCAAAGCAACAACAACTGTGTGCATTTGTGCATGTTTCGTTGTACGAAAAAACCACGAAACCGCCTTATAAAAAAAGTCATCGTTATGTCATAGGATTAGAATATGCTACAGATGATTTACTTATTTTAATCAAGAAATCACTACAGCAAATAGATGTTTTATTTAAAGAAAATACAAAATATGTTAAAGTTGCTGTGATGTTTTCTGCACTGTACCCCAAGTGCCAACATATTGATGATTTATGGCATCCAGTCCAACTGGTTCAGCAACGAGAACAGTTGATGAATACACTCTCTAGCATGAAAGAACGCTTTGGTGGTGACTGTATTCAAATTGGTTATTCTTCCGCAAGTACAGCATGGAAAATGCGGCAACAGAATCGCTCTCCACGCTATACAACTTGCTGGGGAGAAATGCTATGTATTGACGATTCACACATGGCCGTTATACAAAATAAATGAACAGTTTCGTCAATCCATTTAATATGTGAAAATTACGAAACACCTATAAAATTTGTCATATTTTAGCATTGCCATTTATGCACAAAATTAACAATATATAGCCCATGTATGGCAGACTGTTTCTACGACAATTAAAAGAAAATATAAAGTCACTGTAGAAAAACATGCCATAATATGCAAACTTTGCAGACATCTAGCAAAGTTTTTTGCAACTTTATAATTGGAGCAGACTTAATGAGTTCGACCATTTTGGTCATCCACGGACCAAATCTTAACTTGCTAGGAAAGCGAGAACCCGATGTCTACGGTCACCTTACTTTGGATGATATTAACCAACAACTCATTGCTCAAGCTCAGCAAGCCAATATTACTTTAGACACATTCCAAAGCAATTGGGAAGGTGCTGTTGTTGATCGTATTCATCAAGCATCGCAAGATGGCATAAAATTTATTATTATTAATCCTGCCGCACTCACTCATACTTCTGTTGCTATTCGTGATGCCCTACTTGGCGTTGCCATCCCATTTATTGAAGTACATCTTTCTAATGTTCATGCTCGTGAAGCATTTAGACATCATTCTTTTTTATCAGATAAAGCCGTGGGCGTAATTTGTGGTTTAGGTTCGAAAGGTTATGCTTTCGCGCTTGATTACGCCATCGATAAAATTCAATCTTCAACCCAATCATAAATTAGGAATAGGAATACGAACCCATGGATATTCGCAAAATCAAAAAGCTCATCGATTTGATGATCGAATCTGACCTTCAAGCTATTGAAGTGAAAGAAGGTGATCAATCGATTGCTTTAACTCGTCGTAATCCTATGGTTGCTGCTGGTGTAGTACCTACAGCATCATTCGTGGAAGCGCCTGTAGTTAAAGCAGCTTCTCGTGGCGCAGTCGAAACTTCTCCAATGGTAGGCGTATTCTATTCAGCACCAAGTCCAGGTGAAGCACCTTTTGTGAATGTTGGGCAAACTGTTTCTGCGGGTGAGACTTTAGGGATCATCGAAGCAATGAAAATCATGAACCCAATTGAAGCAACGCAAAGCGGTGTAGTTGAAGAAATTTTAGTTAAAAATGGTGATGTAATCCAATTCGGTCAACCTTTATTCCGCTACCGCGCGTAATAGTGAGGGGGTTGATATGTTACAAAAAGTTTTAATTGCAAACCGAGGTGAGATTGCCCTGCGCATCACCCGAGCTTGTAAAACTTTAGGCATTAAAACAGTTGGTATCTATTCAGATGCTGATAAAGATTTAATGCACTTACGTTTTTGTGATGAAGCTGTGTGTATTGGACCAGGTGCGAGTAGCGAAAGTTATTTAAATATTCCTGCCATTATTACTGCTGCTGAAATTACTGGTGCAGATGCGATCCATCCGGGTTATGGATTCTTATCTGAAAATGCCGAATTTGCTGAAATTGTTGAAAGTTCAGGTTTTATTTTCATCGGTCCACGACCAGAACATATTCGCTTAATGGGCAATAAAGTTTCTGCGATTATGGCGATGCGTAAAGCTGGTGTACCTACAGTTCCTGGTTCAGCGCATGCTGTTACGCCAAGTAATGCTTTAGCTGAAGCCAAAGAAATTGGTTTTCCACTGATCGTGAAAGCAGCTTCAGGCGGTGGTGGTCGTGGGATGCGTATTGTTGAACGTGTAGACACACTACTCGAATCTGTTCAAGCAGCACAACGTGATGCAGAAATGTGGTTTAGTGATGACACTGTTTATATGGAACGCTTTCTACAAAAACCACGTCATGTCGAAGTGCAAATTTTGGCAGATGGTAATGGTCATGCCGTTCATTTATATGATCGTGACTGTTCTTTACAACGCCGTCATCAAAAAGTACTTGAAGAAGCACCTGCACCAAACCTTCCAGAAGAAGCACGTGCGCACATTTTAGAAGCATGCGTAAATGCGTGTAAGCTCATTCAATATCGTGGGGCGGGAACTTTTGAGTTTTTATTTGAAGATGGTGAGTTTTTCTTTATTGAAATGAATACTCGTGTTCAAGTTGAGCACCCTGTAACAGAACAAGTGACGGGTATCGATATTATTGAGCAGCAACTTCGAATTGCAGCAGGCTTAGGTCTAAACCTACAGCAAGAAGATATTAAAATTCAAGGACATGCTCTTGAATGCCGTATCAATGCTGAAGATCCATCTACCTTTATGCCTTCACCGGGTAAGATTGAATCATTCTATGCACCAGGTGGTGCGGGAATCCGTTTAGATTCTCATATCTATCAAGGATATAACATCCCACCCTATTATGATTCTATGATTGCTAAGTTGATTTCTTATGGTAAAGACCGTGAGACTGCAATTGCACGGATGAAGCAAGCTTTAGATGAAATGATTTTGACTGGGATTAAAACCAATATTCCTTTACATAAAGATTTGATTCTTGAAGATAAAAACTTCTGTAAACAAGCAATGGATATTCATTACCTTGAAAATCACTTGTTAAAGCAATTACAAACGAATGAAAAAAATACTTAATTTATACTTTTAAGTGATCCAAAAAAAACCTCTGCATTTCAGAGGTTTTTTATTAACAATATTGAATAATGATTTAAATCACTTAAGGTAAAACTCGACGCAACTTGGCAAAACACTGATCTGCTTTTTCTGTGGTACAGAAATCAATAGTATTTTTATTTGCCCATTTGACAAAATATTGTGAAACTTCATTTGTTTGGTCTTCTTTACGTCCAGAACAATCAGTTTCGTTATTTTCATACTTAACCTGCATAATTAATGCAGGTGGTTTTTCTAAAGTATTATCTGGTGATGGTTGGTAGTCAAACAAACCGATTGACCACTCCTTTCCACTGTTGACAACAACTTCGTTCGAACCGCGAAAATTATAATATTCCACACATTTCTTATTTGTTGGAATTTCCATGCCCCACAAACCTAAAATTTCAGGTCGGGTATTTATACGAATTAAGTTCGCAGCAGTTTCTGGACTAACAGCATTAACCACTTGAGGTTGATCTGCATGTGAATATGCAGACAGGCTAAGCAGTAAAGAAATTATAAATGATGTGTTTTTCATACCAAATCTATGTAAAGATTTTATTTCAGATAAATTAGCATAAAATTAAAATAAAACATGCAAAAATAACCATATATGAACAATCTTTATTGTATGATATAAAACCAACTAAATTTGTAAACATAAAGACTATAACGATTGATTTATAAACACAAAAAGATATGCTTACAACTATGTTTAAAATAACTGAACAATTTCAGCCGATTTTGCTCAAATTTCAAAGTAAATCATACATAGGGCAAGCTATTGTCAACATTTACACAATATTCAGATAACCATCTTAAACAAATAATAAATGCATTTTTGATTACTGCAATCACTATATTTATTTGTGCATTGGTTGGTATATTGGGTAGACCATTGTTATTTCTCGCTATTTTATGGCCAGCCAATGCTATATTGGTCGGGTTATTTCTCCGATTTAAAGCGCTAAAAAATGTCGGAGGCTGGTTGGGTGCGTTTACAGGCTTTATGACTGCCGACTTGATTACTGGGAATACATTTTTAGTCACGTTATTTTTAACATTAGCCAACTTAATTCATGTCATTGTATCTCTGAGTTTAATTCGTTTATTCAAATTAGATTATAAACAATATAATAAAGGTTTAACTTTTCTATATTTATTTGCAATTAGTGCTTTTGGCGGCTGTTTAGCTGCCCCGATATTTGCCAGTTTAACCGTTCCACATTTGCCGAATACATTTATGAAAATGGATCGTATTTGGATTGATTTTGGCATGTGGTGGACAGGTGAAATTTTGAACGTGGTCACATTCTTACCAATTATATTGGCAATACCAGAAAAGAAAGTTTTTCAGCAATATATTCATGATATTAAAACAAAACCTTTTCAATATAAAAATTTCCTGCCATTAGGCGCAGTCATTTTATCTGTTATTTTGACCCATTTCTTTATTGGTCCTGGTGCAATCATGTTCCCAATTGCTGCCTTGATCTGGGCAGCTTTAAGCTATAATTTATTTTTTGTATCTATTATTAACTGTTTCGTCTGTATGCTGCTTTATAATTCGCTTTCTGCTTATTATATTGCGCAATCTCCAGATGCTTACCTTGCGACAACACTGTCTGTGCGGATTGGTCTACTCATGTTGGCTTTAGGGCCATTGACCTTATCCATTATTAGTTTAAATAGACAAAAACTTTATCATCAAATTTTGTATCTTGCCAATTACGATAGCTTAACGACAACAATGAATCGTCGTTTTTTTTATGAAGAAAGTGAGCGAACGGTCACCAAGGAAGTGGAAAAACAACAAGCGCAAACCGTGACAATTTTATTGTTAGATCTAGATTATTTTAAAAAAATTAATGACCAATATGGTCATGTGATTGGTGATTTTGTCTTGCAAAAATTTACCAATCAAGTCAAAGAGCTTATCCGTTCAAATGATTTATTTGGACGTTTGGGTGGAGAGGAATTTGCAATCCTTTTCAAAGATTTAAGTTTAGAACAAAGTATCAGTATTGCACAAAGAATTTGTAATACTGTGTATGACACACCTATTTATTTAGATGATGGTCGCGTGTTAAACATTAGCGTTAGTATCGGTTTAAGTTATCAAACGTTGCCTTATTGCATCCCTTTCCAACAGTTAATTCAACGTGCGGATGATGCGCTGTATCAAGCTAAAGAAAAAGGTCGCAATCAATTATGTATAGAAAGTACTTTGAACGCTGAGCCTATTTTAGATATAGAGCATTATTTGCAAAAGCAATAATTTATTGTTTAATCACGGGCTAATGCGTAATATCTAAATAGTTATTTTTTAATAATAAATGATTGTGAATGTTGAATGATTTTAAATATAGAAACATTCATTTATCGTTAAAATTTAGATATTCAATTCAGTGGTCTATAAAAGCAAAGGAATGCTATGAAATTTTCAGAATATGTCCAATATGACGGATTAGGTTTAGCAGCACTTGTTCAACAAAAACAAGTACAAGCACATGAACTTTTAGATATTGCCATTGAGCGTGCTAAAAAGGTTAATCCACACATTAATGCAATCGTCATTCCTATGTATGAACAAGCCCTTGAACGTGCGAAACACAATACGCATTCAGGTCAATTTTCAGGATTACCCTTTTTATTAAAAGATTTACATCAAGAATATGCAGGTATTGCGACCTCTTCTGGTTCGATGGCATTAAAAAAAGCCAAATATATTGCAACCGAGCATTCTGAAATTGTCAGTCGTTGGGAAAAGTCAGGCGCTGTCACTTTTGGTTTAACCAATACACCTGAGTTTGGAATTAAAGGGATTACTGAATCTGAAGCTTGGGGAAGTTGTAAAAATCCGTGGAATTTAAAATATAACAGTGGTGGGTCGTCTGGCGGTTCTGCATCTGCAGTTGCTGCGGGTATTGTACCCATTGCAGGTGCAAGTGATGGCGGAGGTTCAATTCGCATTCCTGCATCATACTGCGGTTTGTTTGGATTAAAACCAAGCCGTGGACGTACGCCGTGGGGCCCTAAAGTCAGTGAGCAAATGCATGGTGCAGCTATGCAACATGTATTAACCAAGTCTGTTCGTGATAGTGCTGCAATGTTAGATGCTACACATGGTTCTGAGCATTCATCTTTATTTAATATTCAAAGCCCGATTGAAAGCTATTTAAAGGTGATCGAGAAAGTGCCGAAACGTTTGAGAATCGGCTTTTCTACAGACTCTCCGATTGGGACGACAGTCTCTAAAGATGCTATACAAGCCATTCAAAATACCGCTAAATTATTAGAATCTTTAGGTCATTATGTTGAGGAAGCAAAGCCACAAATTGATGGTATGGTGCTCGCTAAAGATTTTATTACCACATGGTTTAGCCAATGTGCATATACAGTTAACCAAGTAAAACAACAATTGGGGGCCAAAGATCGCGATTTTGAATTAGATACATTAGCAATTGCCGCATTTGGTGCAAAAACTACGGCAACAGACTACATTCAAAATTTGAATGGTTGGAGCACTTACGTTTCTCAAATGAATCAATATTTTGATCATTATGATTTGTTTTTAGTTCCTTCAACTGCTTCCGTTGCACCGAAAAATGGTGAAGTCAAAACACCTGCGTGGCAGATCCCTATTTTAAAAGGCTTATTAAAAGTCGATCAGGCGCATGTACTAGCCAAAGGTAAATTTGTTGAGCAATTGATTAAAAACAATTTACAGTGGGTTCCATTTACGCAATTGGCAAATATTACGGGCTTACCTGCAATGTCTGTTCCGTTGTATTGGGATAAAAATAATCTACCGTTAGGTTCGCAATTTGTTGCACCCTTTGGACGTGAAGATCTTCTTTTACAATTGGCGGCACAGTTGGAACAAGCTCAACCTTGGAATCTAAGATATTCATCCATTCAGGTATAATTTAAAAAATATTTACTCAGCAAAAAGTGAGCAATCAAAATTGCTCACTTTTAAAATAATTCATAATATTTTACATATACTTAGATGTTTTAAATTGATAATTGATTAAAATTAAATAAGTATGAGTATTTTATAAAAATTGTATTGAACTAAAATCACCAATCACGTCCTGAAATTAACTCTTCCACATCAGCATCAATAAACCCATAAATTTGAGCAATAAAATCAAAGTTCTCGGCAATACTTTCTCTAGCCACTGTTTCAATCTCACTATCGGCTTCATCAAACTCTTTTTGTAAATCATTAATTTTTTCTGTTGCTTCATGTGTTAGTACATAAAGTTCTTCAAGATTTTCGGGCTGCTTTGACTCAATTTTTTCACACAGATTCAGTAGTACTTGCTTTACTTTATCGACCAAATGATTAGGAAAATAATCATCACTATACATATCAACTAAAAATTCATGTGCATTGATTTGAGGATTTTTAATCATTGAACTCACTCTTATTCCTTTATGAGGATGTTATTTTCAAAGTAATTTAGCATATTTTAGAATCATGATAGTATCAAAAACTATATTTTAAGTACGCTGACCAAGCGCTGATTAAACCGTTAAATAGAAACTCAGAATCACAAAGCTGAATAAACTTACAGCTTCTACAATTTCGATACTAGCACCAACTGTATCACCTGTAATACCCTCAATTCTCTGAATAAATTTATGACGTAGATACAACAGCGTAAGAATAAATATAATCGCAGTGATTAAACCCACCCATCCAAAATAAGCCATAACTAACAAACAGAGTGCAAAAATAATCATTGCCCAAGTTTTAGGAATATATTGCGAAATTGAAGAACCTAAACCATTTTTACGCACATATTCAGTCGTGAGAAATAAAAATAGTGGTGCTAAACGACCTAAAATTGGAAATAAGATTAGTGCTGTATAAAGTTGTTTTTGCAATAAAATATATAAAGCTGACCATTTAACCATACACAAAATAATTAAACTGAGTACACCGATTGGCCCACATGCAGGGTCTTTCATAATGCTTAAGGTACGTTCCTTATCACCAAGCCCACCGACCCATGCATCCGCTATATCAGCGAGGCCATCGAGGTGTAAACCACCTGTAAGCCAAATCCAAATAATAAGAATGATGGAGCTGAGTAAAACAATAGGTAAAGCCTGTAAAAAATAGGCAATAGCAAATAAAACACCGCCGATCAATAAACCAACTAAAGGATAAAACAACAACGATTGTGCATTCTGTAACTGAGATGGCATGTTTTTAAGCCGAATCGGAAATGTGGTTAAAAACTGTAAAGCAATGAAAAATGGTGTCATTTATTTTGCTCCAACATGTTTATATCCTTTTCCAAAGTAGCAGATGCTAACAATTGTAGCTGCATCGTTTCACTGTCTAAAACAAACGAATTTAACTGCCCTAATTCAGCGGACATTTTCAAAATATCATCTAACGGTTGTTGCAGTGCAATACATTTTAAAAGTTTGATTACACCACCATGTGTCACAATCAAAGCATTTTGTAGATTATTTTCAAGCATCTTTAATTGAATATTTTTTAAGGCTTTAAATACTCTGCTTTGAAAGTTCTGCATACTTTCAGCATTTGGCGGTGTGAATTGAGTCGGTTGCTGCCAAAAATTTGCCAACAACTCAGGCTCATTTTTATAGATATATTCGGGGCTTAATCCTTCCCAATCACCAAAATGCATTTCTTGTAATTGTGGATCACTTAGTAAAGGAATACTTAATTGTTCAGAAACAGTTTCTGCAAATAAAGCACAGCGTTTTAATGGTGAAGTAAAAATAACATGCCAATTTTTTGACACCAAATAGCTAGAAGCTGAAGACTGATCCATTTGATCATTGAAAATGGTTTGTTGCATCTGTTGCCAACCCAATTCTGTCAAATCATCATCGGTTGATCCACGTAAAGTATGACTCAAAGTGGTTTCGCCGTGACGGAGTAAATCAATCTTCAATTGCATTGTGAATGTAGTCCTTTATTGTTTTATACCTTTTCACCAATGACTGCAGCTTCTGCAAAAGTCGCCATATTATTGTGCAGGCTACAAGCTAATTTAATAATGCCTAATGATGCGCCTGCGCCACTGCCCTCACCTAATCGTAAATTCAGTTTCAACAATGGCTTAGCATCAAGCTCTTGTAATAAACGACGATGACCGTACTCAGCAGATTGATGACCAAACAGCATCCATTGGCGAACTACTGGGTTTATACGCACGGCAAGCAATGCTGAAACTGTGCTAATAAAACCATCAACAATCATAGGTAAACCAAGTTGCGCACAACGGATATAAGCACCTGTCATGGCTGCAATTTCCAAACCACCTACGGCACAAAGTGCTTTAAAAGCATCATCCAAAACATAGTTTTGATGTAATTTAATCGCTTGATTAATCACATTTTTCTTATGTTGTAATTGTTCAGCACGGATCCCCGTGCCAATCCCAGTCAATTGTTCTGCATCCTCATTTAAAAGCAAACAAGCAATTGCAGAGGCAGAACAGGTATTACCAATACCCATTTCGCCAGCAATATAAACTGATGTGTTATTCGCAATTGCCTTCTCGACACTTTCGCAACCCAAGGTCATGGCTTGGATGCACTGTTCTTCTGTCATCGCAACTTGCTTGGCAAAATTTGCTGTTCCCTGCGCAATACAATAACGATCCACACCTGCGTAGTCGTATTCATCACCAACCGAACCACAATCAATCACTTGCAAGGTGGCTGCATATTCTTTGGCAATGACACTGATACATGCACCGCCAGTCGCAAAATTTTGTAGCATTTGGCGTGTAACCGCTTGCGGATATGCAGAAATATTTTCTTCCATCACACCATGGTCACCTGCAAAAATGGTAATCCACGGCGCATCGACATTCGGTTTAGGATTGTTCTGTAAACTTGCCAGTTGTACCGCAACATTTTCAAGTTCAGAAAGAGATCCTGTTGGCTTAGTGAGTTGTAATTGACGCTCCTCTGCTTGCTGTTTTACTGCAAGGTTTGGAACTTTACATGCGTCTAACCACCACTTCATGATTTCTCTCCTTTCAAAATCATTGGAAAACCTGCCACACAAAACACAACTTTTTCTGCAATTTGCCCTAACTGTTGATGTAAACGCCCTGATTCATCAACAAATTTACGGGTAATTTCACCCATTGGAACAACACCTAAACCAGTCTCATTACTCACGAGAATGATGTCAGATTTCAGTTTAGGTAATACCGCTAATAGTTTTCTACATTGATCCATTTGTAGGTCTGGATTGGAATGCATCAGTAAATTATTCATCCACAACGTTAAACAATCGACTAAAAAGATCTGCTCTGCTGCATCATTTTTTTCTAAACATTCTGCTAAATATAATGATTCTTCAATAAGTTGCCATTCAGTTGGGCGTTGCTGTTGATGATGCTGAATCCGTTGTTGCATTTCTGCATCATTTGCTTGAGCCGTTGCAATATAAATCACAGTTTTTTTGGATTTTTGAGCACTTTGTTCAGCCAATCGGCTTTTCCCCGAGCGTGCGCCACCTAAAATAAGTTGCAACATATTAAAAGTCTTCCAATTCTACGTGCTGTGACATTAAGTGAACTTGCTGATATGGATACAATTGACCTTGTAAAATTTTAGCTTTATAAAGCCCAAAAGTCAGATGATCGACTGAAATATTGAAATATTGCTGTGGTATTTGCTGTATTTTGGCAAATATTTCAGAACTTTCGAATGCTTTTGAATACAAACCTAAGGTAATGTGCGGGCAATAATCTAAAGCTGAAATTTCAAGATGTTTTCTTGAAAAAAGAGATCTGATATTGCTTAGGCTATTTTCAATATCAAAAACTTCGACGAATAATGCGCTTTCAAAACTCTGAATCTGTCCTGTTTTTAACTGGAAGATATTTAGATTATTTTTAACCAGTAGCTTAACTTGCTGCTGAAATTTTTGAATTATAAAATCATCATCAAACTGACTCTGTTGGTCGGTTAAAAAACCACAAATAAATAATGTGATATGAAATTGTCTAGTATTGGGCTGATATAGATAGTTTGCAAATGTTTGCCGAAGCTGATTTAAATAAGCAAATAATTCAGGATGATCAATTTCCACATACCATAAAGCGTAATCCTCCCGCCCCTTGTGCCATTCAGGATAATCATGTGTTTCGGTGGGAATAGTCAAACGATCGGATTGCAAAAACACATTTCAAATACAGTAAATTTAATGTGGTTATTAAACCATGTAATGACTACAGTTTGATGTTGCATTGCTTGTATGCTGCCCAATTAAAGCTGAATTTTATTCATTTTTTAATTGATTGATCTTTTATCTCATCAAGTAAACCGCAGTAAATTTACCTTTCAAAAAGATTAGGAAACGAGATTAGGTTTTAAATAGTTTAAACTTTGCATATAAGCAAAATACAGCAATAACAATGTGAATAATCCCAGTAAAAAATAAAATGGATATGCAATATCAATTTGATAAATTGCTGTACTCAATAAAGGTGCAATAACCAAACTCAAAGACTGCACAATGGTACATAATGCCGCAATTTTTGTTTGCCACTGTAAAGCCACCGATTGCGCTGCCCCTGTGGTAAATACAGGAGATAAACAGGCAATGGCAATGCCTAAGAAGAAATATGCAGCTTGAAAAACCAGTACTTTTTGAGCCAATACACAAATCAACACGCCCAAAATCATATTAATCGCACCGACAATAAATAACCGATTTAAAGACCACTTTAACCACTTTGAAATGGTGATTTGCATACATACCAGTGCAACACCTGCGATGAGCGAGCATTGCGAAAAGTAAATTGCACTTTGTTGAATAGGAAGCACAAATTTATCTTGAATATAAAAACCTGCTGTTAGATTTAAAGTTACAACTGCTAGAAATAGGCTTAATCCAACCATGAGCCAAAAAATGATTTTCGAATTTACCTTAAAGGACATCGAATCTTTCTGTTGATCAGCTTGATACCCATCAAGGTGAACACTTTCATGCTGTGTCCCTGCTGCTTTCTTTAGATGATCTATCTGTGTTTTTTCAGCTATTTCTGGCTTTTGTTCAAATTGATTAAACTTAAAAATAATCAGGATACTGACGCAAGCAAGTAAAATCATCGCTAACCACAATGGAACCAATATCCCCTGAACGATTAATAATGCTGTAAGCAACGGTCCAAGTATCAGTCCTGCACTATTGAGCGCACCGAATGCAGACATGGTTTTACTTCGTTGCTGTTCACTGGTGAAATACGTCATAACATAACTTTGTAATGCAATTTGTGGCATTGCCATAAAAATACCCGTACTGGCTCGGGTGATGATTAACAATAAAAACAAAAGGCCGAGGCTTATTTGAAAACTAACACCATAACTGAGAACTGCCGAAAACATCCCCCAGGTGATGGTCATCCCTACAAAGCCAAAACTGAGTAATTTATAAATATTCTGGGTTTCTGAGCGTTTCGATATCCATATAGCAGCAATACACATCATTAACGCGCCTGAGGAAACCAATAGCCCCCCTTGAAACTCTGTTAAATGTAATTGCCTCACCAAAGGTGCAAGCAATGGTAGAATCATAGAAAAGGAAATACCGTTACATAAACTGGCTAACATTAATATTTTGTAGTTTTTAGACATGAATAATCATCACTTTTTTAATTATAAATCTCAGAATAAAGTTTCTCTCATTGCTATAAATTTGAAAGATATAACTTTTGAGTATTTGACAATAATTTGGACGACAATTTTATAAATCATCATGATGTAGAAATCCCTCTCAGAAAAATTGATGATTTGCATTCAACTTAACTGAGAGAAATTTTAAACAGATTGAAAATTAATATTTCATACTATAGCTCAAGCCATAGGTTCTTCCCTGTGCGGGAAGGTTTGAAATTGCACCATAAACTGGTAACACCGCTTGGCTATACACAGATTTATAGTCTTTATTCCACACATTATAAACACCAAAACCTAAAGTTCCTGGACCTACTTTGGCATTGGTAATCACATCCATTACAGTAAAGCCTTTAATCTCTGCAGGCGGTCGTGCAACACCGTTATCAATTGCATCTTGGCGTGCCTTATCTGTTCCACCAATCGCTAAAGCTTGTACACGAAGTCCTATTGCATCGCTAAATTGCCAATCTGAATAAACAGTCCCTTTTAACGGTGCAACTCTTAGAACATCAAGTTCCTGCCATTTTCCTGCAGTATTCTTATATTGTCCTGACGTATAGGCAATGGTTCCACCGAGTGTCCAATCTGGTTGAACTTGATATGAAAGATTACCCTCTGCGCCATATATGCGTTCATCAGTATCAATCACTTCTATGGTGTAATTCGGTGCACCAAATTTCAAACTTTTATCTGAATCATTATAAAAAGCAGTTAGCCCTGCATTTAGACCATTCTTATTCTGTACACGCCAACCCAGTTCATAGTTATTTACTTTAATTGGATCAATAGACTGACTATTCACGACAAAGTTTGCAGGCACGTCACGCAACATACGCTGTACGTCTGGTAAGTTTGAACCTTGTGAAAAATTGGCAAAAATCTGCTGCGCATCTGTTAAATGATAAACCGCACCAATATTAAATAAGGTTGCGTCATGTTTAACGGTTCCTCCATTTAATAACTTAGCGGTATAATTTGTAGAATCCGCAACAATGGCTTCTGTATATGGTGTAGAAGTATCTACCTGACTTTCTACACGCTCATGACGGATACCCGCTTGCAAGCCTAAGCGATCTGTTAAATCGAATTGGCTTTGTAAGAAAAAGCCAAGTTTTTCAGTTTCAACATTTGGACCAAAAGCATAGCGTTTCAATGGTTTAAATTTCAAACCATTACTTGCCATGAATGTAGCAAGATCATAGCGCTGAATACTTTGTTGATCTTGTTCATTTTCATAATCTACACCATACGTCAAACCAAGTTTGCGACCTGTCAGGTTGAACTCTTTTTGTAATGCCAAACGTGCGCCCCATACATCAATATCTGTATCTGATTGATAGACAAGATAAGTGGGTGCAATCGCACTATGGCTGAGTGGATTTACTGCAGGATACCAACGTGCTTTTTCATTACGATAATACGCTTCAGCATTTAATTTCTGAGTGAAGAAATCATCATTTTGATATTGCGTATTTACACTATAACGTTCAGTTTGCGGTTGAGAATCCAGCTCTAAACCTTTAACAGCTTTATGACTAGGCTGACCACCAAATAAAACGGCTAAATTAGGACCATAATCTGGACCATATTCACTATCTTGCTCATCATTATAATATTGTGCGCCAATACTTAGACTTTGCTGATCTGTCATTTTCCAAGTAATACGACCATTGACATCCAATGTTTCGGTATCTTGACGATCTGTTTGTGCAACTTCTGGCCCTATTCTACCGCCATGTGAATCTTGATTTTCACCACGTGTTGCATAACTAGCACCTAAGCTTCCTTTCAACGTATTTTGATTAAATGACATCGTTTGAGATACTTCGTAAGTCATTGCATCGCTTTTAATATTATTTCCAGAGCTTAGACCTAGCTTGGTTTCAAAATTGAGCGCATCTTCACCACCACTTTTGGTAATGATATTAATAATTCCACCCGTTGCACCCGAACCATAGATACTGCTCGCACCCGATACAACCTCTATACGATCAATCATTGCAGGGCTAATACTGTTTAATTGACGTGAACCATCGCGATAACCCGTTTGTGGTACGCCATCAATCATATATTGCACCACACGTCCACGCATGGTCATACCATAGTTACTGGTTGTTCCTGAACTAGCAGTTAATGATGGCACTAAAATAGCCAAAATATCTGCAATACTTTTACCTGCCGCCGCTTGCTGTTCAATTTGCTCATGATCTATGCGATAAACTGTGCCTGCAATATCTGCAATACTTTGCGCTGAACGACTTGCTGTCACCACAATTGTTTTGAGTTTTTGAATGTCCTGATCTTTATTTGCAGAGGATTCTGTCGTGTCTTGTGCATATATCTGAGTACAAATTGCCAAGCTCAGAAACGTGAGTTGCATTGGTATGATTAATTTTTTCACGCGTTTTTTCCTATATTTCCAGTTGTTGAAATATGTTTTTTTGATAATTTAATGATGACGATACTCAGTAAAATACTGATGAATGATGCAATGGTTAATACAATATAAAATTGCCCATAACCCAATGCTTTTGCTAAAAATCCTGAACTTGCCCCACCAATAAAATAAATAAGTAATTCGAAACATACCAAAATGGTAAAATCCGTACCTGCTTGCTGTTTTGAACTATTTTGCATGAAATAGGCATATAACGATGTCATCGCAATATAACGAATCGCTAAGAATGCAATGACAAATACCCCCAGTAATACATGCCAATGATTGAGCCAACCCAATAATATAGCTAGCCCCAACAATCCATAAAGAACGGTACGAGACCAACCTGCCCAAATCAGCAATTGTGTTGCTTCAACTTTTTTTAATAAAAATGCCGCACTAATCGCTGCCAATAAACCTACGCCTGCACCCAAAACAGACATCAATACACCAATTTGTGCCAAAGACCATTTTTGATCGATCAACATTGGGCTTAACATTGCCATTGCAGGTGCTTCTACAATTCGGTAGCTAAAAATTAATGCAAGTGCCCATAAAATTTCAGGACGCTTAAATGCTCGAATTAAACTTGGGGGTTGCTTTGCAATATGCTCATCGGTTTTTTCTTTAATTTGAAAAATTGCGAACATGGTTAAAGCTGTCATTGCCGCTAGACAAATTAATGCAGTTTCCCATCCATAATATTGATAAAGCCATAGTGTCACCGCTCCCCCCAACATACTTCCAAGTGCCACACCAATGCTTTGCGCCATACTCCCAAGCCGATATTCAGATTCGGAAAATGTTTCAACGGTATAACCATCAATCGCAATATCTTGAGTTGCTGCAAAAGTTGAAATCCACAGCCCAACAACGACAAATACAGTTAACCCATACGAAAACTGAGTAAAAGCTAAAACTAATACACCCAGCACCAAAGCAATTTGTGTAAACAAAAGCCAAGTTTTTCGTTTACCTAATTTTTTAATATAAATTCGATCAATTAAAGGTGCCCAGAAAAACTTAAAAGCCCATGGGATGTAGAGCAATGACAACATGCCTATCCACCTTAAATCCACGCCTTGATGACGTAAAATTGCAGGTAGAGCCACATTGTAAAAATACAGCGGTAAGGCATGAGCAAGATATAAAACAATCACCACACTCAGGCTTAACATAGACACACGTTGCAGTGAATTATTGTCAATTGAAGTCATTGATTAACCACCTCTGCACAGCCCACTGCAACGCATCTGCTTGATTTAACGTTACATAGTAAGGGACTCGCCAAGCGGCATGTAAAGCAGGTGCATTTAAACGTTGCTGATCTGCATCATCTTGAGCGATACGAACCAATCCTATGCAATATTTAAAAAAATCTGCTTTATTCTTTTTGTACCAAGATGCTTGAACTTGCCGATATTCTTCTGGAAATGTTGTTTCTGGTTCAGTTTTCATGACCAAAACAAAGTTTTGTTTTGCTTTTAAAAACACTTCAACCTCATCTAGCCATTTTTGGAATTCAATCAAACTGACATGCGCAGAAAAGCGCATGTCTTTAATTTGGATATAAGTTGAGTGATAGCTCATTAAACGGACTCAGCATGCTTCTTTTGATTTAAAACATATTGATTAGATTCTATTAAAAATTCACCAAATTTCTGATAAAATGCATCCCTAAAGCAGTAATACAACATCGCAGTTTTTTCTGGCATTGGGATTAAACGCTGTGATTCATAACACATCTCCTCAACCACTGCTGCATATGGCTTCACTTCCGAATCAGGTTCACCAACAATTTTCGTAGATGCAGCATTTTCAAAAATATAAAAGCTCAATAAACGCATGACAGCTCTTAGATAACCTTTACCAAATACCGATTTTTCACCAAATAACAAATGCCAACCTAAATCTAGATCATCTCCATCGTAATAACGCCCTAAACGATCACGTTTCCCTTCATAGATTTCTGTATAACCTACATCTTGCCCATCTACGCCAACAATCAATAAACGATGATGATCATCTGAAAGCATTTTTTCATAATAGACTTTCAAATCTGTCTCAGATTTATTCAACTGCCATTGTGGAATAACATGCGGTTCATGCATCCATTTATGTAATAAAGCCATATCTTGCGGATATTGAACCTGACGTAAATAAAATTGCGTCTCATTCTCATAGTATTCATAAAAATCTGGAAGTTGACGTGATAATGATTCCATTGTCGTTCCTCTGTTTTTCCTATTGTTGATAAACAATCATTTGTCAGAATTAAATTAAGGGTTAGGCGGTTATAGGTTTCAAACGATTTTGATTTGAATTTTTTTGTTGATGTCGCTGATCTTTCCAAGTATTTAAAGTATTTGGAGAAACTGGATTGGCAATGGGGTCTAGAAATACAGGAACTGGGCGTTCTGCTTCATCATTATAACTGGTGGTAAATAAACGCACACGATTGAGACAAATCTTGTCATATTCATCTCTAAACATGGCAAATTTTTCAATACGATCACTCAGCTCTGGATGGCTGGTATGAAAATCGGCAATCACAGAAGAAATGGTTTGCCAAAAATCATATTCCGAATGCTGCGGAAAATCTTCTAGGAATACATTACAGATATAACGGTAATGCACCATAAATAAGCCTGTGAATATAAAATGACTGAGTTCTAAAGCACTATGTCTTAATAGAATTTTTCCTTCTTCTGGCAAACTATCTAGTTCTGGAAAATCTTCATCGACCAAATTCGCATCATCAATAAAGTCTTTGAGTACCATCGCTTGAGGCACACCATTTTCATGAACCAGCATGGTATTTTCACCATGTGGGGAAAATGCTAAACCATACTTATAAAGACAAATCAGTAATGGGGTCACACTCACTTCGGCAAACTTTTTTAACCATGCTAAAGGTGATAAACCTGAGGCTTGAATCAATACATTAAGAATAGATAAACCATTAATATCTCTATGTAATAATGCCGCTTGAGATAAAACTTTTTGATTTTTCTTTATAAATGGATCAACACTTTCTCGCCACAAACATCCAAATAATTCTTTAAATTGATAAGGTGCGCCATCAATTTGGTCATAACATGGCTGTTGAATGGTGAGCGTCGCCACTTCACCTAAAAAGATAACTGAAGATTTTTGTAAATCTGCATCATTTTTTAAAATATCCTTTAGCCATGCAGTGACAGCAGGTGCTGCCAAATTTCGCTTAGATGGTAGACCACGGAAAACTGCTGTATTAAAAATACTGACAGGCAACTTTATGTAATGACGTTGTGTATTTGATGTATTACATAATGTGCGAATGGATTGCATTGGCACATAATCATCTTGCCCAACTTCAAGCTCAACAATTTTTTGATCGACAATTTCATTGGCATAAGTTGGTACAAGCCATTGATGCCATTGCCAAGCATGCACAGGAATTAGGTAATAACATTCTGCATCTAAAGCCAATTGCTGCATTTGCATTCTAAAACTTTCAATTTCGGCAGCATCAAACTCATGACGATATAACTGTGCTGCTTGCCAATCATCTGTTGAACGAAATTGAGCAAGATCTTGATGCACGGCTAACCACAACACTTTAACCGTTGGTGAAATTTCAGGCGCAGATTGTAAATAATCATCGTAGCCAAAACCCATACGCCCTTTGCTCATGATCAGCCATGGATGCCCTCTAAGCATGCCTTCAATTTGATGATGATGTGCTGTAAGCACTGCTGAACTAGGTAAGCGACTTTCATCATACAGATGAGCTTCAGCTAACCAAGTGTTGTTCATTTCCTTAATTAAATACGCTTTTGTAAATGGTTTTACTTCTGCTTGATTTGAAAATGCTGCAATGAATTGATGTAAATTCCATGCAGGAAAATCTTCTGACTCATTTAAATCACGAACAGAAGCGGCTTGAATGACCCAGTGACCCAATAAAGCTTGTTGTCCTTTAAACAGATAAACGCGATTATCCAATTTCAATTGAAACAGCTGATCACCCAAAGCTTCGACATGAATAATTTCTTCATACAGAAATTCAGCAATCGCCATTTCAATCAATTGTTGACCTGCACTACGCCAATGTTTTTGATTAATCTTTAATTTTGCAAAATTCATAGACTTTTCTCTACATTCTTAATCAGTTTTTTGTGCTGTGTATATTCAACTGAAGGTTCAGATTCGCTCTTTTGAAACGGTGCTACGTGTACCGAATTTTGCTGAGCTCTATTTGCTTGAATTTCACGAGATGGAACTATATTTTTTTGAATATTACTATTGTGATAACAAGTGCTTACAGTATTTGAAACCATTTCAATATTTTGCAATGGATTGAAATGTTGGAAGCACTGTGGTTGATTGCCTAAGTCATATAGCTTATAAGCAACGAGTTGATTGACAATACTTGCAGCACGATATGCACCTAATCCTAAATCTGGCGTTCCAACACCATGGCTATGCAGTTCCATGTTTTGTACATAAATTTGCCCCACAGCATCATGGATCACACGGTAGTCTTGAGTGATTTTCCAACGCCCTTGCTTATCTGTCTGAATCAAAGATTTAATCTGTTTTAGAAATGCAAACTCTGGCGTGGTATATCCCGTCGCACTCACTACATAGTCTGTATCTAAATGAAACTGCTCCAAACTGACCCGATGCTGAAAGGTTAAGCGGATTTTCTGATCATCAGTATAAATTGCGTCAATTAAACTGGACTGACTATGTAAATGAGTCTTTATTGTATTTTGAGCAATACTACGATGATATAATTTTGAATAAATTTGTCGTATCGTATCTGCACTAATGCCTTTAAACAGCAAGTCTTGTTTACCTAATTGCAGACTTTTATTCAGTTCATCAAAACCATAAAAATGTGCTAAATAATCTGGACTAAAATGCTCCAATCCTAGTGGCGCATGCTCCATCGGGAAAAAACCATTAGAACGTGTCAGCCAGTGCAAATTGAATTGTGCCTGATCAGTTTGATCAAAATCATATTGACGATCAAATAAATCTAAAAATACTTCGGCTGACGATTGCCCCGAACCCAAGACAACGATATTGCCTTTAAGCGATGCTTTATTTTTATTTAAGTAAGATGCTGAATGTATGCATTTTTCAGGATACTTTTCTTGGATGTCTCTTAAACACTGTGGCACTGAAGGCACATTCCCCGTACCTAAAACAATATTCCGGCATGAATAACGATTTTGAATTCCGTTCTGCTCAACAACAACTTCAAAACCTTCAGGCTTTGCATGTATTGCCAATACAGTTGATAAATACTGTATTTGCTTAATCTGATCTGCAACCCATTGACAATAATGATTATATTCACGGCGTGGAATATGTAATTGCTCTAGGAAGTAAAACTTATAAAGTCGTTGCTGTGCTTTAAGATAATTTAAAAAACTAAGTGGACTGGTCGGATCAACCATCGACACTAGATCTGCCATAAATGGGACTTGCAAAACAGTATTGGGTAACTGCATTCCAGCATGCCATTCAAATTGTGCCTTTTGCTCAAAAAACAAATACTGTAAATCTGTTTTTTGATGCAACAAACTTGCTAGACTAAGATTAAAAGGGCCAACACCAACACCTATAAAATCAAGCATATGCCACCTCTTTTTCAGTAATAAAAAGAGGGTTCGGCAATTGAACATAAATAGATTGCTGTTCGACGGGTGCTGTTAATTCATCAAGCTCATATAAACGTGTCAGTAAATTGCCTTTATAAGGTAATGTTGACTCATACAGAAGCCCTTGAATCAAGCTACTTTCAGGATAAATCTCTAATAACTTAAGCAATTGATTTTTCAAAACCTCAAGCAATTGCTGTTCAGTGACATACTCCGTCGCACCAATCGCATTGATGATTCCAAATAGTGTATTTCCAAAAAAATAATAGCTAAAACGCTCATCTACAAATTCCTTAGAACCGACAGCATGAGCTTTATCATTTAACTCTGGAAAATGTCGCAAAATTTCAGTGGCATATTCTTCTATATAATAAAAACCTTGATTGTCTCTGAGCCAAAGATTTTTGGGTAAAGCTTGATCCAGTTCCAATAAAACATTTTGTTGATGAGACTCAAAAGCCATTCCGTATTGATGATACAAATACATCAATGGTTTCAAACTAATATCTAAAAACTGCTTAAACCAATTTAAGGCAATATTTTCAAAAGTTTGTTGTGGTTTTATTTGCGATATCTGTTGAAACAACAGATTGAATCGGTTTAAGTTTTGAGTAGGATGATCTTGGCAAAGCGAAGCAATACAGGTCACTTGCTGATTTTTTGAAAATGGTTGTTCCCTAAAAATACAAATAGTTTCATTCAGAATATTATCGTCAATTTTCAAAGCCATCCAAGCGGGATCGTTAACGGCTTTCAAGGTTGGACAATTATTGAGAATGTCTTTACCTAATTGGCTATTCCAAAGCCGATGCGTCATTTCACCACGATGGCACTCTTTGGCTAAATTCACCCTTATAGAATTGGTGATCATGACTGATAACGATGGCTTAAACATCCACGGCGCTTCAAAACTTGCTAGAGTCCGCACGGATGTGGTTGGTGATAATTGCCATGCCTTTTCGCCAAAATCGATTAATTTATTTTTACTTTTTAATTGGCTATACCAATCTTTCGTTTGTAAATAACGCGCTTGCCATGGATGCAAAGGCAATAATTTAAAAGTGGAATAAGTCAGTAACAGCTCAATTTCAGCTTCATTTAAATACCATTTAATTTCAGTTTTTAATTGCGCTGATATAGGCAAATCCAATGCAGAATTTTCCGCAATAAATTCATCCGAAACTAGCCAATAATGTAATGCTGTTTTACCTTTAAATTCTGGAGAAAACTTGAACCAATCTTCATGCACAAAGCCAGTGCGACTTTTAGGTGCAGGATGCATACTATGCCCTAGAATTAAAGCTTGCTCAGTTTCAATAAAATCCTGATCTGCTTGAATTAAATGATCAAATTCAGACTGTCTAAATGCCAAAAAATTAGCTAAAGCATCACGACTTTGAATCCATTTTTCAATCAAAGATGATGAATCTAACAATTGATTGGAATCTTGAACCAACTCCTCTAAAAGTAAGCTAACAATACTGATGGCACTAAAAGATTGAATTTTCCCTTGATCAAATACACTGGGTAATTGAGCGATTCTATGCCGCCCAACCAAGCTAGCATAACTGAGCGGAATAAATAATTGTGACTGTATTGCTTCTAAAGGAAGTATGAGTAACGTCAAGCCTTGGCTAAACGCTAACTGCAATGAGTTTTGTTGATATTTTTCTAACAAAACTCCTTTGCCTGTTTCTTGTGAGTATGCATTGATTAGGTGCTGCATCGCCAATCGGCTGGCAAGCTCTTTCATCTGACCATATCCTCTGTACAAGACTTTTTACTGCACTAAAAAGTTCAAATTTTAATTTATGATTTTTCTAAGTCGACACGATCGATTTAGCACAATGTAATGCTAATAATAACCATTATCATTTATATTTGCAATTTATAACGCCTTTCAATCTCACAAAGGAGATTTATATAATTTATTGAAAATTAATATTATTTTTAATGAGTGAGTTTTTCTTGTTAAATATATCTTAAAAATTGCAATAGTATTAAATGATAATATTCTCATTTAGAATAGATTTATTTCATTGCCAAATCATATTTTTGCAACATTGAGCATTTTCAAAAAAAATGAATCTCATCATTTTAGCGAAATAAATAATGAGCTAGGTTCAAAGATTCGTTATGTCGAAAACTTGAAACTGTCCTACATATCTCGATATAAATACAATAAGATGGAATGTTTTAAAGCTGAGTTTTTCTAATCATAAAAATAAAAAGAAGACTTAAATCTAAATGGAAATTGTGTATTTTGCTTAAAATCATATTTCATTTTTGCATTCTGCGCCGCTTTTAGAATCTCTTCATCCTTGAAATGTACGCCATTGGTACTTAACAAGTGAGCATCTAATACATTGCCTTGCGCATCAACTAAGAATTCAATTTCTGCAAAATAATAATCATGTCCTAATACATGACGCAAATATTCAAAATCTTCACGACTAAATTGTGGTTTTGGTGACTTAATCCACTCAGGTTGTAGATTCGGCGTATGAAATACATCCTCATCTACAGTCATACCATTCTTCCCCATAACCAATCTATTTAAAAAATTAAATCCGGCATAAGTAGATTGATGAAACATGATTGCAATTAAAAAAATGAATATTAGTTTTTTTACTCTGATCATTGCCCATACCCATTTTGAGTGTGAAATAAGCGCTCTATAAAAAGAGTATATATTTTTGATATCCCTTTCTTACAGCGTATTACTGTATTTCTAATCCAAAAAGTTTGATTGCATCATTTTTAATTAAGTCGATGAATATTTTGATTTATTCATCCAAAATATCAACAAATACTGCACCTAAAACATCGGATAAATCTTGTGGTTTTAATCCAACATCCAAGCCACGCTTGCCACCACTCACATACATTTTATTTAATGTTGCTGCAGAGGCATCAATCACTGTTTTTAAACGCTTTTTCTGTCCTATTGGACTAATACCACCAACTAAATAGCCTGTTAAACGCTCGGCAACTTTAGGATCAGCCATATGTAACTTCTTACAGCCAAATGCACTCGCAACTTTCTTTAAATTCAGTTGATAATTCACAGGAAGGATTGCAACAAAGTAATTTTTATCATCCGAAAACATTAGTTTTGAAATCATTACAAATCTAACAAAATTTAATAACGATACATCACATTAAACATCAATCACTTAACAAATTATAGCAAATACAAGCAAATTGCAAAAAATCATTTTTTGTGAGTACAATTGTGAGTACCCCCACAATTAACCACTACTTTATTAAAGTTACTCACAAATGCTAACCGACACTAAAATTAAAAGCCTTAAACCTCGTGAAAAAGCTTACAGAATAGCTGACCACAATGGACTTTGTATTGAAGTCCGACCTAGTGGGACTAAACTTTGGCGTTATCGCTATCGGTTTAATAGTAAAGCTTCAATGTTGAGCCTTGGAGAATACCCTCTTGTAGGCTTAGCAGATGCTCGTAAAGCTCGCGATCAAACTAAGATTCTTCTTGATGATGGTATTAATCCATCTCAAAATCGAAAACAAGAGAAAATTGAAGCCCTATATCTTAGTGTAAACACATTTAAATTAGTTGCAAATGAATATATCGTTGAGATACTAGTCAACAGGTCAAGTGGGTATATCAGTAAGTTTAAGAAAGCCTTAGAGTTGGATGTATTCCCTGTTATTGGTAATAAAAATGTGAAAGATGTAACCTCTGCCGATATCTTGCATATTATTAGATCAACAGTGAAACGTGTCAGAGAAACAGGTAAAAGAGGAAGTGGTGAAGTTACTGCATTAAATAATCAAAAATTTATTGGCGCTATCATGCGTTATGCGATTGCAACATTAAGAGCAGATAATGACCCAACATACGCTGTGCGAGGTGCTATTGTTCGCCCTGAAATTGAACATGCACGACCTTTAACAAAAGCAGAGCAAAAACTTTTTAGATCTGGATTGGATGTATTTAAAGGATCAAATACAGTTAGAAATGCATTACTGACAATGGCCTACACAATGCTCCGCTCAATTGAAATTCGTCGTATGAAGTGGGGTTACGTAGATTTTGAATCCAAAGTAATTAATTTCCCTATTTCAACTCGCAGTAATAATCAGGAAAGAACGACTAAAAAAAATCGACTACACTTAGTTCCCATGTCTAACCAATTGTTTGATTTACTAAAAATGCAGTTTATAGAGTCTGGCAATAAAGAATATGTATTCCCTGGGGTTTATGGGAAAAATGATGGCGTGATAGGTAATACTACATTAAACGTCGCTCTTAAAAATATGGGGCTTAAAATGGTTACAGCTCATGACTTTCGAGCAACAGCATCAACAACCCTAAACGAGCATGATTTTGATGAAAATTGGATTGAAAAACAACTAGCACATGCAGATCAAAACAAAACACGAGCATCTTATAATCATGCTAAATATTTAGAACAACGTAGAGATATGCTTCAACAATGGGCTGATATTGTTGATAGCTGGGAATAAGTAAAAGTAAAACTCAGTCTATATGATTGGAAATAAAAAACCGCCCTAAGGCGGTCTAATTTCACTTCAACAATAAGGGCTATGCGGAATAACGTGTAGAAATTAATATTTTCCACATGTTATTCCGCATAGCCTAAAAAAGCTTCGCAAGGTGCTTTTTTTAATTTTGTACTAAATAAGATATGACTTCTCAAGTTCCATATACAAACTATCATAAGCTGTATCAATATCTATATAAAGCTGATTAGAAGAAGCTATAGGCATTCGTGAAATGGTACCAAATTCACCCCCAGTTACTATTTTTTTGTACTCAATAAACTCAATAGCTAAAGACAGTCTTTCAGCCTTACCTAACTCCTTGGAAATCAAAGTAATCATAGAACTTAATTTTTTAAAATCACTCGCAATTAAGTGACTCATTGCTTGAGTTTCTATATCTGATCCCAATAGTGAATAAAATTTCTTTGCATCTAATAATATTTTATCTATTAATTTCGATGCTGATTCTACTCTTTTATTATGAATTGTATTTTTTTTAGAATTACCATCTCGTGAAGCAACAATCCACCATCCAAGAATTGTTAATGCAGATGGTAAAAATGGTAAAATTAGATCTTTAGCTATGCTATTCATTTAAATTTAACGTGTACCCAAACGGTTAACTTCATCCTCTAAATAACTTTGTATTTCTTGATGTAAAAGAGGATCTTTAGTAATTATTTTAACTTTGTTAAAAAAGTCAGCCAAAGTCATCTTTGTTTCACGAATAAAACCACCAAAAGCCTCTTCTAAAAATGAAGAACCATAACCCCTTACACCATCAAAATTGATTTCTACAAGATCATGTGTATTAACTGCAGGTAAAAGTAAATTTTTAAGAAATACTTCACCTGATGTCTTACCATCTTTGATATAGCGACCTGAAGGATTTTTAGAAAAATCCTTAGCTACATTAATTCTCATAACACTTTTACTCATCTGACGTTACCAAAGCTTCATCTAGGTTTTGCTTATCCAAAGGTATTTGCCATACGATAACAGTTCCCTCAATAGACTCTGTGAAAGAAATTGCTACCCCATTAATGATATCAGTTATAGGAAGACCAGTCACTAAACCTCTATTAATTATATATGATCCTTTATTACTATAAATTGCAATAGATGCCTTATGATCACACATTGTATTAATTTTGTTGATAATTTGGTTTAGACCTTTCCCTCGATTTGGCAAATTAGTTCTTGTATTTCCTATTTCAATTGCTGCCTTTATTGCAGCACTATCTCGGTCATATTTACCTTTGTTTTCAGTGATAAATCCTTTAAAGCGACCAAACCAATCCTCTTTAATATCAGGCGTGTTTCTAGTTAAAGATCTAGAAATACCTATTCCAAGATCGCATACACATACTGTGAGTACACCATCTCGTTCGTGTGAAAAAAGCCACCACTTTTTTATACTTTTGGTTTCCGAAGGAAATCTTTTCTCTGTATAGGCATGATGATGGCAGTTTGTTAGCGCTTCAGTTAAAGAGGTAAAAATATTTTTGCTTGTATCCTCTGAAAGAATTTGATCAAAATCATCCAACATTGAATCCGCAGAATCAATTTCAGAATTATGACCTGATGCGTAATTCCAATATTTCACAGATTCATCAAATTCGCCTTCTTCAAATTTTATAACTTGCTTAAGTAATTTCAATATTCCGGTTTGTTCTAAAACCTGATTCACAATTTTTTCTTGAGATGGAATTATTCTAAATAAAATAGATGAGTTTATAAGTGTAAGTGTTTCAAGCTCAGCTAAAAGATAAAGAGTCCCCTCAGAATACATTTGCTTAGTGTCGGAAAAATCTAAACGTAGACATACATCACTGCGATGATAATAATCTCTAAATTTTGTTGTTATTTTTCTTAATTTTTTTCTAGAATAGCGATTAAAGATCGTCACATGACTAGGTACTTTTAAGTTAATTATAACTTTGAAGGGTTCTTTTAATTTTTTTTCTTTTTTAATAAGCTTTTCACGTCCTATTGAAGTGTTCTTTTTTTTAATAGGAAATTCACGAAATTTCTTAATACGTTTGAAGTATTCACGCTTCTTCTGAGATAAAAACTTCATAAAATATAAATATATGATTGATTAAATATAGACATCTAAATTATGGTTAATTCGAATATCTGTCAACCAAAATTTCGGGCTATTTCAATGATTTGTCAACCAAACCCTTAATCATACGACTTTACTCCTACATTCATTGAGCAAACAAGCTAACTGTTGCTAGACTTCACGTAATGTTTTGACTTTAAAATAATTTATGAAATTTTTACTCATTTTACTTTTGGGGTTCACTTCTATCCAAGCTTATGCCAAAAAATGTGCTGACTTTAAAACACAAAAAGAGGCACAAGTTTGGTATGAACAACGCAAAAAGTCAGGACAAACAGGTTGGAAAAGTTTAGACCGTGACGGCGATGGGCATGCGTGTGATTGCCTTCCAGGTGGAAATGGCACAAAATGTCCGAAAAAAAAATAGTATCTTTTATGAAAGATTTAACAACTTTAGGTTAAGAGAAACCCTCAAATGAAGAACGACTGGCTCTACTTCTACATAAAGCAAACACTGCAAATCGGCGTGCCACTCTATAAATATAAAGGTTATGGAGTGTTTACGCAGCATACTGTTGCACATGTGGAGAATAAGAAATGTGTTCAAACTATGAAATTCCCACCAGAGAAGCCCTCGCCTTACTTGATGTCGAAGCTAATCAGTTAGATATTGAATTAAAATCGCATGTTTATCCTGGTTACCATGCTCCAATCATTATGAAAAACTTTGATTTGGATTTTGGTAAATTTGGATTAATACCTAAATGGGCTAAAGATTTTAAATTCAGTTCTTATACATACAATGCACGAACTGAGACTGTCGATGTGAAACCAAGCTTTAGGCATGCATGGAAATACAGTAAATTTTGTCTAGTCCCTGTTCAGAAATTTTACGAGCCCAAATATATTGATGGTAAAAGCCATTGGTACGGAATTAAGCGTGATGACGATCAACCATTTACCGTTGCAGCGATTTATGATGATGCGGTAATTGATGGTAAAAGAATAAGATCGTTTTCAATGCTTACCATCAATTCAGACAACCACCCTTTCATGAAGCAGTTTCATGCACCTGCCGATGAAAAACGCTCAATCATTGTCATACCTGAAGAATATCGAAATGATTGGCTCAATGTCGATCATGAACATGCTCATGAATATTTCTTTGAAATGCGTGACGAATTTATCACCTTTCCTCGTGACCACTCATCCGAAGTAATCAAACAAAGTGACCTGTTTTAATTTAAGACTGTTTATCCACAAGTTTTAAATTTGAAATTTAAAAGCATACAAACTAAAATCTTGAATACGTAACTTATTCAAGTGATATGTTTTATGAATATTAAATTAAGCGATAGCGCATCAATTGCTAGGCTCTCCAAGCTCAATGAGGCGAACTTAGCTAACTTGAAAAATGCTAAAGTCATTGATATTAAAACACTTTTATCTAAAGCTATTTATTCGTCCAATATTTCAAAAATATCATCATTTCAATCTGTTACCACGTATTCCATTCCCCTTGTTTTAAATAAAATTGCTGCAGGTTTTCCATCACCTGCTGAAGATTACATTGATAAAACTGTAGATATGAATGAACTTCTTATTTCAAACAAGGAAGCGACTTTTATTGTTCAAGTTGAATCACTTTCAATGAAAGATATTGGTATTGATATCAATGATTATTTGATTGTCGACAGAAGTATTCGCTCACAGCATCAAGATATTGTAGTTGCATTTATTGACAATGATTTCACTGTTAAAAGAATGATGGTTACTCAAAGAATGTCACATGATGAATTGCTTGATATTTTTCACAATGAAAAGGATTGTACTAACTTACCTGTAGTATGGCTCAAACCTGAAAATATAGAATGTAGCCCTATCCTCCCTCGAAATGAACAAGAATTAGTCATTTGGGGTGTTGTCACTAAAGTTATTAAGAACTTCAAATGAAGCATGAAGAAAAGATATTTGCACTTATTGATATCAATAATTGCTATGTCTCGTGTGAACGCTTCTTCAATCCTAAGCTCAATAATGTTCCAGTGATTGTGCTTTCTAATAATGATGGCTGTGCAGTAGCTAGATCAAACGAAGCAAAAGCACTCGGAATTAAAATGGCAGTCCCTCTGTTCCAAATCAAAGATATTGTGCAGAAAAATAACGTTCAAGTGCTCTCAAGCAATTATGCCGTTTATGCAGAAATGTCGCGTCGTTTTCATTCAATCCTTGCCAGTTATGTTGCTCCACATGAGCAAGAAATTTACTCAATTGATGAATGCTTTCTGGATCTCACAAGTTTTAAAAATAATTATGATTTAGTCGAGTATTGTCAGGGAATGAGGCAAAGAATACTGCAGTGGATCGGTCTACCTGTTTCTATAGGAATAGGACGAAGTAAGACTGAGGCGAAGATAGCCAATTATATGGCCAAGAAAGGTAAGCGATTTAATGGTGTTTGTGATTTGGCTGCGATGGATGACAAGCACAGAGATTATTTTTGGTCGTTGGTTGAGGTCGGGGAAGTATGGGGCGTGGGCAGAAAGCAAAATAAAAAGCTCAATGATATGGGGATTAAAACTGTTCTTGATTTATCAAAAGCAAATCCACCGATCATGGGAAAGATGTTCACAGTCTGTATGCAAAGAACGGTTTTAGAACTGCAAGGTATATCATGTATGCCCATCGATGATCAGGCTAAACCAAAGCAGCAGATTGTAGCCAGTCGTTCATTTGGTGTGAAAATCACAGAACTAGAAGACTTAAAAGAAGCGATGTCGAAGTATGTGCAAGACGCAGTTAGTCGATTGAGAAAAGAAAAACTATTGTGTGGTGTAATTACAGCATTTGTTCAATCCAGTCCCTTTGATACTTCAGTTCCTTATTACAGTAAAGCGCAGACTTATAAATTTGCTGAACCGACTGATTGTGTTTTAGATCTAGTTGAGGTTGCTTGTCTGTTACTCGAAAAAATATACAAATCAGGTATTAATTATAAAAAATGTGGTGTGTTTTATTCGGAATTGATTGAGAAATCGAACCATATCCCTGACCTACTTTCAGATTATGAAACGAGAATACAGAATGAAAATTTGATGCAGGCTTATGAAGATATTCAGATGAAGTTTGGTAAAGCTAAGATTTCGGTAGGTCCTTGTTATTTCAAGGATCGGAAGTGGTCTATGAGTCGAGATATGTTGTCTAAGAATTATTTTACGAAGAATGGCATGATTAAGGTTAGGTGAATTTTAGTTGGGATGGGTTTTGTTGCACAAAGGTTTGAAAGGCAGAGCTACCTTATGGGTTACTTTTTACTTCATTATTTATAGCCAATTGTTCATTCAGATTCATTAGTTACTTGCTTCAACCATGGTAATATATACTCCCAAAAATCATCTTTAAAAACAGAATCTTGATCCAAACCCAAATACATTCCTAATTCTATTAATTTATTTGCATCTTTATCATTCAATTCAATATCCTCACTTTTCAACGAAAGTAAGAAGGACTCATAAGACATTTCTATCTCTGCCACATTAAAATAATGTATAACATGATTTTTAGATTCCAAAGATAATTTATCCAAGTACCTACTAATTATCTGAAAATAAATATCTTTATTTAGATTATATTCATTAATATTCATTAATATACCTATTTGTTGACTAGAGTATTTAAGGGATAAGATGTAGAAATTTTACCATCATGTTTTTTATTCCCTATTGGAATAAATCCACTCTTATTACTATTCAGTCTACAACACCAATTGCATATGGCGAATTATATTTCCCTATCCCCAAACCGACTTTGGACTAGCTCTGCCTTTCAAACCTTTGTGCAACAAAGCTGTTGGGATGGGTTGTTCACTGTAGGTGATTATTTATAGATCACTTGATAAATCTCAAGTCTTAGTATTAAAAACAAGTATAATGATATTAATTAAATATTTATGACTTGATTTTTTTTAAGGAAAATGAATTGGGAAAGGTTAAAACTCATTACGACAATCTTAAAGTTTCAAAGAATGCACCTCAAGAAGTCATTCGCGCGGCTTACAAAGCATTAAGTCAGAAATATCATCCTGATCGAAACGGTGGTAACTCGGATGCAAATCGGGTTATGAAAATAATAAATGAAGCTTATAATGTACTATCTGATCCTTTAAAACGAAAAGAACATGATTTATGGATTGAAGAACAAGAAAAAAATACAGATTCAGAGGCTAGTGGAAATTCAAATAACAACTTGAAAGAACAGGAACAAGAAAGGCGAAAAGCAGAACGTAAAGCTCAGGAAGATTCTCTTCGGAATTACACTGACGCAGAAAGGAAAAATAAAAAAAATAAAACTAATAGCTTTAAATTGATAGCCATATTGACTGTTGTATTTATTATTCCAATTATTATTTTAATAAAAATGAAAAATAATTCTAACAAAAATGATAATTTATATTCAAATTATACTAATGATCAAATAATGGAAGTACCTCAATCAGAAAATGATTCAATTTCTGATGAAAAAGTTCTAAATAAAACCTATGCTGCAAGCTTCGATTGCAATAAAGCAAAGAGCATTCCTGAAAATTTGATTTGCAATAATGAAGAATTATCGATCGCAGATATTGAAAACTCTAATCTTTTAAAGAGTGCATCTTTAGCCGTTACTGATAAGAAGGCATTTCGTGAACGTGTAAGAAAGCAATGGAATTATCGCGAAAAAAATTGCAAAGATGAAGCCTGTTTATATGATTGGTACAATTATCAAAAATCAATTTTTTCTCAAATAATACAAACGGGTGAAGTTAATGCAGGCTTGAACATTAAAGAATTAAATCCTGAACCATTACCGGAGACGGGATTTAATGATAATAATCAATTGGAAGGCATCGCTCCATTACAAATTAAAATTCCATCAACTGGAAATCATTACTATGTAAAAATTGAAGATGTTTATTCAAGAAAAACTCTGATTCATTACTTTATAAGATCAGGCGCAGAATTGAATGTAGATTTACCTTTAGGAACTTACAATATTAAGTATGCTTATGGACGTAAGTGGTATGGTAATAAACTATTATTTGGCCCGCAAACATCATATGCAAAAGCAGATCAAACCTTTAATTTTAAAACTGATGGATATAATTATAATGGATTTACCGTTGAACTAATTGAGCAGGTAAATGGTAATCTAAAAACTTCACATATCGAAGATAATGAGTTTTAAGTGATGAAAACCTTCACATGCAAAAAGCCCCCTAAAGGGCTTTCTCAAACAACTTCCGTTCTTTAGCACGACGGTTAACCAAGCCCTGAATCCGCTTTCCATTATCAAATACCCAGCGATCAAATTGACTTGCTGTTGAAGTCAAATTGTTTTGATTAATAAGGGTAAGCATTGTACTTTTTATAAAAGCCGTTTCACCGATGTTGTAGACAAAAGAAGCTAATGCATCAAACTGATTTTGAGTCACATTGACTTTAATATGCTTATCTAAACAGGCATCCACCCACTTACTATCATTCTTCAGCCATTGTTCAGCCTCAGATTGCGTACACACATCACCTTTCACAACACGTTTGCCATTCGGGTATTTAATTGTACCAAAGCCAATTGTCCAAACTCCGCCTATATCCAAATAAGCTTTTGTTTCAAAACCTTCAAATTCACGTATGAGCTGGAATCCCAATTCAGAAATATCACGCTGACTCGAATCAGTTAAAGAGAATCCGATGACTTTGGCAAAGATAGGTAACCCACTCATTGCAATAATCGCATCGCCTGCTTCAACTTGATCTGACGATAATTGTCCCCCTGACATAGCACGTAACCACGAATATGCCTGAGCAATTTTATTTGATTGATCAATACTCATGAGTTACCACCTTTTCCATTACCCCAAATTGCAATAAAGGCAGCTTTAACTTCACTAATGACTTCAGATAATGGCTTGCCTTGCCACAGTGCAATGGACTGATAAATAATACCAATGCCAAGCAAGCCAAATACGGCAAACATCAGCATCACAAAACCTTGCGCCATATGTGAATATTTAGATAATTCATAGTACTCGATGACTGCTGATCCACCATAAAGGCTAACTGAAACGCTAAATAGAAACTTTCCTATTACCCCTAAAGAAACTTGAATTTTTCCGTTTTTATCAATGTCACCACTTAATACCAGGGCAAGAATAGCCCCCACTACAGCAGGCACAACTTTAATAATCCATGGAATTGTGTTTTCTTGCATAACTTGCCCCAAAATAAAACTCTACTTGATTGAGTAGAGTTTTATTTAAAGGTGGTTATTTAGCGAACCTTACAGGGGGATTGATACTGCTTTAAAATTAAACTATTGTGATTTCATATAATTATTAATTTTTGGGTGAGGATATGTTTTGCAATCAATGTGGTCAACCCAATAACAAAGATGCTCGGTTTTGTAGTGGTTGTGGTAAAAAATTAGAGGAAGATAATAGTTTAATTTTAGAGGAAAATAATTCTAATCAAATAGAATTATGGAATCCAAATATAGCTTTCATACTTGGGTTCTTTTTTACATTTATATTTACAAGCGTAATCATTCAAGAAAATTGGAAAAAACTTGGCTTTCAAAAAAGAATGTTAGGATCAAACATAATAATTATATTGCTTTTTTTATTTTCGTTATATGGTTTATATTACATGCAGAATTTAGGAAACAGCTTTTTACAAAGTTTTTATTTATTTTATCCGACGATTTTAGGTCTAAACATTTGGTTTATGGTGTTATTGTATTTTATTAGTGCAAAAACTCAAATTGAATACATAGCATTTAATTGTAAAAATTATCAAAAAAAATCTTTTCTAGAATATTCATTATTAGCACCAATAGTTATTTTCATGTTTTATTTTCAGTTCAAATTAATTTTTTTTAAATAAATTTATCAAAGCCGACATTAAGTCGGCTTTTTAGTGATCATAGACTTCTTTAATTATTTTTTAACGATTAAAAGCAAATCCCCCCTGTTCTTCAGCCCCTTTCTGACGCTTAGTGAGATAAACCCCTCCATCACCTGTATCTTTTGCCCTACGCTCATTAGACTTATAGCTTTGCATTAAGTTGATGCGCTTAATCCGCATGCTTGGGTTTTTCTCATTGGTTTTTTTGTTAAATTCCAAAATCTCAGCCCACGCCTTATCCATACCCTCACTGTCATCATCTCTTTTTGCCACGACCCATTGGCGCATTAAATCCTTACGATGATTTTCCAACTTAGTTTTATAGTCATAAATGGCAGATCGCCCCTCCATAGAAGTCTTAACATCTGATGGAGAAAACCCTATAGCCTGTGAAAATAGTCCGACAGCACCTACTTCCTCTTGAATGACATCCTTATTTTTAGTGAGTACGCCTTCATTTGAAAATCGATAAGACTTCATGGCATTTTTAAGAGCAACAGGCAACATAGTTTCTATACCTCGACCATAATCACCATTGTTTATTTCTTGCATACCTTTAACTGCATTTGTGCTAATCCCAACAACAGGCCCAAGTAATGCAGATTGCATTGCTTTTGCCCAATCGGCACCCTCAAGCCCATCCTGAACATCAGGAAAAATTAAGTTATTTAAACCAACACGACCTGACAAATCCACTGGACTGAATGCACGAGGTACACCACCAAAAACTAGATCCGCAAATTTAGGATGAATATCACTTAACCAATTACGAATCACATTTTCTAATTTATACGGATCATCGTCATCGCCACCTGATGCAAAAGCAGCTACGGCTGTAATACCAAATGCAGCTGCTCCAAGTTTGCTTTTCTTTGCTATGAGAATAGAGGCTGTGGCAAGCATACCTGTAATTGGTAAACCAATTGCACCAGCAGCTAAAGCATGCATACCTAAAATACCTGCTAAAGCACGTCGAGCTTCTTTTTGATCTTTTGGGTCGAGTGCATAAATTGACTGATGAGCATTGCGTACCAAGGTATAAATCATATTCTGTGCATATTGTTTAAACAGTAAAACTACTTTTGCAATATTACCTTGCATAAAACGTGCTCTGTTTCCTGTTGAATAATCAAAATGCCCCCTATAAACCATGTCCATAGCCTGTTCAAATGCTTCTGTTTGGGTAGCTCCAGCTTTTGTTGCCAAACGATAAGCAGCAATAAATGTTACTTCACGGTTAAAACGCTCTGCATGATGAAACATGCCACTTGCCAAACGCATTGCAGGTCGGAAATACCACATTACCTTGCTATCTTCCCCTTGGGCTATACCGGCTAAATCATGTGCCTGAGTAACATCAATAACACCTCGTTTTACAGCTTCATTATAAGCATCTAACTCAAGACCTTTTATGACCTTATCTATATTTGGACTATAAACATCACCAATACTATTTTTAAAACTCTCTAGGCTTGAGAAATCAGGTACGTTAAATTCAACACCTTTGGCAAAATCAGATGATGCTTTAAGTAGCTCTTTACCAGCTTTATCATAGTTCCACTTCGCCCCCATTAATGGATAGGCTATTAATGCAGTTTGTGACAAATTGACCATGGCAGCTGCAGGTGATAAACCCATGTAGTACATGAAACCAACACTTGTAAGGACACTAGATATTGGATTCCCTTTTGGGTTCATGAGAAGTTCATGCCTTTTTTCCATTTCATCAATGACGCTTTGAGCTGAACGCTGATCATATCCAACACCTTTATTGAACTGTTCATTAGAATATTTTTTCATTTCATCAAGCTGTTGAGCCAACTGATCCCCATAGCGTAATTTTCCTAAATAATTTGCACCACTAAACATATGTTGAGCAAACGCACGACGAGCATCTTGGCTGAATCCAGCAGTACCTTTTCTGTGAATACCATGTTTCGCCCAAGACAAATCAGGCATTGATGATAGGTATAATTGACTCAAGGTATCTTCAAAATCTGCTTGAGCTTTTTTATCTAAACCTAAATTTCCAACTTCATCGAAAAGGTCAGACATGAATCCACGACCAACACTGTCACGACTTGCACTAAACTCTGCATCTTTTTTCACGTCATCAGCTTTATATTGTGGGTATTTTTTCATTAATTCAGAACGTATAGATTCAGCTTCATTGTTAGTTTCAGCACGACTAATAACCTCAGCCTGTCCATTCTGATTACGCATCACCACTACATATTGACCAAATCGAGCTAAAGGGAAGTAAACACCTTTAATTTGACCAAAAGAACCTTCGATATTTTTTAGTAAATCGGCTTTTTTCTGGCTGCTTAACGCTGATCGTAAAATACGCTCTCTAATCGCTTCACGGACTTTGGAATAATGCCCACTATAGGCATTTCGAGCCTTTTTATACATTGCTTTAGCTTCAGGGGATAAATTATTATAAGCATGAAGCAATTGTTGATATTTAACTTTATTATCGCCCTGTTGGTATGCTTTAGCAGGGTCAATTTGAGCTAAAGTTGCATCATGCATTACATTTGCTAAAGCTTCCTCATCCTTTAATTTAGACCACTCACGCACAATATTATCTGCATCTGCTGCAATATCATTTTTATCAGCATCCATTTGAGCAGCAAGTTCATTATATTTGTTTAACTGCGGTAATAATTTTCCGTAAACCTCAGTTAAGTGCCGACGACTCAAAAGACCTAACCCCATTGACAACCAATCGACTCCTTTTTTATTAATTAAATCTCCTGCTTTATTAATCAAATCTCCTGCTTTTGGTAAATTTTTAAACCCATTAGCAATACGATTGGTAATATCTTCATAGTTAGAACTACGACTAAAACGTATATCAGCACTTGCACTATTGAATGTTGTATTACCCTCAGCCATTTTCATTTGGTTAGACTCAAGGGCAACGATATATTCTTGATTATCAAATTGATGAACTACTCCCTGGTATTTACCTGAACGAGTAGCATCAACAATCTTGTCACGAGATACATTGCCTGACGTTTTAAATGCACTGCGAATATTCACAAATAAAGGTAATACAAAACCATTATTTCCACGAATATTGGCGTACATATCTGCTGTATCAAAACTATCAGTCAAATAAATACCATCACCTAATAAGCCATGACCTTGCTTAAATTCATTAAACTCTGTAGCAGTACCATGATATACAACCTTAGGTTCCCCATTTTCATCCAATACCTGTGAAGAATTTTTAGTATCATTTTCCCAATCACCGAACCATTTCTTAAATTCAGGGGTACGAACCTGTAGCCATTGCTGTTCTGATAAATGAGTATTTGCACCATTAGGTGCAGTCATCCATTGACTTGTACCTTGATATTTTTGGCGAATTAAGTCCAATGATGATTGGTGCTTAATTTGCTTAACCATGCGTTCTGACAAAGCTAAAATATCATCAGGATTCAAATTAAGATTTATACCTAAACGATCAAATGCCCATGCTTTTACATACGCAACTATATTGTTGATTAATTTTTGCAATGCATTACGTTGAATCACATTGCGCTGTTGCATGGTTGATGAAAGCGTCAGTAGATAAGGAAGATACTCAAGTTTTTGACGCGTTGTACCTTGCTCACGTTCTGCAAGTAATTTAGCTGCCATAGCAATAGGATTGCCTTGTTCAACCAATTTATCAAACTGACGCATCAATTCCTGATATTGTTTTTCACTCATCATGTTTTGGAAGCCACCATGACCACCCAATTCATGTAAGAATGTTGGTACTGCACTTTCTTTGGTCAGATTTGATGCAACAAGTACAGCTTTTCCGTTGTAATAAAAACCCTCAACGCCTTCAACATCATAATCCTGAATAATTTCAAGCTTACCCTGCCGTTCAAGTTCACTGACTACATCTTCACCGAATCGTGCGACCAACACATCACGAACTAGTTGGATCGTTGAACTTTTTTTACTTTCACTACGACGACTGTATAAAGGGGTGTCTAAATAATCCTTGCTTGAAATTTTTTGATTCTTATATTTTCCAAAGTAACTTTGATCTACTACAGCTTTACGTGCTTCAGCTATAAACATCATTAAATCAGTATCGTTATAGCGTGATAAAAATTTATCAAAACCACGTTCACGGAACCATTGACGAATAAAACCAATCACTTCTTTTATTTTTTGGCGAACAAATGGTTGTTTACTTTGGTTTTGAGCAATAAAAGCAAATAATTCTCCAACCAAGGCTTGTTGCACATCAGATTCAGAATAAATTTTATCTTTTGCGCCTTGAGTATATGGCTGAATATATGAACTCTCAAATTGCGGCATATCCACGCCATTCTTTTTGGCTATTTTACGAATGCCATCAAGCCCACCAAGTGCATTAAAAAGTTGCTGTAACTTGGACTTATACTCACTGCCGAATATCTGCTGAACACCAAAATGCCCAATGATTTCATGTGCTAATAATTCCTCATAAGCATCAAATGTAGTAAGCTGTTTTGTGCTATCTCCATAAACTTGGTCAGCAACTACATAGAGTGTGCCATCATGCCAAACACCGCTTACGTCATAATTTTGGGTTTTACCATTCTCATCTTGGTAGGTAGCATCATTTTGTATTTCCGAAGGAAGTCCATCAAAGCTCGAAACGACTTGAACACTAAAGCTAGACTTCAAGCTAATACGACCAATATTGATACGACCACTAATCGACATATCTTGTGTAGTGGGCAGTTTGAGATGCTGAAGAACAGAAAGGACTCTACGAGTAGCACCAGTGATTGATAAAGGGTTAAATGTGGTTTCAATTGGTGAAATACCTTTGCGTTTCTCATCAGGATCTAACCGATCTCGGGAAAAATCATTAATATCTTTCCCTTCATTTTTATCATTTTGATCAGTTTTTTTTTGCTTAACTTCACCACTTTTTCTTGCTTTTATATACGCTTCTAAATCCATTTTTTGTTTACGAAAATTATCAACCGCACCGGATGCAACCGCCTTACGTGTACTTCTTTTACCATTTGTCACTTCACCAATGCTTAATTCATGATTTTTTTGGATTCTTTTTGAAAGAAGATTTAATGAATTTTCAAGCTCTTGCATTGAAGCATTGCCATAAACGCCACCATGTAAATCATTAATATTTTTTTGTCTGATTTTTTCAGCACGTATATTTTCAATACTATCTTTTAAGTTTTTGGTTGCAGCCGGTTTAGTGGTATCAGAATTTTTAAGCCATTCTTTAAACTGATCTCTGGTCATTTCATTGACCGCACCAACCTTCCAACCATTATCGAAATTCGATTGATATGCAGCTACGGCTTCTTCTTGGCTGTCAAAGCCAAGCATTACCTTATGCTCATCAAAACCATTCGTGCCTTGATCAATCTGATCAACCACAAAGACCTTATCTGAATCATGATTTTTGCCGACATAAGTATCTATATTTTCTTGATCTGCACCAGTGGTTCGCTTGATGTACCCATAATGGTCACTCATGGTATGCGACCACTCGTTACCATCGGGATCAGTACCACGGCGTTCTGAACCACGTGGATTCTCAACGGCAATATCTAAACCATGAACTTTAATATGACCTTTCTTATAGTTGCCTGCTTCAATCTGCGCCTGTGTAGGTTCAGGCAAATCATTCTGAATACTCGTTGCTGCCGCATGTGCTGCTTGATCAACAGGGTTATCTTTCTGTAGTTCAGCGATTTGCTTACGCAAACGGACTTTTTTAATCACACTTTTTTCATTGGCCAACTGTGTTTCAAGTGATGAAATCTGTGATTGATTATTTATTTCAGATCTTAGATTGGATTTATCTTCACTAGTTTGGATTTCACTGTCTTTACTTTGAATTTTATCAATATTATTTTGAGCTTCAAAAATACTATTTCTACTGTTGGAAATACTATTTTCCGAAGCTGAAATTATATTTTCTGTTGCACTTGGTTTGTCTGTGCTTTGAGCCAGACGAATATCTTCCCCCAATACAGCATCATTATTTACTTTAAGGGGTAAATTGGATGGGTTTTGTGGGGGTGATTGAATATTTTCTGCATTAATTGTTGATGGACTTTCTGTTGATGTTGAGTCAACTCTTGCTGAAGTTGGTAATTTCGAAGTGCTATGTTCAATTCCTTCTGCAGTTTGAATATCATTTGAATTTACTCCCTGTGATTTTGTACTGATTTGTTGAAGTGCATTAATTTCTTTATTAATCTTTGCCTTTTCAGGAACGGTTCTAGCTTCTTCCAATTGCTGTTGCAAAGAAATAATCCGATTAGATACATCACTTTTTTTTTGATTTTCAAGTACTGTCGTCTGCCCTGCATCTACATTACCAAGACCATGCCACTCATTGGTTGCAGGGTTTCGTACACCTATAATAGAAGCCGAACCATCCTCATTCTGTCGGACATTGTAATTTTCATCACCCAAAGCCTGAGCAATCGAATCCTTTTTAAAAAGCGTTACTTCTCCATCTTTTTCAAGTCGCTGAATTGTATTTTCCAACGCAGCTTCCTGTGCCCCTTTGGCAATTTCACCCATACCATGCTGAATTGCTTGGGCTGTGGTGTTGGAATACGTTGTGGATGAATCTGTATTTACACTTTGAGCATCATTGTTCAATGGTGCATCATTCATTTGCTGTTGTGTATTTTGCGATTCATTCAGGGCAGCACTTTGGTTTTGCTCATGTGTAATTGCAGAAGCACCACTATCCACTGCTAAAGCTGCTGCATTGGACATAGGTCCATCATTAGGATTAATACCTAATTGTTCAGATGGTTTTGGTGGAGCGTCAACCAAAGGTGCATCATAATAAGTTCCATTTGGTGCAAGGGGGCTATCAGGTCCAGTAGGGTTATTTTCTGAATTAATTCCTGTAAACGCATCAGGATTATTGTTATTGCCAAATTCAAGTCGATTTTCTGCATCGGTAGAGAATTGATCATATTCATAGGTAGCACGACCTTGAGCATCCGTTGTCGGTTGACCTCGATCACCAGGAATAAACTCACCTTCAAGCGCAGCATTCCCACCAGGTAGCATTGGTAAATCAGGATTGGTGCTTTCTTGCGGTTCATCCTTGCGCTCTTGTCCTAGATATTCTTTTGATGATGTGTAAGCATTGATACCACCACCCATTGCCATACCAGCCAACGTACCCATAACGATTGCATCATCTAGGTTTTCATTCCACGGCTTACCCAATGCAATATTTTGTAAAGCTTGCTCGGATACAGACTGTGGTAATTCTTCCAAGATACCTTCGCTGATTGCACCTTGAAGAATCTTTTTAGGAATACTGGTAATTGGTATGTTTTTGGCAGCTTCTTGGACGGCATCAGATCTCACACCGTTGGCCATCATGTTATCAATATCATCAAAGCCAAGTTTTTGAGCAATACGACCACCCAAATAACCAAAAGCAGAACCAGCCACTCCAGTCGCCATTGCGGCACCGATCTGACCATCTGTAAGCAAACCATCATGCGTTTCTTGGCGAATGTTCTCAGCTTGAGAACCGCCCATCACAACACCTTCACCAATCGCACCAGCCGCAGCTGCACCGATTTTGCCTTTTGATGCAACATTGATACCACGACCAACTAAACCACCAGCAGCCATAGGCGCAAGTGATTCACCAATAGCATTGGTAATCAGACTTGGATTAGTTAAAGCGACTTTAGTTTTCTCAATAATGCCTTCAGCAGCATCAAACTGCTGACCTTGAGATTTAGAATTAATGGTTTTCTTATCACGCCAATAGTCACGCCCCGAACCGGGCGTATAAATTCCTGAATCTTCAATGGCTTTACCTGCACGACCACCACTATAGAGATCGCCAATACCAATGGCGAGATCTGGCAAGGACGCACCACCAGCCGCAAGAGAAACACCCAAGTCTTTAATTTGACCGCCTACACCTTTTTTAACTTCAACAAGTTCGGCATAGTCAGGTTGCGCGTTCCCTACCTCAACAAGTTCAGCATAATTCGGTTGCGGTTGTGGTGACTTCTCTTTTTTCTTATTTACATCACCAGTATTAAAAGGGTTTTCAATAGTGGTTTCGTTATTATTCGCCATGTAATACTCATAAATTCATATACGCATATAATCATTATGAGCTCATGACATTGAGGACTGATAACCTTACAGGCTTGTCAAAAGTGGGGGAAATCCCACTTCTTAAATTATTGCTGTACAGGTATTTGTCGTTGTGATTTTGCATCCCAGCGGAAGTATTCCCCCGTACTTGGTGATTGATATACCGAACCATCTTTAAACTTACTAGAATCAAAATCTTTATTAATTGTCTCCGAATTACCGCCTACAGGCGTACCATCCATATTCAACATACGACCTGTTTGTGTGTCAAAAATCTGTTGTGGACGGTTAATCATCACGCCTTGCTCTTGGTTGTACTCTTGTCCACCACCAACTGTCATATAGCGATCTTTACCGCTTTGATCTTTGGCACCTGTTAAGCGGTTAATACGTTGCTGGATAGATTGACGTTGCTCGTCAGTTTCTGCTTTGTCGTACATTTCATTGAGTTTTTCAACACGTGCTGCATTACGAACCCCAAAGCCTTCTTTAGTTTCAGTCAAACTCATTTCACGATTAAACTTCTCACGATCTTGCTGTAAGCCTAAGCCATAACGTGTGTTTTGACCATTTTCACCCAGTACAGCACGATCATTAGAACCTTGTTCACGCATACCAGTCTGAGCAATACTCGCAGCGTTATTTGCCGTATTATTAGACTGACTGGTTGCATTATTGGCATCGGTGTTATACATCGTGGTTGCGCGAGTATCTTCACCAGTCTGCATCTCCATCAATTGTGCACGTTGGTTTGAGGTCATTCCACGTGCGCCCTGAATTGGTGCCGAAATTTGTTGAAGCACATTTTTTCGTTCCGCCTCTTGCTCATCGGTGCGAGTCGGTCGACTTGGGTACTGAATCCCAAAGCCTTGACCACTGTTCATAGATTGCTGAACTGCTCGATCAATCTGCTCTTGAGATGCACCCATTTCACGTGTGTTGGCCATAAAATTAGCAACACCTTTAGGATCATTTGCAACGCCTTTAATACCAGTAGACTGTGTTTCAGGTACGCCGGATGCACGTGCCTGTGCTGCCGAACTTGGATTGGCGTAACTAAAGCTATTTCCTTGCTGATTAATTTTATATGGATCATTACTAGGTGCAGATGCTTGTGGTTTACCTTGTGGCGTATCTTGACCATACAGCGCATCATTCATCTGTTGCTGCATATCTATAGGTGCACTGTTCACTGGTGGTGCTTGTGTTGCTGATTTACTACGTTGTGCATTAATTACTGCAAATCGTTGTTGCTGTTCCGCAAGATTCCCTTTGGCTTGATTAAGATTCTTATCATCAAAGCGATTACCTAGCATGCCAAATGTGGCTTTGTTGCCTACGTCAGAAAGCACACCAGCTGCACGAATACCAAAATTAGCCAACTCCCCTCGATCCGCATTAGGATCTAGGCCCATACGTGTTGCATAGTCCTCAGTAGAAGTATTAAAACCCTCTACGGCACCACCAACCATAGAACCGATACCATGAAATACACCTAAACCTTTGGCGGCTCCGAGTACTTTACTTCCAGCATTGGCAAGAAATCCACCGCTTGCTGGCGGTGTTGGTGGGGCTGGTAGACCTGGCGCAGCTGGTCGGACTGTCGATGCTGCATTCCCCGATACATTACGTGCTTGCCCTTCAAATGTTTGGCCACGTGGCTGAATTGGGCCGCCTTGTGTAGCTGTGGCTTGTTTCCCCATAAACTCTTGTGCATGAGCAGCAGAAGGGACATTGGTTCCACGGCGAGCTTTACGAATATCATCTGCTGAAGGATAGGGGCTGACCAATCCACCATTAGCAAAAAATAACTCAGGTTGTTTTGTTCCTGACTTAATTCCTAGTTGTGGCTGATCAATAGGGGTATGGGTTTGCCCTTTCATTTGTTCCAAGGCTTGCACACCCACCGAATGAACTTGGTCAGGCGTGAGTTGGAACTCACCGTTACTGAGATTAACGTCTGTGGGCTGGCCTAGTCGTGCTAGGTTTTCCTCCCCGATCGCATCGGTTGAATCCTTTGGCATGATGTACGAACCACTTGGAATGGTCTTTTTAATGTCGTCCGATGTGCCTGTGCCTGCACCTCGAATCAACCCTTTATCTTTTTGACCTGATTTATTTTTTAAGCCGTACATGACACTTATTCCAATATATATATCATGTATGGTTAATCAAAATGAACTGTAGGCGTTAGACTTACAGGGATTTTACTAATCCTCTTTCTTATCTTCTAAAGAGGTTAATTTTTTTGCATCTTCAACAAGAATTTGTTTATAACCGTTCTCTTCAATACTAAAGAATAGATAGTCCCTGTTCGCATAAAGAAAATTAATATCAGCTTTAGGTTTCTTGAGGATCATTTTATTGATTAAAATATTAGGATTATAAAAACTTTCATCCTTTATTATATTGTTATTTAAATCAACAATCTTACTGTCAAATTGATATACAAAAAAAATGACGTATAAGGTTAAAGCAACCCAATATATAAACTTTGTTACCTTATAATCGTTTGTTATACTTAAATTAATTACCAACATAGTAATTGAATAAACACATATAATAATTGCATTTAGCCAACCAAAATCACCCAATATAGCCCCAACATTGGAATCAGGATTAAATGTCATAAAACGCCACGACAATAAAGCCAAAATACCTAAAAGCATGAATATTAATAATGATTTTGTCTTTACTCCTCCCATTTCATCAAGACTTATACTAAAAACTCTAAGTAACTCAGTAATTACTATAACAATCAACAATATATAGAGAATAAATATTCCAACCAGCAATCCATCTGGAATAACTTGTGCAACAGAAAAGTACCGTACATATGAGAATCCAACATTATAAATAATATTTATTAATTGATATAAACCACCAATAATTGTCGGTACTATTAAAATTACACTTAAGTATTCTTTTAAAAAGTTTAATGTATTTTTCATAAGGTATTTCAACTTTTGTTAATAACTATAATTATGACTCGTACTTGTACCTATACTTTCAGATGCACTATAACCAATTGAACTCGAACCGCTACCACTGATACTTGCAGACACATGCATGGCTGACATGGCACCAGCCGCCAATTGTGAGGTGTATTGCCCTACTGATTTTGCAGCTTCTAAAGCCAGTTGTGCTTTTTGAATCGCATTCTGCATTTGCGCTTCATATTCCTTCATTTGCATTTCAGCATAAGCAATATTGGTACGCACGTTCATATCAGTATAACGGACTTGAGTTTCAGCATTAGCGACCGCAGTACGCAAGTTCATATCAACATAACGTGAATGTGTTTCTGCAAACGCAATATTAGTACGTGCATTCATATCGGCATAACGTGCTTGCATATCTGCATTTGAAATACTGACACGACTTTGCGATTCAATGTATTTGTTATATACGTCTGAATTGGCAATGGTTGTACGCAACGATAAATCAGCATAACGTGAATGCGCTTCCGATACTGCAATCGCTGTACGAGATTTCATATCCGCAAAACGTGCTAATGATTCACCATTTGTAATCCCCACTCGCATTCGCATTTCTGCAAACTTGGCTTGTGCATCTGCAAACGCAATTTTGGTTCGTGCTGAAGAATCAATCATGCTGGCTTGGGCTGTGATCTTGGTCGTCTCAACACTGGCTTGAGCCTTAAATGCTTCAACCTGAGCGTTAAATGCAGAAGTATTACTTTGCACAACACCCATCTTGGCATCAATATCAGCCTTATATGCTTCTATATTCGATGAATATTCAGCTATACGCACTCGTGCTGTTTCTAAACGCAATTCAGCTTCTTTGGTTTTTACACCAGCTTTGGCAGATATACCATCTACGGTTGCAGCATACATACGTGCTAATGATTCATACATAGTCGCCTTAGATGTTTCGGCTTTCACTTGTGAATCGTAGGCATCAACTTTTAATTTTTCTGCATTAATTTGTTCTGAGTAGGCTTGCACCTCAGACTTATAAGCATCAAACTTGGTTTGAATTAACCCTGCACGTGCCGTCGCACCCTGAACCAAGGCTTTATACACTTCAACATTAGTTAATACCGCTTCGACTTTGGCCTTAAATACATCAACGCGCTGCTGGTTGATTTGGCCAATGGCAATTTGTGCGTCAATTTGCGCTTTGTATGCGGTGATTTTGGAAATATTGGCTTCAATTTTGGTTTTATATACCGTTACCAATGATTCAAAAGCTGTATTTTGAGCGTTGAATAAGCTTATTTGAGCATTTAAAATACTAATCTTGCTATCAACGTTAAGTTTCGCCATCTCCATAGTGTTAGACACATACGCCAACCACATATCTTGCTTCATCTTTTCCAAGGCCATGCCTTGTTCAGTCAAGAATCGGATATGTTCAAGCTGCTTATCAAACGACTGAATCAGTACATCACGGTTTAAATCAGATGCACGTAATTTAGCTTGATCCCGAATGGTCGATATTTGCTTTTGTAGCATACCTGGTGGCATCGAAAAACCACGACTAGCCCATTGATCGGTCGCTTCTTGAATAGCACGTTCCGTTTCGTTGCTGTCACGTTCACGCGCACGATTAAACAATGCTTGCTCAACAGCAGCTGGTAAACCTAAACCAGCATTAGAACCGTCCAACCAAGAGTGTATTTCAAGCACCAATGGCTTGATCGCATTATCAGGATTAGCGGATTGATAATCCTGATTGACAATTTTTGCAGCATCACCGATCACACCATCTAGATCAGGCAATGCAACCTCAAGAGTTGGTGCAATACCCTCAAATATTGGCATTTCTTCATATTGGAAATTCGGTAGCGTGATTGCTTCCAAAACTTCCATATCCGGTAGCACGATTGTTGGAGCTTCTGGCATTTCAACCTGATCATCAATTACAGGCCGCTCAGGTAATGTGATTACCGAAAGACTTGGTGCATCAGGTAAATTAATGATCGGTGCGTCGGGTGTTGCTGGCAAATCCAAATCACTTAAATCTAGCGATTTTAGTAAGTCATCAATGTTAATTTTAGTCGGTACAAATCCACCATCAAAACTTTGCACATTAAATGCAGGCATGGTAGGTAGGTTGATATTGGTATCAATTATCGGAATATCCGAAGCCTGAATAAAATTAGGGGTACTTAAATCAGTATTTAAAATCGGTGCTTCTGGTATTTCAATATTCAAACCATTAAACGTAGGTGCAATCATGTCCGTTGGTTTTTGAATATTAAGATTTAAGACTGGTGGTGCTGGTTGTGGCACATTGAATTCAGGTGCAGTAATACTTGGTAAAGGCGCATATCCTGACGCATCTGGCTTAGGTAGATCTATTGGGGCGCGAATTTCTTCAACTTTGATATTACCAATATCTGCCAAAGATTCAGAAAGATCGGATAAAAGCGCATTTGACTTACCCTCAAAATATCTCATTTTGTCATTAACTTGCTCTATCGCTTCATCAACAACATTTAATGTAGGGATCTGCATATTTAAACCCTCCTTTTAGTTGAGGCAATATCAATATTTAAGTCATTCACATAACCATGCTCACCCGAAATATTGATTTCAAAAGCAAAGTGGCGACCACGTAACCCTCGTCCAAACAATACCCGACCATTGGTTAATTGATTGGCTTGTTCGCTTGGTAATTTATATAAGTAGGTTTGTTGTGTTCCGCTTTGCGTAGTACTTACGCCAATTTCTATTTTTTTGGCACTTCCTGAGAGTTCATATTCCAGATAAGCTCCTAAAGGGTGAACCAATTGCCCTTTGCCTAAATCCAATTTACCTGTGATAACTTGGCCATCAACGTGAGCATCCACATCAAGCCGATGCACACCATCACTATTTACACCATACAGAACACTATTAATCACACTGAGATCATCAAATTGATAACCTTGATAGCGTGACATGGCCCAATTATCTACATTCGCTGTCCATGCAAAACCACTCGCAGCATAGTTATCAATAACATGGTCTTCCGCAAACATTAATTCGCTAACGAGATCCTGAGCAATAAGATGATCTGATACTGAATCTTGAATGAAACTTGAATCAATTAAAGATTCTTTGATTTTTTGTTCTTGTAAAAGCTCATCTAAAATTAAAAGTGAATCAGAAATCAGAACCGATACATTTAATTTATCGGTAAAAGTATCATTTGCAATTAAACTGTCTTGCCATTGATCACGTGCAACACGATAGGTGCTGTCAGTAATTTTTGCTCGTTCACTGGTGAGAGAATGAGTCGATCGTTTGTCGACAACTTGATCAATAATGCCGAATGTTTCAGTAATTAAACTCGATACACCGTCATTTACTGAATCGCGGATAGATAAACTATCTTCTATTTGTGTGTTTTTCAGCGCATGATCCAATACACTGTCTTTGGCTTTAAAGGTTTCGCCAGCAATATTTTGACTGTGCTTTTTATCACTGATTTGATCTGAAATTTTGACAGAATCAGTGATGATCGCCTTGGTTGCTTCCAAAATTTGAACACTGGCCAATGCTGTTTCTTCAATCAGCACACGACTTTTCACATGCGATAAGTCTTGATCTTTGATTTCTACTGATTCAGCAATAAGCTGTGATGCTGCATTATTCCCTAGAATAGAATCGCTTATCTTGGCTGTTTCATAAACCACCTGATAGCGGCTATCCGTCACTTGATCGAATGCAATAGCCACATCACTGTGCGAAATTAAAATAGCGGTCAATAATTGACTTGATATTTTGGCAATTTCTACAGCAAGTGTTTTCATTCTGCCGAAAGTTGAATTTCCAGCGATTGCGGTTTCTTGTATATCATCCCGATAGTTACTCATTAATAACCCCTATAAAGTGATATGCGGATTTATCCTCCACCAAACTAGAATATCCCCACTTATAGCGGCGGTTATTTTGATCAGTTTCAGATATGTTGGCATATTCAGTATTACCAAAGACAACCTTACAGGCATCACGGTAGAAGATATTTCCCTCATCATCAGGTGATGCGTAGAAATACCATTCATGCGGTACATTACTGTGTACTTGGTTTGGCGTGTCACTTATATCGAAGTGTACCGCACCGTTTACATTACCCTTGCTTGGTGTAGTTACGCTGTATTCTTTAATCTTGGGTGCGCCACCACCACCCGAATGTAGCCATTCGTTTTTATTTGGATGAACAAGCCATGTCGCGTCATAAGGTAGTCCAGGCAACCAAAGGCCTTGATCAGCAAAGTCGGAGTATTCAGAAGGATTATAATTCTCTATTTCTACCCACACTGGGCTTCCGTCTTTTGGGTAAGGAACCCCTGTCATTTTCTCCAAACCACCAGCCCAGGCAAACACAAAATCATACGTCCAATACCGATATGATGTTGGATCTTGCATGGCATAAAGTTGAAGTGATTCGGAATCACTCTTAGACGCTACACTCTTTTTCTTTGCTAAAATTGCTGCATTACGCATTAAGTATGGAATACATATAGCAATGTTAATAGCCTCATTCTCAGTACGATTGCTTTTGGTTAAATGGGTATAGTATCTGTTGCGCCATATCGTTCCTGGCTTCCAAAAAAAGGCATCAAATGAAAAGAAAGGCTTACTGTCAAAACCCTTATCTGTCCCTTTGATTGTTGTGGTCGTAACAACTGGTGAGAATACTTCTCTAAAATCAAAATCAGTGGTGTAGAAATACCCTTGCGGTGAGCTACTACCAGTCGTTTCTACTTGTTGCCATGAACCAACGGTCATTACAGGCTCATAATCACTTTCAATTTTTTTTATATAAGACCGCCAATCAGCAAAGTACTTCACCACCTTCAAGCTATCTTCAACATAATAACCATACATAATGGTATCGCAGTTGGGTTTTACCACGGGGGTCGAAAATGAACCAAAATCAAAAGAAATACAACCACCCATTTCAACCATTGGGAACTTAATTTGCGGTTGAAATTTAGGCTTTGCATTGTGATATAGCGGCCCAATTCCGACTTGAGCAATATTCCCATTTAAGTTTGCAATGGGAGTAACTTCCAAATTATCCCAATAATCCACATCATTAGAAGTCACGCCTAAAGGATCGTATAGGCTGGTTAGGGCTCTTTGGTAAACGTCCTCCTGATCTACACGGCGTAATTTATACATAATGGCTTTAGATTTTTCCTCACCTAGCGGTAGTAACTGAAAAAGTTTAGCCACGTATGTTGAAATCGCTTTGACATATTCAGGCTTTGTCTTGACTTGATTTAACCAACCACGCTTTTCAAGCGATCCAAAATCCAGTCGAATCTTGTATGACTTCCCTCTTATAATCCCATCATCACCGTAGCTGTAACAGGTATTAAAGCCTTCTGTACCACGTAAATTAAAACTCCAACCGCATGCAGGGCTGTAGGCAATGTTTGAATAAAAATCAGCACTATCGCAAACCTTAATCACCACACCAGCTCTACGCCAAGATTCAAAATCATTACTAGTATGAAAGCCCTCACCGCTTGGCATACCGCCAAAGCGGTTGAGGATGTTTAAAAGTTCCTCATCACCAACATCCTCGACATACTCACGAAATGCTGTGGTTGTAGTTGCTGGAACTATCGGCATTGGCATTGCATAAACACCACTGGAATTTATGCGCGTTAGCCAAGGCTGATTTTTAGAATCAAAAGTAACACCATTGGTTTTATGAAATTTGTAATCAAATTGAAACTCGCCATCCAATGGTGGAACACCGTTATAACCAGGTAAACGTATCCCCTCTAATTCAAGAGCAATACGCTCAATATATTTTTCTGGTATTTTAAGTTGTGCGCGTTCTAGTGGAAGATCAGTTAATGCCTTTACATTCTGTAGGCCATAACCACCCACGATCTGCATGACTTCTGCCATCGCACCGCTATACCAAGTTGGTCGTTGTTGTACGTACTGTGTAGTAATCAAACTACCTGTATTATTCTGAGGGATAAATTCAGGAACAATCTTATCGTTGGGCTTAATCACAAAACGCTTTAAGCGCAATTCTTTAGGCGGTAAATTTTCATTAGAATAGTTGGTTAATCGTCTGCGACATTGTTCTGTTATTTTTATGCCCACGCCTTCTTCGGGCAATACTCGCGCCTTGGTGATAATCCCGCTGTAAAACATGGGGATATATCGCTTAGCTATTCCATCAAAATCAAATTTATTATTAATCGGTGATTCTTTATAAGCCATTGCTTTAAGAATGCCACCCATCTCTTGCAGAATGACATAACCGCCATCAGGCAAGTCTTTAACTCGCTTAATGTTGTCTAATTTAGATACGGCTTTATCGTTGGTGAGCTTTTTAATCTCATGATCAATGAATGACCTATCTTGATCTGAAAGCTCACCACCATGCACCGATACCCCATAGGGCTTAGGTGAGTGCATCTTAGACGGTTAATGACAAGCGATAGCCGATTTCATAAACATCACCATTTTGGAATGTTCGTGTTGCGGCATATTTAGTGGCTGAAACCAATGCACCACTTGTACCACCTTTTACGCTATTGGTAAGTAAGGCAGCACCAGTAACATTCAATTGAGTTGCTGTAGCAATCGTCACTGATGCCACTGTGGTCATATTATCAATTGAGTTGCCAGTTGTATTGATCGGAGTCCATTGTGGACGTGTAGCTGCGGTATATCCTTCGGTTAAACTTACAATTTCAGCTGCTGTTGCAGAAAAGTTTGCAGCAGTCCAGTTTGCAGCAGGTGCGGTTGCCCCACTAAATAAAGCAATGTAATAACCAGCTGGTTTAGGTGTACTACCTAAGGCTACGTTTAAGATATGAGCCAAACCTTCATTTACAATCAAGTTTGGAATACGTTGCCATTCACCACCGTTTACACGATCAAAATATTCACCAGCTGCTTGTACGGATTGGTCTTTAAGTTGTTTTTCCATTGCAAGTTACCATCATAAGTAAAAGTATCGCATTAACTTACAATGGTTGTGATTCTTCTGCCTAACCCTACACACCTACCAGACTTTGCCGATATACCTTTTAAAACGCCAGCATGTAATTCAATTACCTGACCTGATGAAGTACCAAGTACATAGCCATTCTCAGCTAACCACAGTACTGTCTTAGCACCACCTTGAGAAATTTCACTCCCCACGCTATCTGCATCCAGTTCGACTGCAGTATTGGGAATGGGTGCATGTGCGGTTTTCTTAACAAACTGCATGGCTTTGGGTTCTAAACCACTGAGAAAAACAACATGGTCTACTTGTCCAATCCATATACCGTTATCTACAGGTTCAACAAAAGTAATTCGTTGCGGCAACATCACAAAATCATGTCGTTCATCGTGTAGGTGATAGGCCATGGATTGAGAAAAACGAAGTACATTCTTATCTGCAGTCAATAATCGACCTTGCCAATACTTCATAAATTTTCCGCTAGGCATGGGTGATAAGCCACTAAACTGCGCTGCACGACCCAAATCATCGACCTGATCTATATTGACTTGATAGGTTGTTATTGGGTAAGCCTGATATTTCTTTAACTCTGCACCATTACGAGAAGTTGCATACACCACAACATGCGTTACTGATTCATCTATGCAATATGGAAGGGTTAGAGATAGGCTACCCTGTAGTAGATCTCCATTGCCATCAAGGTTAATTTTACATTTCACATGATCAGACAATCCTGATTCAATCCCATTACGCATATAAGCAATGGCGAGTGTGTATTCACCACCACCCAATCGACCGCCTTGTGGATTAGTCGAGGCCATTGGGCTTGTTGGGGTAGCTATTGCAAGCGGTTCAAGTAATGTGCCGTTAAATATAAAAATACCATCAAGCGTAGATATGAAAATTAAATTATTGACGATTTCATAACAGACTATTGAATCATTAATATTCCTTTTTAAGACTTCATAATCCCAAGAAATCGGATCAACTTTGACAATTTGATGTTCAAGCGTGGCAAATACATCCTTATGCAATGGGCTTTGCCAAAGGTTTTTAAAATTATGCGCTGTGACTTGCGCCGATCCTTTCCGTAAAGCTATTTTACCGCTAATTGATAAATCGACATTCACTGCATCTTTAACGTAGAGTTTTGGGCTTTTGCCTTCAATTTGCAAAGCATCTTCATCTGATACGTTATTTATCCCTACAAACGGTGCTAATCGTTTTACCATCACCATGCCCCTTTCCTGAATTGATCTGAATTACCATCTGGACGAATATACTGTGTTGCTGGCTGGATATTAGGAACGCCATAGGTAGTCGCGTCAAACCCTATAACATTAATGTGAATTTTCGGTCGTGGTATCTCTTTGCGTATTACACGCATACGATCGTTAAAGTTGGTGTAATCATATTCCATGGCAAAAGTTTCAAAACCTTCTAGGATGAGGTCACGAACTTTTAACGAGATAAAAGTTTTTCCAAATACTTCGCTTTCAAAACCGCCATAATTACCTGATACTAATTCACCGATCCGCAAACCTTGCCACATGAAAGGTTTGTCACCATTCAGTCGTGTACCCATTTGCAAATGATCTCTACCACTAGCTTTCACAGTTCTGTTGAAGAAATCAATAACAGGTCTATCCATCACTATTGAAGGTGAACCGCTTGGTTTAATAAAATATGGGCCAGTGTGAGGGATCTTCAATAATGTTTGACCAAAACCTTGACCATCCGCAGCGTCAAACTGAACGATATGTTGATCAAATGGCCCAACAACATGAAAACCTGTACGCTGACTTCTAAAGCCAAAATCTGTCAGATTGATATATCGCTTTCTAAGATCAATCTTATGCCCAGAATTGAATTGGCTTTGTTTACCCATACCAACATTCAACTTGCGATGTTTCAAATCAATACGAACATGACCAAACACTTCACCGGGAAGCCTTGTGCCACTGTCGCTATTTACAAAGTGCAAACCTCTAGGCTCGTGGTTTGCTTGAGCTTGTGACGGGGCTTCCATCACAGCATAAATCGTCCACGGCGAAAGCCTTGGTTTTGAAACAAAAAGTGAATCACCTATCGTAGATACAGTGATCATTCTATTTTTTAGACCAACAAAAGGTTCACCTACAGACAATTCCTGTAAACCGGGTTGAACTAAAATCCCATTAGATTGTGTGTGATGGCTACCAAAACTTGTTGCAATAAACCCTTGAGGAAATATCACATTCGATTTAACAATTGGTTGTGAAACTTGATTTTTAGGTATTTCAATACCATGGCCTTTATTTTCTTCCCCATCAATTTCTACTGCATCTAACCAAATGTATTGCGGATAGTAAGGCGGTACACCTGTTTTAATCACTTTTGGTCTAGGAATATTCCAATGCGTAAACCCTGATACTGAAAATTGACGATCTCTATACGCAATTTCAGTTTTACCCCAAAGTACCATTTCACTACTTTGTTGTAATAATGGTCGCCATTGTAAACGAATCAAACTATCGCCAAACTCCTCACTGTTTCGACCACGTGCACCCAACTCAGGTGTTAGATTCTTAACTATTGGTGAGCCATAACCATCACGTAACATCCATCGTGGTGCAATGATATTAAAATGGATGGTGAGTGATGGACTACCAAAGGCTTGATGGTCATCAAAACGACCTACTTCTTCAATATATCGGGTGTATAAATCAATACGATGAATTGGGATATATGGCGGTGCAATTGAATAGCGTTGTTCAATAGACAGCTTGCGTATCCGATCCGCAATCATCGGCTTGCCAATTTCAAGACTTTCAAAATTACCATTGCGATTGAAATAACGGCGATTGTTGGTAACTTGATTTACACCGAAAGCCTGTGCATTGATACCACGTGGGGCAATCACAAAGGCATCGTTATACACTACATGCCAACCGCTGATATGAGTGGCTTCTAATCCTTGCAGTTTTAAATGTCGTACACGTTCCGCAATCATTGGACGATTGATTGCAAGGCTATTAATACCTAACGGATATATTGGTCGTGCATTGTTATTAATGGATGGTGATGCAACACGACTCGCATCATTACCGATTGCTCCGATTACTTTATTGCGATTTGCAATACCAGTCCAACCTGTCCATTTTGGCGGTACTAGACCACTATCTACATCATAAAATTGCACAATGTACTTGCGTAGATTCCAAAAATGATGTGTACCGAAACGATGACCACCTTCTTGTCCTGTGGTTAGAAATCCAGTAGGTTTTAAATATTTTTTCCACAGATCAATAGTCGTTAAACCGAATGGATTGCTAAAGCCTTGCGGATAAACTACTTGGTTTTCTGGAATAATTCGAGTGCCGAATAGTGTTGCAATATAGCCAAGCGGATTAATGCTCTGAGTGCCACCCACACGATGAATCGGCATGTTTGGATAAGGAATTGAGACTAGTTGCACGAGGCGTTTTGCAAAAGATAACCAAGCGTTATATCCATAGACCGCTTGATTAGAACCTTGGGCAAGTAAGGTGCGACTACCATGCTCAATTCTTGGCACACCGTAAATATCAGCTTTAATGCCTAAAGGATTAAATTTTCGTGAATAATGCCAAGTGATTGTTTCACCAAAAACTAATGTTTCACGCCCAATACCTACGTAAACATTTCGCACACGATTAGAAATAAACGCATTACCTATAACAAGTGCGTTAATTCCTTTTGGATTTAATTCTGGACTTTTAGTTAGGGTGTGAATGCCAAGTTTGGGTAGATAAAAACCACTTGGCTTAACTGTTCTAATACGATAACCAATATCGATATTGGTTAGACCTGATATCGAAATAAATCCTTGTGGAGCAATAGATGGGGTTTTATTGTGAATAAAACCGTTACCAAATAATTGAGCATTAAACGACTTAGATTCAATTGATCTGCGTGTGCTTTCAACTGTTGCCCAATCACTAAATTGCTGAGAAAGTATCCCTAGTGTATTGATAATTCGGCGTGTGTTGCGTATTCCAATATCACCAAATACACCACCCACAATTATTGTGGAAGTGCCGTTGAAGAATATTTTTTGCGTTGGATCAAATACTTTTAGGTAGCCTGACTCAAAAGCACTGATTATTGAGGGTGTAAGATAACGTGGACTATGTGAGATCCATGTCACACCATAAGTTGTGTTTACAAAGCCTTTTGGACTAGGATTACGCTGTAAAAACGGTTGACCAAAACTATCACCTTTAATCCCTGTTGGTCGCAACATTCTAGGCGATATTTTAGGGCCTGTAATTATAGGTGGCACAATAGCGATGGGATTCGCATATTGATTGGCTCTCGTATTAATTGCTTTTGGTATAGGTACTATATTTGCATTAAAACCAACAGGTTTTATATATTTAACACCACCTTGAAGATATGCCGTTCCAAATACATTTGTGTTATAACCAACTAAACGTATGTATTGACGTAAGTTATATATTTTCGCAGTACCAAATATATTTGAATTAAATCCTAATACAAAAGCCTGTTTATTAAAATTGCGAACCTGTGGTGTTCCAATACCAAAACTTATAACCGAGATCGGTTTTACTTGCTGATTAAATACAAGTTTTGGAACGCCATATACAAAAGATAAAAAAGATAGTGCTCCAACATATTGAGTGACAGCAGGGATATCATCACCCGGTATATAATCGAGTTTTAATCTAAATGGTTTACCTAAATCAGATTTCTTTTCTTTATTTTGATTAAGAATTTTAAAATTAAATGGTATGTATTTATCATCCATTGCCTTCCCCAAGGAAGCCTAAATTATACAATAACTCTAAATCATCATTGCTTAGAGCTTTATCAAAAAAAGTTAAATCAGATAAGTACCCTCGCATCCCATAATAATTCCAGTTACCGCATGCAGGGAACTGGAAACTTGCAGCCGTTGCTACAGATATGGGTGGAGCTTTGTACACCCCATTATACCAAGTACCGTTTATAAAACATTTATAGCTATGGCTGATTACATCATAAACTACAGCAATAAAACTGGTTCGATTTAGCGGCAATATATAAGACAAACTATTACTATTGTGAGGAAATTGGAAATAACTGCTTGACGCACGCATATTTGCTGTACCACTAGATAAGCTAATCCAATTAGCGAAAATCCAGTTGTAATCCGTATTTGCCGTTGGGTGTACCCATGCAAACCATGTAAAGGAATTAAGTGTGAGTCGCTGCAAGTCCAGTGGGGCAACGACATTAACTTGCGATATCGACGGCGCACCAACAGCAAAACCTGCCGCACCCTCATGACCTTTCCTCAAAACTTTCCCACGGTATACCAATGCCGTAGATGCGGTGTTACTAAAAGTACCGTTTACAGGTGATATACCTATATCTATAACTGCTGTTCCTGAAATTTCATTTAATTTCCAACTATGTATAGGTTCTAAATTTGTCAAATATTCATCAAAATCTAAACCTACAGTTATACGTAGTTGCTCACTCACCATTTTATCACTACCACGATGAGCAACAACTCGATAGTAATAGTTAGCACCGACAACTATTTCCTGATCAAAATAATACATTGTCGTTAGACCTGATATTAACGGATCAGGTAAATTCTCCATATCGAGCATAGGGGTTGCTGATCGTAAAATATCAAACGAATCAAAATCACCAAATTGAGCAAACTCAATTCTGATACCACCCTTTTCTTCTATTGCTTTTGGATTGATTTTATTATTTGCTGCACCAGAAGAAATCAGATCAATCGCTTTTATACTTTTGATTGATCTAACAATACTCAAATTAGCTAACTGGAATTTGCCCGGATTAAAAATAATAATGTCCATTGCATTTACTCGAAAGCAAAGACAAGATTAGCATTGACAATGCTTGTCGGTCTGAAAGCACAGAAACCATCCATCACAATAAAGTTTGTTGGTGTATTGCCATAAACTGTTGCAGCAAATTGTGTACCTTTACCTAACTTATTTGCCAATATAGATCCAACACAAGAACTTCGTATAGGCATAGGTGTTGTGTGATAAAAGTGATTTATTAAAGCGCCATCTACAAATGAGCTTTGTGCGAAAAATGGAGCACCAAATGCGTGTTCAAAAGTTTTACTGTCTGAAAATCTTACTGTTTTAGAGACACATACATTTACATTACCAAAGGCACCATTAGAATTTACAGAACTATTATTCGTGTAATTCAAACCCGATGAGAATAAGGTAAAACCAGTGTTAGATGGGCTTCCATCCTCATTCGGAATACGTTCTATACAAAATGCAACAGGTGCAAATCGCATATCGTAAGGAGGTTCTTGTAGCCCTGCATTAAAAACTACTGCGAAAAAACCTTTTGGCGGAATAGTTGTAGCAAAAGACTGATAAGCAGCGTTAAAAAAATCTTTAGTATAGGGGTAGCCACATATAACAGTATGCGAGACTGAATTATTTGTAATATTACCTAAACCATCTGTAGCAGTACCAACAGTTATTGTCGATCCAATAGTGAAGCCTACGGCTTTAAACCCTTGTGTAGCGTTTAATTGGACTTTAACAAATAATGGGTTAGTGCTTATAAACTCATCATTTAACCTATATATCTGAAACGCTAAAGTACCACCATCATTGGGTAAATTAGCATAAGTGTTCGTTGTCCCAAGCACATACTGCCCTGTATCTGCGGTTTGGGTTAAATCCAATTCTTTCAATTTAGAAAAAAAATGATCTAACCACACGTTTACATTAGTAGGAACTTGGGCAGATGATCTTATGATAGAGCTATCGGGCGGTATCCAACTTAAAGCAGTCATATCAAATTCCCATATACATCTTCATTTTTCCAATAACCTTTTTCGTCATGCCATTTCACATACATATTAAAAAAGTTCAGTTCACCGTTGGATTTAACCTGATCCTGAACATAGCCAGTGATCCATTCCATCACATTGCCAACATCGCCATATTTACCTTGGCTGTGTTCAAGTGCGAACATTTGGTATTTAGGCGAGTGAATAAGATCTTGCCAACGAATCTGAACTTGATCACTGGCATATAAATCTGCTTTAAATCCAGCTACACCCACACCTTGAGTGGGTGGCTTTGGTTTACTATTTTCCATTACCACCTCCGCATTAAACTTTAAAGATTTTATTGGTACCATTATCCCAAGTGACGATGATGTCACCGCCATTCGGTGTAATCGGCAAACCGGTAGCTGTATCAATGAACGCTACTAATGGGCTGGTGCTTTCCGTACCTGTATCAACATAAATAATAATGGCTTCAATTGATGCGCCTGACACAGCTGTAAATGTCACATCAGCAGCATCAGCCGCACCACCAGTGGTCGCTTTTGCTGTTAATGTTACTGGCCCTGCAATACGAGCTGAAGTCGGAATATCTGAAAGATATTGGTGTACTGAGGTTTGTGGTGTGTATGCACCTGTGTCCACTAAAATGACTTTAACGGTATCAGTCATCCAATTGATCTGTGCTTCAAGAAAGCGTTGACGTGCATAGTCATAAAGTGTGTTTGCCATGATCTTGTGTCTCCAAATCTAAGTCGGAAGCACTCATGCGCTTATGTTTAATTTCAATGTGATTATCTGCTTCAATACAAATTCGAGCCAATTGCCCTGATTTTTTGATCAATTTAACTTTGGCACCGCCAATGTAAAGCGTATCTTCAGTTTTCAAATCAATAATACGTTTGCCCATATTTGTGCATGATTAAATAAAATAGGTAAGGTTATTATGTGAAAACCCCCTGAAAAGCTTTAGCCTTACAGGGGTTTTGATGTGGTCTCAAAAACATCATGGCATAAACGGCATAACCGTGTGTGGTACATCTTCTCGTGTGATTCGTCGTAAATCACTGTCAGGTCGATCACCAAAGTATTCAGTAAATTTAGCTTCAGCAATTTGTGCACGATTCGGATCAAAAAATTCAGTATCAGGAACACTAAATGCTTTATGTAAAGCCCACTCAATCAGGTAAGGATGATGCACCTTATGCAAATCAATAGGTGTATCCGTATCATCAACCATCACTTCAATTGGGGTGCGATACCCTTCCAACTGTAATTCACCATCCATCGTTGGAATAGGTATAAGACGAATCCCTGTATCATCCTGAATAATATGCTCAGGCTTACCCTTCATCACACGCCAATTTTCCCCACCATAATAATGATCAAGTAATTCAGCTGACATTAGACTCAAGCATTGACTTTTTGCGCCATCACTTGGTTTAAACCAAATGCGAGTTAGCTCATATAATGAGTCATGCAATTGATAACGAGATGAACCAATCAGAACTGTTATCTTACACACATCGCTATTCTGACTTTCATGCACCAAACGACCACGAATACACGCTTCATTCACAGCATCATTGAGCCAATCCTTAACATCTGAATCTTCGTTAAAGTATGGCTCTACCTTGTCATTCGCCTGTGTACGAAAACGTCGGATTAATTCATCGAGTTGCATTACTCAGGAACTCCCATCGTATCAAGTAGGTTTAAAACCTTGTCTTTCATCCATTCAACAGATTGGTTTTTAGGAATTTTCTGATTAAAGTTCTTCATGGCGTATTCATACAAAGAATCTTTATCTTCCATACGGCGTACAAGATCAATTTCATCAAGTAGCTGGGTGTTTTCCTTCTCCTTATTTTCTTTTTCTTCCTGTGCTTTTTTAAGCGTTGCCTCAGTATCATCCACCACTTGATCAGAACTTACAGCCAAAGCGACTGGTGCATCATCTCGTACAAATTCAGGATGCTTGAGTAACTTATTGGCGAGGTCTGTGGTGACTGAACGTGTTTGGCCATAACTAAATACCAGATTCGATTCATACAAACGATCTGTGTATTCCTCTTTTAAGCCTACATATTTAACACGTACACCCGATGCTACAGCTTTGGCAGTTGGAGCAGTATTCAAACTTTGTGCCTGATTACCTGCCAATTGTTTAAAGGCTGCAAGTGATGCTTGTAATTGTGCAGTCTGATTGACTAAAGCCAAGTGCTCTTCAGGTTCAGGTAGGTCTTTGACCAGATGCACCATTGCTTTAAATAAATAATCTTTGGCTTTTTGCTCTGCTGGCAATTCGTCATAAGGTCGGAAACATGGGTGAGTCTTGGCTTCAAAATCCTTAACGTCACCATAAGTCCAACCGTCTTTTTCTTTTTGCAGCAACCATGATTCATGCGACTGTTCTGGTGTGGTTTCAGGATTTTCTAGGTGTAATTGAACACCATACTCAATACTTTTTTTCTGCTCGTCTGGTGCATTATCCCAAGTAGGCTGACTATCATCCCCTTGGGACAAACAATAAGCAGCATTGATCGAGTGGCATAGCATTGCAATTGTTGAGAGTTTCATAAGGCCTTCCTCATTAGATAAAAAAAGGGATGGCGACCCTTTGCTAAATCATCCATCCCCAAACTGTTCATCATTTATTTTTGTGCAAAAGATTAACGAGGACCTTTCAACTCACCGTACACAACTACTTTAATGTCACTGACTTTGGCATTGACTACACCAGCCACAGTCAAAATTAAACGTGCAGGCTTAGGCAACGTAATCAACTTCGCACCAGTAGCACGTAAACGTCCTGCGGCTGCCAAGTCACCAGCACTGATAAAATGTGCTGCGTCCTGCGGTGTGGCTGCAACATCAGTACCATCGGTGTATTTAAAGCCAAGTGAGCCAGTCACCGTTGCTGTCATACCTGTCGTCACAAATACCTGTGCATCATCTAATCGCATACCTTCAGGTAATTCACCCAAATCAATCACATCACCAACCCCAACAGCAGCGGTTGAGTCTGATTCAAGTACTGCACCTGTGGCATTGGTCGCCAATAGGTATGTTAATGCTGTGAGATTGCCGTATGGTGAGAATCCACCAAATTGACCGTAACGACCATCTTTCTTTTTAATATTCGCCATGATTGCTAAACTCCAAATCTATGAAAAGGATCAAGAAGGGCTTTCGCCCTTTCCTATTACTGACCGCGACCCTGACAAGCAACAGCGGTATCGACCACGGTTACGCCATAGTCGGTGAATTCTTGACGTGTACCAGTATTCACATCGAAGCGAATCTTAGACACACCACGGATCGAACCGATTAACAGCTCCCACTTATCGCCATGATCCATTTCTTTTTCAGACCAGAAGAATGGCACACCTGATTTATCCGAAGCAGCAAGTGCTTCAGCGACAGCCTGACCACCCAAGATGATTGAACGATCTACTGCAAATTTTTCACCAAATGATGCAGGCACTTTGATACCTGATTCAGTTTCAGAGGTGTAATCAGCACAATACTTAATGGTATCGCCAGCATAGAAACGGATTGGACGTGGCATTTTACGGATGAGGAACCCATTCCAAAGACCCACTTCACCTAAAAACAATGGGTGTTGTTTCGCTTGTCCAGCACGAACTAACGCTGCACCTTGAAATGCGCGGAAACCAGGTTGAGTTGAAAATTTGTTGTATTGTGATGGTGAAACAAGCCATACGCGAAGCGGTGAATCTTCAGCTGCTACGTCACCTTCAAATTTCACAATCGGTGGTGGTAAAGCCATTTCATCCAAGAAGGTCTTCATTGAATCGACTGTATCCATCGTGAACATATCAGTCGTAGCAAAAGCAGCTTCACCCGAATTAACACGAACGCTTGAAATACCTGCGCCATCCGCAAAGAAATGACGGTTTTTAGTCGGTGCTTTGACTTTATTCACCATGATTTCACTGAAGTTCGCATGAGCATCAGTTGGAACACGCCATTCAATATTGTCGTGATAACCACGTGCACCAGCCATGTGAACCAATAACGACTGATCGCAATAGGCATCCATTTGAGATTGTGCAAGTGGTTTACCTAATTTACGCAAATCGGCAGGACTACGGATCTGACTCATGACGTTACCCAAGTCAATCGGGAAACGTGCTTGGTTCACACGAAGTTTATCTTCCGATAAAGACATCCCTACACCACGACCTTCGGCATAAGCAGAACCCATAATCGGATAACCACCGACAGGATTAAGCAAGTTAAAGGTAACTTCATCACCTTTTCCTTTACCCAAGTCTTGCACACGTACAATCGGCATGTGAGATGTGGTCTGTTTACGTAAAGTTGCTTCTGCACCTGCTTCACCAGCTGGCATTTTCCCCGACAGTAAATTCAATGTAGAGTTACGGTTCATATGGGTAGCGAACAAGCCAACAGCCTGTGTCACCATGTTCATTTTTCCACCGTAAGCGGTGTTGGTTTTAGACATTTAAATTCTCTCCACTATAGTTTTTAGACATTGCGGCTGACGTACGCATCGATCTGTTCTGGAGTCCAACTCGCCATTGCTTCGACTTGTTGTGCTGGACTCATGGCAGCCATACGTTCATCAAGCGTGACTCCAGCTGGTGAACCTGCTGGTAAATCACTGACGCTATGCGGCACTTGTGTTTGAGCTTTACTTACAGCTTGCTTGGCTTGTTCCTTAATGCTATTCACATCAGGTGTAGCCACGTTCAAATTGTTGGCTTGCTTATACAGGGTTAAAAGTTCATTTACTTCTGCTGAAGTTCCACTATTTAAAATTTGGTCGTATGCACCTTGTAAAATACCTGGTTGTGCATCTTTCCAATTTTGGAATTCTTGTGATTCAGCAACGGATTCAAAATCAGGGTGTACCGAAGCAATTGCATCAAAGTGCTGTTGCTCTGCACTTTTGGCAAGTTGTGCTTGTTGCAACTGTTGTTGTTGCTGAAAAGGTTGTAACGCCTTATCAATGGCAGCTTGAATTGCACCTGGTACTCTCACCTCAAGTAAAGCATCTACACCTTTAGCAATCGCTTCTTCGGAAAAGTCTCCGAACATGGCAATCACATCGGTGTTATCTCCACTCGCAGCAATTGCAGCTTCAGCCGTCGCTAAATTCTGTTCTGCCGCTGGTGTTATTGCTTGACCTGTTTGGATCTGACTTTGTGCTTCGGCAAGAGCTTGTTCATAGCTCTCAGCTTTAGCTTTCCATTCTTGTTCGCCTTTTCGAGCCTTCTCCAAACTTTCGAATGGAATAGTATGAATGCCGTCTTTAGCGAGAACTGTTGCGTTAGATGCATTTAAGTCATCTTCCGCTGGTACTGTATTCGCAGCATCCGTTGGTTTGATTTCTTCATTCGCTTGGTTAACGACTGGCGTATCGATAACAGGTTCCACTGGTTGTCCAATGGTTTCGCCATTCATCGCAGCTTCAAGCAGCTGCGATGCAAGTTCAGGAGATACTTTCCCGGTTGCTTCAATTTGATCGTTTTGTTGCTCTGTAATATTCATGCCTTTCCTGCCACTTATCGCTGTAGCCGCATTGAGGTTAGTGCAGACTTTAAGAGTCCATGCTTGCTGCTGATTGCTCAACTACGGCTAGTGTGCAAGTGAGAGATAGGAATTGGCGAACCTTACAGGGGGTAAGTGTTTGGCGTAAAAAAACCACCCGAAGGTGGTTTTAATTATGCACTCCTAACGAAGGAATCCAGCAAATGGAAAATCTGGCTGTTTTGTTAAAGATTTTCTTTTAAAAACTGCACTGAATTCTTCACCCTGTTCATTAGTCCATGTACAAATCACATTATCATCTTTATCAATAGACTGGATTTTACAATCTTTTAAATAAACTTCATCACCCACAATTAAGATTGCATTCTCATCTTCCATTTTCATTCCTTTATAAATTAAAAAAATTGACTATTCGAAGTCTTTATGATGATAACTAAACATTAGAGGGTCTTATCATGTAAATATTTACCATGAGCAAAGTTATTGAAAATTTCATTAATGGAAAAAATATCTTTATTTTCTAAAAATAGAATGTTTTTACTATTTCCAAGGTATCCTTTTTTCATTTTTTCTTTATACCCTAATTTTTCGATTTTAATTTCTACAAAATAGCTTTCTAATTTAAGACAAAATACTAATCTTTTTTCTTCAAGTCGAGTAAAAGGGCTTACCATGAATGAGGCTATTGCTTCATCATTTAGCTCTTTATCTTCATCTACCAAGTTAAACATTCTTACATTCATAGCAGACTTATTTAATATTATATCATTTTTAAAATATAGTTTTAAATATTCGTTAAATTCAGGAAATATATGAACACTACTATACGATGGGTGAACTGACAAAGCAGCACGCCAATAAACAGATAAACAATACTTTGCTATTACTTCCTGATCTAAACCGTTAAAACTTACACCATTTAAAGTTTTAACAATCTTTACATTTGGATTTTTTCCTCGTAAAGCATTAATAGAGTATTCTTCATAATTTTTATTAAAATAACTTTCACAAATTTTACATAATTGATTGACAGCCCAAGTATCACTATCAAATTTAAGTTGATTTGAATTAGTACTTATAACTATAGGTTGCCTTCCATCTACTTTTTTTAATAATGTTCTGAAAATAGTATTTGCAATAGCATGTGATTTCTCTAGTTTACGGAATTCTGAACAAAATGCACAATTCCCATAATGTTCAAAATTCTGAAACACTGGATTATTAATATTAGTGTTTTTCTTAATATATTTAATTGCTAGTTCTTTAATACCATGTCTATATAAAACACGACCATGTAAATTTGGTACTAATATTTCACACTTTTCTTGATTTTGATCTAAATACTTTACTAAATAATGAGTCACAAAATATTTTTCTATAAACACTATTTATCCTTATTTAAAATTAAAAAAGCTATTCAGATGAATAGCTTATCACAAAATTCTAGAGTATTAATTTAAAATCGAATTAAATATTATCACTCACCCTCTCCGTCTCAATACCCTGCTGTCCTGTGCCAGCATGTTGCGGTACAGGTGGATTCATTGGGCTAGTATTCTGTTGAACCTGTGCAATCCCTTCACTACCCAATTCTGCACCTTCCCCTTGAATGTATGGACTGCGTATGTCACTTGCTGCAGTCTGTTCAGCCGTTGGGAAATTAGGATCATCACCACCAGGATTAGGCCGTTGATAACCTGCACCTTGCATAATTGCATCGGCAATAGGTGCGATCTGTGGCATCTGTGCAATTTGAACACCGGCTTGCATGGCTGAATAAGCAGCTTGAACACCAATCTGTACCGAACGAGCATCAATTTCACTGACTTTACTCAATGACTCACGCTCTTTAAGTTCCAATTCACGCAACTTAATATCATTACCTGCTTGTGCTAGTGCTTGTTTAACCGCTTCTTTGATCTGTTCTTCAATCTGTTCAGGAGTTGGTGCTTGTGAAGCCTGTTTAATCGCTTCAACAATATCTTTCTTAAACGGCGTATCAGTAAGCGCAATAACATACGGCAGTACTGCGGCTTGTACAGTTGGTGGTAATGACTTGGTGACTTCCGAAAGCGCATTGAGCTGCTGTTCTTGATACGATTTAGAACTTGGTACATCACTTAGTATCACTTTCAGGCGTGTACGTTGAACATCATTCGATAAATACGGATAACCTTCCTCACTAACTTCAGGCTTATTGATCACTACTGTGCGATCAGCCGTAACAGCATCACCTTCAATAATAACCACTTCTTCCTCGTTGCCTAGATCCTCAACAATCATGGAAAGTAACATCTCACCCATCATGGTTCGACCTTCACGGAAGTTATCCATCATTTTGGCTAGCGTTTGATTCGACTGTTCAACTTGGATCTGTTCCTGACGACCAGAAGTAGCATTACCCTTTTTACCTTGAAAGCCACTGGTGATATTAGATACACGCTCAATCGATGCACGATTCTCACCCATCATTTGAAAGTGTTGATCTGTGAGATTGTAATCACGCTTTACATCGAAGCGTGCACCAGGTTTAGCCATGTGATTGGCATTAAGAACAATATCAGCATCAGGACGTGCAACTTGACGACGTAATTGATCGTCGGTCATATCCACTGCACCTTTGGTACGCTCCACACGTGTGACACTCATACCCCAACGCAACTTAGACAAGGCACTGTTTAAGCTATCTTGGCTGTATTTCATATCACGTACAAAGCCATAAGGAATGCCAGTGTTGTCCTCACGGAACCCAAAGAACGGTACATAAGGGAAATAATGATGTGAATATGGCGTTTCACCATCATGTAAACAATGTGGACCTAACCAATACGAACGACGTACCTTAGATACATTTGCACGACTCGCTTGAGCCAATCCATTGGTCAAAGCAATATTATGCGCCATGTTATCTTCATCGTATTCAACTACACGGCCATCTTTAAACTTTAGAACAACAGTATTCTTCCACCGACGATACCAAAGCTCTACAACATTCATTTCCTTTGAAGTTGGGTTATACCAATAGTTTTCTGCATGCGTCCAAGCACGTGCATTGTTCCAAGCATTTTGTAAGCCTGTAGATACACCACCATCCAAATAGCCAGCGTCATTCCACCATTGGCCACCATACCGACCACATAAATCAATCAATTCTGCATGATCAGGGAATGAATCCTTTAAACGCTTAGGATGAACCCAACGAGTGCGCTGTAACCAACGTGCATCTGAGAGGTCTGATTCAGTGGATTTCATATCCCAACGTATTTCATTACGGTGCACGGCGATACAACGATATGGATATTTAAAAGGATCAGGTTCACGTTTAACTTCCACAAATCCTAAACCACAGCCAATTTGAGGACGAAAGGCATCACTACATGCTTTATCAGCCTTAGACAAACGCTCTGCTTGATTCAATTTATAATTCAAAGCGTCTGCAACTTCTTGCCCACCTAACTCACCATTCGGAGTTACACGCCAATCTGTACGTGTCTCAAGCTCGAAACCTTGAACAGATACCAATGCAGGTCCAATCATATTCTCAATTGCAGGAGGAATACCGGCTTTCATCATGCGGTTCATCAAATCGGTATCAAGTTGATTCCCATCTGAATAATCCATTTCCATGTCTGCAATATGTCGCCAATGCGGTTGTTCTTGTATTTCAGCCTGAATTTCAGAAAGTTCTTCAAGTGTAAGTGTATCTTCATCAACTACTTCGGCAACATGATGCTCTTGTGTTTCATGGTCCTGCATTAAATTTCCCCTTATCATCACATACGCCAATCTGGTGCTGGTGCTTCTGTATAGCTAGATCGCTGTACGTGGGTATTTGTACTTGAATTTTCATTGGTACGACTAGCCGTATAGACGTAATCACCTAATAGTTCTGCTTCTTTGGCTTGAGCACATTGTCGTAATGCATCAGCACCCTCCGAGCAACCATTGGATTTATCAGGCTGATCAATGAACATATTGGCTTGTTGATTAAATTTTTTCTTGTAGCCTTCAATACGTTCAATCCCTAATTTGCATCGTTCTTCATCAAACCACGCATTTTTTAAAAGCCTTCGTGTCTGTTGAATACCAGTTGTGAGCAACGTAATGCGTGGAATCACTACAAAATTATGACCAGGTAATAATTCTTCTAGCATTTCCAATACGGATTTGTTGTAGTCACCCAGTCTTTGGTGTGCTGCATCATGGGGTAAATAGTGCGTGTCATATAGATAAGGCTTGTCTTTAATCAGCTTTGCGTAAAAGCGCAGGTCTTTAAAATGATCTTCATCATAATCAATGAAACGATCTTGGTTATTTAGAATCTGCTCGTACCAAATCGCACAACCATCATGGTTCCCAATATCCCAAAATGTATTTACAGGAATATCTAAAACTTCTACTTGAGTAATACCACCACGTTTACGCAACTCAAGCATGTCGTTTGCGTAGTAATTCCCTTCTGTGCTGACTTGGAATGCTTCATCAGGGAAAGATGGGTACTCTTGCCACATCAAAGCCTGATCACCTGACAGATCGTTATCACGTGTTGATATGTACCAAGCTCGCTGATCCACATCAATTTTGATCCGTTTGCCTAAGTTTTTAGACACTACAATTTCAATATGATCAAAAATATTGTGGTCTTTATTGGTAATAATCACATCAGATGAATCAATACGGTACTTCGGTTCTTCCCACCAACCGTAAAAATGCAATCTAAAGTCTTTCGGTGTGAGCTTCTTACGTGACGCAAAGTTCTTCTGTGCTATTTGTACTTTGTCAAAGAAGTCACCACCACGACCTTCAGCAGTAGATTCAATGACACAAATACCGGTTGTAGGAACAGCAGGTAGTGAACCTGTACGAACCTCTTTCGCTTTACCAGGTGATTGAGCACAAATTTTACCGTACTCAGAAATCAGTAAGCGGTGCATAGTACCGCCACGGAATGAGGTAGCCACAGAGATTTTAGAGCCGTTGTGAGCGAACTCCATCTCTGTACCATTATTGGTTTTGAGTGGGAAACGCTCTAATATTTCAGGTGGTAAGTTATCGTACGCAAATTTAATCTTGTCCGTGAAAATATCACCGACTGTCTCAAGGTTCTGTGCAATAACACCACAATGCTGATTGGCATTAAACAAAGCATGGTCAAGCCACAACACACTAATCAGTGTGGTAAAACCCAACTGACGTGCTTTTAAAATAATATTGCGGTACCACAACCGATCTAAAAATTTAACCTGAGCATCATTTGGTTTAAAAGGTAATTCAAAAGTTGGAGCTTCTTCAACCTGACCAAACTCATTTACAAAGTCATCGCCTTTAATTTTAATCTTATACAAACAGCCACTAAAAATACGCCAAATCGGGTCTGCAAGGCAGCTTTCAAGCTCCTTGGCATTTGTTGGTAATGGCTGTAAGTTAGTGTTATAAATCAATTTTTACCCCATTTTGCACAATGTTGGTGCATTTTTAAAGCATGTACGTGCATGAAATTAAATTGGTGTGGGTGATTAGTCGTTCCATTCACGTAGATGCTCTATATTCAGGATCATCAGCAATCGGCTTGAATCCAGAACTATTACCAGTGCTTACTCGTTCAAGTAATGCAGTCAGTGCATCAACAGGTCTATTGTTCTCATCATCAAGTCCAAAAGCTTGGCGTTCTAAAGCAATCAATGTTTTGAGTGTGTCGCTTAAATCTTTCATCGACTTCACACGACCAGGCATTGAGATGATCTTCATATACAGATCATTAACTTTGTCATTGCCTTTATCATCAGGTGACCACATCAACTCACCTAACATTTCAAGCAATTTGACATTCTCTTGACCGACCATCATTTCAAGCTCATCAAAAAGACTCATAGCAATCTTTCGTGATCGTTGAATATCTTTACGTTGATTCAATCGGACATGGGTCAATTGGGTTGCTGCGTCTTCAATAATCTGTTGGTCTCGTTTAATGGTTACGGGTGTAACCTGTTCCGTAACCATTGCTTGTGTAACCATTGCATCTGACTTGGCTTTAATCTTTTCTGCCAAGTTCCGTGGTATTCCTTGTTTTGTAAAATGTTTGATAATTGCAGCATGAGAAACTTTCTGACCTGACTCTTCCTCATAAGCAGCAGCTAATTGACGTGGACTAAGAATCCCTGCTCTCCATCCACGCTCAATGCGGTCATAGTCAATTTTCTGTCTTTTTTCAGTCACTGATTGCTACCTCGCTTTTAATAAGCTTGGCAGCATTTATATGTGCTGTTCTACATGCCATGATCTTTTTCATAGAAACAGTAGGAAGTGGAATGACACCAGCTTTTTCACAAGCAATCTCAATTAGTACATCTAACTGAATATCACCTGTAGATGACCACATTAAGCAACGACGTACTTTTGTTACAGCACTTTTCGACATAGCCAATTGAGTTGCATATAAAGTTGCTTGCCCAATCCCAGATACAGTATGTGTGTAACCTTTAGTTCCATCTTTAACTTCAATAACACTAGCACTACCATCTACGTGGTAAATAACAATATCTGCACGACCATATTTGAAAGATTGCTCATATAAACAAGTACAAGCACCTGTGTGAGGTATTCTTTCATCAAAATACCCACACTCAGTCGATTCCTTGAATTGTTGGACTAAATCGTATTCAACACCATGAGGAATTTCATTTTGATCTATGATTTTGGTTAATTCTTCTAAAACCACAGATTTAATATTTTCTTTAGATTTCTCAGCCATATCACTCAAACCTCTTGATATGGCTATTTTCTTTTTATTGTATAGATGTGTCGAACCTTAGAGGGGTGGGAACTATATCCTTATCACTGAAGAGTTTTTAATTTTTAATGCATAGCCTTTTTTAATAAAATTAACGCATAATACGTTTTAATTATCTGATAATTAATATTTTATGGAACTTCTGATACTTTTTTTCACATCTAACCAATTCATTGGAATAATCACTTCATCCAATTTTTGGTACTATCAATGCATCTATATCTCAATAATAATTTTAATTCATATTTTCCTTCGATATAATTTAAAAAAGGATCAAGATGAAGCTTTGTATATTGGGTATTTATTTCTTCTCTTGATTTATATCTATGTATGGCATCACACCGATGGAATGTTAACTTTCATTCAATTTATTTTTCTATATATCATTCAAAAAATAATATTTAGAATACCTTTAAAATATCAAATTATAATATTCATTCTTAGTCTAAGTGTGGTGGGTGTTTTTCAATATAAAAAGTATAAACATGAAGAATATCTTAAAAACCTTCCAGCTCCAGAATTCAATTGTGAGAGTCATACTATGTACGTAGGTAATGGAATAATTGACGGATCTTATACTGTTTGTTATGACAGAACTGGAAAAGAAGTCAGCAGAGAGTATTATGATTAAACTATCTTAAAATATACAATTGAAAATTTATGTCAAAAAATTATTTAGCAATCAGCCTAAACGACTAGATAATCGAGTTCGATCTTATCCCAATCAATTACTTTTTTTTCAGCCATGATCACCAAACCTCTTAATGGTTTAATGATCAAGTTTTTATTTAGGGAGGTCTAACCTTAGAGGGGGTTACTTCAATATTTTTATTTCTTTCATTTCAACAATTTTAAATTCATTTTTATTTTTTTGAGTGTTTATTAGAATGAGCTGATTCGCTTGTTTATCCAATAGATACCACTGTTTTTTATCTTCCAACTCAACTATAGGTAAATTTTTAAGTTTTAATTGCTCAGCATGTTCATTTCCTGTTAGATACGGGACTAAGAGAATGAATCCGAATCCAAAAATTTTACCAACACTTTTACTAATTGCTATTAATCCAAATCCATTTAGACTCAGCAACATCAAAGATATAAAAAAAGTAAGGGGACCTGAATCTTTATCTTGGAACCAAAATAAAATGTAAAGTCCAATGTATGCAGATGAAAGTTGAATATTGGCCCATAATAATTCTTTCCAATGGCTAAAATCTGGTTTAAATATTATTTTATCGAGATAAAGAATAGCAATTATGAAGTATAAATAAATACTTAAATCAGATAGCATTAAGTCAGTTGGTGTAAATATTGTTATGAACCATGAAGCATCAACCTGTTTAGAATTATAAATACCAATTTTGTTAATTAACCCCATAATTAATATGAAAGGTGTAAAAATTGTCAATAAATCAACCAGCGATGATTCTTTAATTTTGTTTAAAAGCATATATTGTCCTTTTTAATATTAAAGTTACTTATTTTATAATCATAACAACTCCCCCTGCTTTCCACTATCCAATAAATCACCTACTTGCTTTGATAATTTACGAACTTGACCAGCTACTTCACTTTGGATTATTGCCATATGATGCCCAAGTTCAATGTTGCTATATTGCATAGCTTCACCGATTAATAAATTGCCCAAATTGCGTGCTTCTCTAGGTGTAAGGGTTAGAACAGCAGTATTAACGCTGCCTATCTCAATGCTAACTGTTCCGTCCGGCAAAATAGTCTTAGACATTAAACGCGCTGTACGATGCTTAATTGCTGGCACAAATACACCACGCTGTACTCTTATGATCTGCCCGGTGTCTACCAAATATGATAAACGATCATCAATAATAGATAATTGCAGCCCAGTAAGATCAGCGAGTGTTGTGCGAGTAACGATCTGTTCTTGGGAGTGTAAATCCTCAATGGCCTCTAAAATAATTTGTGAATTTGAACGTAAATCATCAGACTTCATTGTCATACTCCTTAAATCGTCTAAACTTCAACAACATCGATATCGTGAATCATCTTCATCAGCTTACGCTTGATGGTGTAATCCGCAGTTCTATGACCTTTAGCATCTTCACAAATAAACTGATCATCTTTGGTCCAATAAACAAAATCTGCGATGTAATCTGTACCACGCTCTTTTTTATTACAAATTACTTGTGATGGAATGAGGTTGTAACGAACCTGAGTCTGTAAATCTTTAATTTCACCTACACGTTGCATAACTTTTAAATCATTCAATCGCTTAAATTCATGCTTTGAATCAGCAATTTTTTCACCATCAACTATGACTTTATGATTCCCATACTTCGGTTGTTTAGGCTTGTTATCACGTTGATGAACAAGTCTCTTAATTTGTGATTGTGATAAATAATTTGTCATGCTCTACCTGCATTAGAGTTTTTATTAATACCCTTCAACTGAGCCATCAATTCAGGTGGACAGGTGGTGATTCTTCTCTCATCATCTTTAGGTGTTTTTAATGCCCCAACTGGATCAGTGAATGACTGAACATCTCCCATCAATTTCGCATTTGCAATAATACGGATATACATATCTTTGAATGCCTTTGCCTGTGATTCAGCACGTGGATTTATCTCATCAAAACCTTTCTTAAATTCTTTAAGCGTTTTGAGTACATGCAAACTAATTGAGATAGTTTGATTGGATTTTTCGTATGCCAATGCTTGTTGCCATGCTTCATTTTCAGTCAGCCAATGTCCGCCTTGTAAACACCAGATTTTGAAATCCTGAATACATGGTGGCCATGGTTCGTGGAGCATACGGTTATAACCATTTTCAATTTGCTGTACTGTTAATCCTGAAAAATCTTCAATCATTGCTTGCTCAAGATCACATGCATCCACTGCTGCCCACTGATCTGTAAATTTCTTACCGTAACGAATACGCATTTTGTCAATTAAGCGACGTGCTTCATCAATGGTGAATTCACGCATGACCCACCTCCTCAATCAGAAAGTTCTTTGGGGGTTCAGATACCACATCAATAATTGATGGTTCCTGTTGTTGTTCTCCACGGACTTTTTGACCGTAACGCAACCAACGATTTACATTTTCCTGTTTAGCTTGGTATGCAGATGGTGTTTGGATAGGTCTATTTCGTCCTGATTGCTCAGTGACGCCACTTTTCACCTTACGGTTGATAAGTTTGTGCTTGTTGTTTTGAACATAGCCTAACCACGCTACAGCCCATTTCTGTGCAGTCTTGACTGAAATTTGTTTTAGGTCATTGTGCGAAGAAAACCAATCTCCAAAATCAAAAAACAAAGTTTCAAAATCAGTAAATTCAAGATCAAGATTTCTAGGTTGAGCTAATTCAATAAAATCAGTTTTCAAAGTTGAATATTTTTGATCAAGTTCGATCACTGTGATTTTTGCTAAATCGAAATTGTTGTACTGAACAAAATTCGGTGGTGGTAAATTTTTTTGTTCAGGCGTTTCTCCTCCTCCTCTTAGTTCTAATGGTTGTTCTTGGATGTTAGTGTGACCCTGCGTCACCGCTTTTTGCGTGAGAGTCACTGCTTCATGCGTGAGAGTCACCGCTTTACTGTCGTCAGAGTCACCGCTTTTGTCGTGAGAGTCACCGCTTTGATTGCCTGAGCTATGACCCTGCGTCACCGCTTTTGTCAGGTTTTCCATGTCAAAACGGTAATATGTACGACGACCATTTGAACGATCTGCTATCAATATTCCCAATTTTTCGATGTTTTTTAAGTGTGCAATTACTGCACGATTCGATAATCCAGTGTCATCCATGAGTGTTTGAATTGATGGATAACATTCACCTGTTTCATAATCAGCATAAGTCGCTAATGTGATAGCCACTAACTTGGTTGTTGGTGGCATGGGAATTTGACGTACAGCATTAATAAAGTTGAAATTACTCATACCACCTCACCACAAATCTTCACTACATAACCCCATTCGAGAGAATTTCTTCTCACCAAGGGCTATTAGCTCTAAATCATTTTCTGTCCATTCTTGTTGGCCACATTCAATAGCGTGTAAGGCTGCTTGTGGACGTGTATAGAACTTCCCATTTTCACAATAAAAACCTTGGTGTATAGATTTACCCCATTGATTTTGAATATCTGTAGCCAAACCAAGCGACAAAATAATATTAATGCAATCTGCATGACGGTTAGGCTTAGGTAGAGCAACCATGAGTTCACCTGCTTTAACAGCAACGCCGATAATCATGCTGCCACCTTCTTTTCATGACTTGAACGAACTTTATTCACACCTTTTACATGATGTGGTCTATAAACACGGTCATAGCATCCTTTACATGCTGAATCAGGTCGAAAAGTAATGGTTCCATCCTTTAACTTTGATTTAATCATGAACCAAAACTCTGAATCTGTAGGCCAGTATTCATCACAGTGTTTACAAAGTTTTTCTTTACCTAGTTCAGTAAAGATATACATAGGCTTTTTAGCTTCATTTGATCTCATGCCGCTACTCCCTTATGTTTCACATGCTGTGCCCATCCTTTACATGGCTTCATGCACTTACGATCTGTAGCAGATGGGCTATGCAAATTTTCTATATCTTTATGACAATAAAAAACTGCATCCAATTCCAAGGCATGAGCCAAGTCAGATTGAGTAAAAAGACAATGATTTGCTAAGATTCCACACCGATAAGCACACGATTCACATAGCACATCTTGATTAGGTGCCTTTTGTGCCAAGATCAACCCATTCAATGCACCGTGAAAACTAGGTGAAATAAGCTTATCTATTGCATATGGGTGCATATCGCCTGTAGTGACGAGATGTAAATACAATGTTTCATCACACGATTGGGCATAATTCATAGCAACATTTAAGACACTGCTAAGTAAATTAAGTAATTCATCATGTGATTTTTCTGAAAACTTATCCTTGATTACCTGTAAGCGTTCAGCTTCAGGCAATTGGATAATGTCAGTTAGAGCGAGAATTGAGGCTTTATCAATCACGATGTCACCTCATTTTTGAAATGAGCAATTACAGCTTGAATCACATTTTCTTGACGTTCATATACATGGTTCGACTTTGTAAAACCCCCATTGTAGAACCAATCATCACTGAAAATTTTGGACATTGTTTCATAAGAGTCAGAATCAATCATGTATGATAATTCGCCAATATCTCTAAACGCATGCTCTTTTAATCCTTCATACAATTCACGAAGTTCATCTTTTGTAATATTATTTTCATTACGAGCATGTTTAACCATCCAAAGCATGTCATTTTTTACGAGGCTTTCAAAAAGTTCACTACCACTTTCAACATCAAGATCTTCTTTGGTTTGAAAAAGCTTATTTATTAAGTAATCTGGGTTAACTTTGGCAAGGAATTGCTCAAAGGTTTCTGTGCCACAGTGTGAGAAAAAGTAAGAACCTATATAATCATCACCAATATTTACAGTGATTCGCCCACCACACTTTGAATGTGCATCGTTTGGTTCGATATAAACAAATACCCAATCATCTTTATATTTACCAATTTTGGTCAGGGTGATTTTTTCTATCATGATTTCACCCCAAAAACTTTGCGAAGGGCTTCTATCACCAACTTTATTTTTTCTTCTGATTCCCACCAGCCAAAATTAAAGTCAGCATCATGCAAGCCACCAAATTTTTCACCTGTAAAACCCTTTGGTTCAGAATCATCCAAATAAAGAATTATTTGACCAACTTCAGGACGATGAAAAAATGGTGCAGGAACTTCAATACCATTGATATTGATGGTTTTTGGCTTGATACGGAAAAAGACCTTTTGTTCTCCATGAAATTCAGTAAAAAATACTTTTGTAGATGTTTCATCTATACATGGAATGAAATCATCCCAATGTTTTTTTTCCCAAGGTTCAAGGCTTAACTGAACTGTTTGGCCATTTAAAACAGCCTGGAGTGCCACTGTACCGCCAATTAGATCCTCAAGGCCTTTAACTTTAATAGTTTGAGTGGTCTCTACTGCTTCTTTAACAGGTAAAGCCTTCAAGCCGGTAGTTTTATTATTGATAGAACTACATTCGATCCATTTATTCTTGTTATCAGAATAAGTAAAAAAGATCCCTTTGCTTGTTTTAAAAATTGGATGATCAGGTCGATCACTTGCTACAGCAAGCGAAAAATTAGCATCACTGACATCATTGCGATTCAAAACAACCAAATCCTGTTCAGAAAGATTCAATGTTGTATTTGTCATGACACTTCCCCTTGCGCTACTACAGCACGGCGGTGATACATTTCAACATCATCCAAATCAGATACAAACAACGGTGTCACTTCGCCACATTTCACATACGCATCATCAGGTGCTAACCCCAAATCAAACTCGCGCTTTTCCACTTGAGCAATCAAACAATGATTACACTGCTCTTTTTTAAATTCAGGACATTTGCCCTTACACTGATGTTCTGTTAAATTACTCATGTTCATTTACCTGAATGTTGATGAATACTAGAAGCTCGATCTTGACCATCGGGCTTTTTTAATGCCTGCCAAAAACTTTTTAAATTTCTGCATACATTCTTGAATACGCTTGTAGACGTTGTATTCTTTGATTTTTTCACTTGCTCAGATGATGATTGACCTGTCTCCACTTCAATCTTTAAATCTATGGCATCTCTTAACCATTTAGCACGATCACTACCTTGGTTTTCAGCCAAAGTATCAATGATCTCTTGGACTTCCAGCGGTACACGTGTTGACATGGGTGCCAACAGTTTTTTGCTGAATAAAAACATTATTTTTGTTTCCATAAGATTTCCTCATTTTTATGCCATCTTAGTTCTAACTTGGCGAACATATTTCCAGTTAATGTCTGGACGTAATTCTTCAGCTTTGACTTGACCTTGGGTATATTTTTCAATGTCCTCACATCGATCTTCTGGAATTTTTTCAAGATTCCATTTAGAAACTGCCCAAGGCGTTAAACCTATACCTCTGGCAAGGGCAGCTGAGGAACCTGCAAATTGCACAGCTTTATCAAAAGCCTCATGTGGGGATAACATAATGACACCGTCAAAACTACTTAAAGTAGAACACACTATACTACCTAAAATAGAATTGGTGCAACTGGAATTTGATAGTAAACTTCTACCAATGGTAGAAAATGAGCCAAAAAAAGTGAAAGATGCTAAACACATAGAGTTTGCAAATAGATTGAAGGAGTTGATGGATGCTGATGGCTCGCCAATAACTTCAGTTAATCAACTTAAAGATGCTATCAATGTCACTTATGAAATGGCACGACGCTACACATTAGGTACAGCTAAACCTCGTGAAGAAAAACTGAAAGAGCTTGCAGATATATTTTCTGTAGACATAAGCTATTTAGACCATGGCACTACACTTGATAATAATGTTGTACCAATCACTTCAAAATTAATTCCTGTTTTATCCTGGGTTCAAGCTGGCTCTATGACTTCTGTAGAGGCAATTAATCCTTCAGAAATAAATCAATGGTTACCGCCATTAAGTACTGATGATCCAAATGGCTGTTTTTATCTACGAGTGGTCGGTATTAGTAACTTCCCCATTTACATGGATGGAGACTACATTTTAGTAAATCCTAATTTCTGTACTTCTGACTTACTCTCTGAAGATCTTATTGTTGTTCGAAATAATACTGATGCTACATTTAAAAAATTAATAATAGAAAGTGATGATCGTAAATATTTACAAGCACTTAATCCAAATTTTCAACCAAATATTATTGAGTTTGAGGATGGCATGGAGTTTGTTGGGCTTGTAATTGATGCTTTTAGACCTTTGGGTGGTTCTCGTCCTAAGAGAGTTAGAAAATCCTGATAGGAAATAAAATGACGAAAATAATTTATGGACTATTATCTTTAATGTTTCTAAATGGTTGTTCATCAAAATGTGATGATGGTTGCTTTATATTGAATGGCAAAAAGTTGTCATTTGTAGATGCTGAAATGCTTATTACTCAGTGCGACCAATTCAGAACTAATTTTTTTAGCAGACAAGCTGTAAGTTTAAGTTATCAAGAAATAGCAGACAGAACAAATAATGATCCGAACACTCCACTTATGAATACATATATGAATTATATGTCTATTTCTGAAAGCCCTCTTATTTATGATAGGAAAGAAAAAAATCCATATATTAAACACAATCAAATCATACATGCTTGTGTTCAACTAAGAAGAGACTTTAATACTGACCGATTCTGGACGAATTAATCATTATGAATGATTGTTGCTAAGTAATCTTAATTTATTACGACCTGCCATGTGCAGGTTTTATTTTGCCTCAATGAAAATAAGCTACTTAAAGTAGAATTTATTTTCTATTTTCTATTGACAATTTTTCTACTTAAAGTAGTATTTAAATCACCAACAACAACCAAACTTGGTGAAAAAAATGAAATCTACTGACCACAACCAATTTATTGATGACATCGATGGTGGTGTCTTTGCTCAACAACTTGGCTTCGCAATTAGTGAAGTTGCCTCGGCAGTCGTTGATAACAACAAACCTGGTGAAATCACCATCAAGCTCAAATTAACCAAAGGCATTGGTGCTGACAACGTAACGATTGAGCACAAATTAACATCAATTACTCCTTTAAAAGATGGTCGCAAACTTGAAGATCATGGTGCCAAAACACCTATGTACGTCAACAAAAATGGCGATGTAAGTCTATTTGCAAACCACACCGCTCAAATCTTCGATCAATTAGCAGTTTAAAGCTCTCCCCTAGTCAAAATATTCCATAAGGAAAAAATGTCATGTCATTAGAAAAAAGTGAAGTAGCAGCGGTTGTTGAACACTGTGCCCCTGTAAATGATTTAGTACGTGGTGGACTGCAAGCTGTACATGAAAGCTTTAAAGTTCTTGATTTAGTAAAATTTCAAAATGGTCGTAACCGTATCCGTGGCATTTTCGCAACACCAATCTTTGCAGATTTTGCCCAATACATTGCTGAAGCACCTACAACTGGATCAGTACCAGTATTCGTATCTCGTGATGATGTTAAAGCAGTTGCTGTATTGAATTATAGCGAAATTGGTTTTGACCAAGGTCATTGCGACCACACAGCAACATTACAACTTGATCCAACTGTTGTTTGGAAAAAGTTAAATCAACTTAAAGATACGAAGCTTGACCAAAAACGTTTTGCAAGCTTCCTTGAAGATTGGGCAAGTGTATTGTCTGCGGTTGATGCAGATGACAATGCAATCAGTATCAAAGAAGCGATTGTTGCGGTCCGTAATATGAAAGTGGATACCATCACTTCAAGCGAAACTGAAGTTGAAAATACTCGTGAAGTACGTACTGCTTATTCCGACATAGCTGCTAATGCAAAAAAAGGTCAATTACCAGCAAAATTCAAAATTCTTGATACCGCTTATGTCGGTTTAGATGAAAAAAAAATTGAATTACGCCTAATTGTGAATGGTGGTAGCGGTGAACCACTTTTCGCAATTCAGATTGTGAAAGAAGAACTATTACGCAATGAAATCATTCAGGAATTCAAAGAAAAAGTAATTGAATTACTTCCAGATCAACAAGTCCTGATTGGTACTTTCACTGCGTAAGCAAAAAATAGGCAAGAAAAAGCCCCGAAATTTTCGACGAGGACGGGGCACTTTTCAGGGGTATAGCAAAAGCTATAAGGAGATTATGGACATGGTTTCATTAAATTTCAAATCAATTTTGTTGGGTTTAGGTGGTGCGGTAGCAATGACAGCGGTTTTAGCGTCCGTGCAAATCTATCAACCAGCCAAGCTACCTATTGAAGAACAACAGTCAATCACGGTGGCATCAGACATCTACAAAGTAGATGCACTTGATTTAGGACCATACAACGACTGCCAAGATGACTGTCATGCAACTTTATTGACAGCAAATGATCAGTATTACATCGAAGTGAATTTTGACTATTCAGGTTTTGATGATGGTAACGGTTTTAATCGTGCGATAGGAATCCAGATTGATCGTTTAGAACCTGAAGTGGTCGGTGATGAAGATGGCAAAATCAATGCATACCTTGACCGCTATGAAATAGAAAAAATCAACGAAGCTCTTGAAAATTCGATCGCTGACAAATTACAGAAGTTGAGAGGTTGATATGCTTAATTTAATTGAAATTAAAACAGCCTCAAACGAACAAACTGATCCGTCTAAAAGCCTTCAAGCTGATGTATACCGAGCTTTGTTTGGCAAGCCTGTAAGTCAAAACGAATTTGAATTCGATGTTGGAAATAAAACCGTTATTTGTCTAATGCATGGTTTTCCGTGGCATTTAGTTTCTAAAGATGAATCTTTTGATCAGCACATTGGTGAACTTTGGGGATGGAATCCTTTAAAGGTAAAAAATTCAGGTCGTTTTGGTGGTGGATGGGCTTTCAAATTTGGCATCACTTCAAATGAGAATTTTCGTGAATTAGTTATTGATGTGGGAATTGGTTCAATTCGTTTGGAAATCATGAATTCACGTAGAGGGTTTAGAGCATGAAAATCAAAAAGATTACTTCTCAAATACGTCGTGATTTCACTGCAATTTTTGAATGTGAACACTGTGAAAATACTGAAACTCATGATGGTTACGATGATGATTTTTTCCATCGTAACGTCATACCAAAAATGGTTTGTGTGAACTGTCAGCGTACATCAAATGCTGACTATCGTCCTCTTGCAACCAAATATTCTGAAAATCAGGTGGTGTGACATGAACACTCAAATTAATCGTGACCAATTTCTTGCAGGTCGTAAAAAAGGTATTGGTGGCTCAGACGTTGCTGCAATCCTTGGCTTTAGTCCGTACAAATCTCCGTATCAATTGTGGTTAGACAAAACAGGTCGTAGTGAGCGTAAAGAATCACAGAATGAATCTGCTCATTTCGGTAATTTGCTTGAAGACGTTGTTGCTAAAGAGTTCTCTCGTCGTGCAGGTGTAAAAGTTCAACGTGTTACTCAGCAGTTATTCTTAGAGGAACATCCTTGGGCACTTGGCAACATTGATCGAGCAGTTATCAACCCTGATATGGCTGGCAATGTGCGCTTTAAAAATGGTGCATTAACAACAGACCGATTGCTTGAATGTAAAACTGCATCTGAGTACATGAGTAAGCTTTTCGGTGAAGAAGGCTCTGATCAAGTTCCTGATTACTACCTTACCCAATGTTTATGGTATCTGCTGATTACTGGATGCAAAGTTATTGATCTTGCCGTTCTCATTGGGGGCAATAAATTCCGTATGTATCGCATTGAACGTGATGAAGATTTAATTTCTTCGATCTTCGATCAAGTTAAAGCTTTTTGGTTCAATCATGTTCTTGCAGACATACCACCTGATCCAACTTGTTTTGATGATGTTTTACATCGTTGGTCCAAGCATCTCACCGGTAAACAAGTTGAAGCTACTTTTGAACAACTCAAATTAGGTGAAGAACTCATTTCAGTCCAAGGTCGTCAAAAAGCAGATAAAGCTCGTGAAGATGAAATCAAGCTACAGCTTGTTACCTCTATGCAAGATGCTGAAATGATGATTAGCCAAGGCAAAACCTTATTCACATACAAAGAGCAATCCTCTACTCGTATCGACAGTACGCTATTGAAAAAAGAACAAGCTGAAATCGCAGAACTGTACAGCAAAGTATCAAGTACACGTGTTTTCCGCATTTCAACAAAATTTAAAGAATCAGTTTAAGGAATTTATTATGAACGCATTAACAACTCCACAAAATGGTCAAATCGCACAACACCTAACAGCTTTTGACATCATGATGAATCCTGAAATCATGGATCGTTTTGAACGTATAGCTAATGTTATGGCTTCCTCAAAATTTGCTGTACCAAAGCATCTACAAGGTAATACTGGAGATTGCTTAGCAATCATTATGCAGTCAGCACAGTGGCAAATGGACCCATTCGCAGTTGCTCAAAAAACACATCAAATTAACGGTGTATTGGGTTATGAAGCGCAACTTGTGAATGCTGTTATTACGAATCGAGCACCAATTACAGGCCGCTTACAGTTTGAGTGGTATGGCGACTGGAACAAAATCAATGGCAAAGATGATAAGTCATGGGATAAGGGCGTAAAAGTATGGGCAACTTTGAAGGGGGAAACAACGGCACGTGAAATTAATATATCAATGGGCCAAGTAGGTACAGTCCGAAATTCACCGCTTTGGGTAAGTGATCCACGCCAACAACTTGCATACCTTGCGATTAAACGCTGGTCACGCCTATATACACCTGACGTAATTTTAGGTGTTTACACTCCCGATGAAGTTATGGAACGTGAAGAACTTGATGTCACTCCTGTCACATCACAAATTAAAAAACACCAAGGTGCATCAGGCTTAAAAGCACAAATGGCAGAACGTGCGGAAGTCGAAGAAGGTACTGTTATTGATATGACTCCTGCATTTGACACAGCAACTTTAAATGCAAAAATCACAGCCACTGAGACATTGGAGGAATTGAAAGCACTTGTAGCAACATTTCCAACCGACTTAGGTGAACCGGCACAAACTGATATTAAAAACACCTACGGATGGCAAAAATTCTACCTGCAGTTAATTACAGATCTTGAAGCAGTCTCTGATGTAGAAGCGATCAATACCATTATGGGTACAAGATTTGAACCACAAAGCTCAAATCTTAGTGATGCTCAGATCGACAACATCAATTCAATTTACGAACGCAAAGCTGCTGAACTAACAGCTTAACCATGGCATGTGGTGCCCTCACGCATGAGGGTACCAATCGTGAGATAAAAATATGAATCCAACGATTGAACAACAACATGCCATTAATATGGCTGTTCAAGGAAATTCTTGTAAAGTGACTGCTTACGCTGGTGCTGGTAAGACTTCTACCCTTAAATTGATTGGTGATGCAAAACGTAACCAATACGGCATGTACTTGGCATTTAACAAAGCCATTGCAACTGAAGCGCAGTCTAAATTTAACCAAAATGTGAAATGCAAAACCTTTCATAGCCTTGCTTTTAACTCAGTACCACGTTGGCTAACCAACAAATTAAAAAACCGTCGTTTAATGTCAAACCAATTGGCTTCACGTTACGATCTTGAGTCATTCAAAGTACCTGTTGCACTCGTTCAACAACGTGGTGAGGAAGATAAAGCTCGATTGTTTAGCTCAAAACATATGGCAACAGCAATGATGAACACAGTAGGTTACTTCTGCCGTTCAAACCACAATGAAATTCAATTTGCACATGCTTATGCGGCACTGCCAGTTTGGATGGATGATACGCAACGTGCAGAGCTTGCCAATATTCTTCTACCAAAAGCCTATGATTATTGGATGGATATACTTAATCCTACTGGTATTAACCGTTTGGAACACGACCATTACCTAAAATATTGGGCATTAAGCAATCCAATCATCAATGCTGATTTCATCTTATTTGATGAAGCACAAGATGCAGATCCAATCATGCTCAATGTTTTAAGCAAACAACCAACTCAAGTAATTTATGTCGGTGATCGTCACCAGCAAATTTATGCTTTCCGTGGTGCAGTCAATGCCATGCAATCCCTAGATATTACTGAAACACGTTTAAGCCAATCATTCCGCTTTGGTCAAAACATTGCTGATCTTGCCAATAAAATTTTATTTAACGTCCTTGATGAAGAAATTCCATTACGCGGTTTTGAACGAATCGAGTCCCAAGTTGGTGAAGTTGACGATATGGTTGCTGATGCATTTATTTATCGTACCAATGCGTCTGCCCTTTCCAATATGGTTGAGTTAGTAAAACTTGGACGTGAACCACGTCTTGAAGTTGATACAAGCTCCCTGATCAAAAATATTGAGGATGCCAAAAAACTTAAAGCAGGTATCAAATTAAATGACGGCAGTATTTTTGAAGGCTTTAGCGATTGGAAAGAAGCCGTTGAACATGCCGAAGAAGTCAAAGGCAATGACTTAAAACCACTCATCAGCTTAATTGAAAAAGTGGGTGAAAATGTCTTGATTGAAGCATTGTTAAAAAGTAGTTCATCCGATTATGACTGCATTATCACCACAGCACATAAATCAAAAGGCTTGGAATTTAACAAAGTTAAACTTGGTGGTGATTTTTTCTATAAAGAAGCTACTGAACCAGGTGTACCTCTTATTTCAGAAGATGAAGCTCGCCTTTTATATGTTGCTGCTACACGTGCCAAAAAACAGTTAGATATTACGGCATTAAATCCACTGTTTAAAAAGATTGGATATAACACCAAAGCAGAGGTAAATGCCTTATGCGTTCAGTAGTTAAACAGAAAAATCTCTTAGGCTTCAAAATCTGGTTAGAAAAATTGGATTATGAGGTAAAGCAGTTAGATGGTGGTTTTGTGGCACGAGCAAAAAGTCGAGAAGCACAACGAGCATATAAAAATTCACATCATTATGTTCGTGTTGGCTCAGACCTTTCAGGTAATCAAGCAGCCTACGAACTTGGGGCTGAATATGAAAACCACCTTCGAGCACCGGAACAGACTTGCACAGCAATAGCAGAAAAAGAAATTCTGCATATCGTTAAAGGTGAACCACATGGAATGGGTCTTTTTATTGCTTGAAATGATGATTGTTGTAAACGGTACATTGATTATTAACTTTGAATTATGGTGGTTGTGATGGATATGCTGAAAGAAAAAGATCGCGACTTACTTCAGGCTATTTTTAATGAAATGCAAGTTTTAAAAAAAACTTTTACACAGCAAAATGAAAGACGTATAGGTCGTGCTGAGTTTGCAAAATTATTAAATATTGAACCAGAAACTTTGGATGCCAGAATTAGAGATGGTCGTTATACAAAACCACATAAAGATGGTCGAAAGAGTTATTGGCTCAACTCTTATGTTCAGTCTGTAGTTTTAGATATTTAATTTAGCCACAAAACCACCATCTAGGTGGTTTTTTTGTGAGTAATATTTTTGTGAGTAACATTGTGAGTAACTTTATTTTTTACAACTGAATTTAGCAGATAAAAAACAGGTTATTCATCCAAAATATCAACAAATGCTGCACCTAAAACATCGGATAAATCTTGTGGTTTTAATCCAACATCCAAGCCACGCTTGCCACCACTCACATACATTTTATTTAATGTTGCTGCAGAGGCATCAATCACTGTTTTTAAACGCTTTTTCTGTCCTATTGGACTAATACCACCAACTAAATAGCCTGTTAAACGCTCGGCAACTTTAGGATCAGCCATATGTAACTTCTTACAGCCAAATGCACTCGCAACTTTCTTTAAATTCAGTTGATAATTCACAGGAAGGATTGCAACAAAGTAATTTTTATCATCCGTGACCATCAATGTTTTGAACACTTCTTCAACGTTTAAACCTAATTTTTCTGCAGCTTCTAAACCAAAGCTTTTTGCATTGACATCATGTTCATATTCATGAATTGAGAAATCAATTTTATTCGATTTTAAAACTTTACATGCTGGCGTCATTGCTCGATCTAGTTCTGAAAATTTAAAGATAATGAATTATATGACTTTTCTAATAAAGTTGAAATTAGCTTCTGTTGTTTTCAGACTCATTATTTAACACTTGTAAAATATTGACAAAACTGCTTAAAATCTCATCAAATACCTTATTTTAATAGAACAATGCCATCCATTTATCAATTAAAACCAGCCTTTCAAAACTTACTCCGCCCATTTGTTCGTATGCTATTTAACTTTGGGATAACAGCAAACCAAGTCACTTTATTGGCAATGTTTATTTCGATTGGCTTGAGCTATTTCCTTTATAGCTATTATTTAACGCATCCTATTTCATGGCTCTTGCTATTATTTCCCTTGTGGATGTTAGTACGTATGGCGTTTAACGCTATTGATGGCATGTTGGCTCGAGAATTTAAACAACAATCTAATTTAGGTGCTTTTTATAATGAATTATCTGATGTTATTTCCGATACAGCATTATATTTATGCTTAATTGCTTTTGGTTTTATCCATGCGCAATTACTTTTATTGATCACATTTTTGGCCATTCTCTGTGAATATACAGGTGTTATGGCACCGCTGATTGGTCAGGAGCGTCGCTATGATGGCCCAATGGGAAAAAGTGACCGAGCTTTTTGGTTCAGCTTAATTACTGTGATTATTGTGATATTTCCCATTTTTAGTACAAATTTGCAATTTTTGAGTTGGATCTGTAATGGCATACTCAGCTTCATTGGCGTACTGCTTGCTTTAACCGTATATAACCGAATTAAAAATAGTTTAAAGACAACCTCATAAATCAGTATTTATCTTTAGAGTAAATTATTATGTATAACAATAGTCAGCATACCTTTAGCAGCCATGATGGAACTAAGCTGTTCTATCAACATTGGGCAACCAGTACACCCGCCGAAACAAAGAAAGCGATTATTTTATTTCACCGTGGTCATGAACACTCTGGACGTATGGCACATTTGGTCAAAGAACTGAATTTACCTGACTTTGATTTCTTTGCTTGGGATGCTCGTGGTCATGGTGACTCTCCAGGCGAACGTGGTGATGCAACAAGTTTTTCTGCTTGTGTGAAAGATATTCAATATTTTGCACAACATATCGAACAGAATTACGACATCATTCCACAAAATATTGCAGTGGTTGCACAAAGCGTAGGTGCTGTACTTGCTGCAACTTGGGTGCATGATTATGCCCCCAAAATTCGTGCACTGTGTTTAGCCTCACCTGCTTTTGATATTAAGCTCTATGTACCTTTTGCCGAACCGAGCTTAAGAATCATGGAAAAAGTTCGTGGTAATTTCTTTATTCAAAGTTATGTCAAAGCCAAAATGCTCACGCATGATGAAGAACGTGCACAGAGCTATGATACAGACCCTAAAATTGCCAAAGCGATTTCTGTACGAATGTTACTGGGACTTTATGATGCATCTAAACGTATTGTTGCAGATTCTCAGAATATCTTTGTGCCAACACAGGTTTTATGTTCTGGGTCAGATTTTGTGGTATTCCAAAAACCGCAACGTGATTTTTATCAAAAACTTCCACATCCGAAAAAAGAATTTCATGTTTTAGATGGCTTCTTTCATGACACTTTAGGTGAAAAAGATCGTCATATTGCTACGGAAAAAATTCGTCGCTTTATTCAACAATGTTTTGCTGTTGATTATCAAGCACCTGATGTCTTAAATGCTGATAAAATTGGGATCAGCTGTGCCATTGCAGAGGACCTGAGTTCACCATTACCCAGTAAATCGATTAAAAGTACTTTTTGGGAAATGACCAAGAAGAATTTGAAAATTGGTAGCCATTTATCCGCAGGTTTAAAAATTGGTGAAGATACAGGTTATGACTCTGGCAGTACGCTAGATTTTGTATATCGTAATCAAACTGAAAGCGCTAATCCGATTGGGAAAATCATTGACCGACAGTATTTGAATGCAATTGGTTGGCGTGGTATTCGAGTACGTAAACAGAATATTGAGCAACTTGTTCAAAAATATGCCGAAGTTCTCGTTAAAAAACGTAAACCCCTCAGAATTATGGACATTGCATCGGGTCACGGACGCTATATTCTAGATGCTGTCGAACAACTCCCTAAACGTCCTGATTCGATCCTATTACGTGATTATAGTGATATCAATGTACAAGCTGGGCAAAAGATGATTGCTGAACGTAATCTAAGTGAAATTGCCGAGTTTGTTCAAGCAGATGCTTTTGATACACAGTCATTAGCATCTGTTAAGCCAAAACCAACTTTAGCTGTGGTTTCAGGTTTATATGAATTATTTAGTGATAATGACTTGCTACGTCAATCACTTGAAGGTTTAAGCAAAGCTATTCTTAAAGATGGCTATTTAATCTATACAGGTCAAATTTGGCATCCACAACAAGAGTTTATTGCTCGTGCACTCACATCGCATCGTGAAGGTGATGCATGGGTAATGCGTTTACGCTCACAAGCGGAAATGGACGCTTTAGTTGAAGCAGCAGGCTTTAAAAAAGTGGATCAATGTATTGATGATTTTGGGATTTTTACTGTATCTGTGGCACAAAAGCTTTAGTATCATTTTATTGAATGGCTGACTGTGTTAATAGATTACAACTATGTCACCTATTTAAAATATTGAAAAATATAAAAGAATAATCATTGGATGTTTTATGCAAACACTCAACAAAGAAACAGGTACATGGAAATGGGGAATTCTCTGCTTAGTTTTTCTTGCACCTTTTTTCTTTCTGACTTACGGATTTGCCAATAACTATGCGTCTGGACTCAGCAATGTTCCAAGCATTGTTTATGCATGGGAAAAGTATATTCCGCTTTGGCCGTGGACAATTGTGCCCTATTGGTCGATAGACTTATTCTATGGATTATCATTATTGCTCTGTTGGAGTAATTTTGAACTTAAACAACAAGCTCTGAGGTTGTTTACAGCTCAACTCATTTCAGTCAGTTGCTTCTTACTTTTTCCACTAAAATTCAGCGTAGACCGTCCTGAATTACAGGGTGTTTTTGGGCATTTATTTGACTTGTTAATGGGTTTTGATAAACCATTTAATCAAGCGCCGTCTCTACATATTGTGCTTTTGGTCATTCTGTGGGATTTCTATCGTCGTCATACGAATGGTGCATGGAAATATTTAGTTGATTTTTGGTCATTTTTGATTGGATTATCTGTCCTCACCACATGGCAACATCATTTTATAGATATTCCAACAGGTTTATTGGCTGGTGCTTTCTGTCTTTGGTTATTTCCGATTCAAGCCAAATCACCATTTAAAAAAGATGGCTTACAAGTTCTAACACCAAAGCATTTTAAATTAGGTACTTATTATCTAGTTGGGGCAGCCTTACTCTGTCTGCCTGCAATCTGGTTAAAAAGCTCATTTCTATGGTTGCTTTACCCCGCTTTTAGCCTATTCATGGTGTCACTTGCCTATTTCACAGTACGACCACATTTTTTTCAAAAACAGAATAATGGCGATTTAAGCATTGCTACAAAAATGCTATTTGCGCCTTACTTGATTTTTGCATGGTTCAATAGCCGATTTTGGACAAGAAATCAACCTAAGGACTCTCTTATTTTAAAACTGAGTAATATCACTATATTTCTCGGACGAATACCATCTACAAATAATACAAAACAATATCAAGGGCTTTTTGATTGTGTTGCTGAGCTACCGGTACATTGTCAAAACCATTATCAACAATATTCAAGTTTAGATTTAATTCCTTTACAGGTAAATCAACTAGATCAAGCAGTTACAGCATTTAATCGACTCTTAGATGTAATACCGCATCACGAATCTAACCCAAAAGTTCTGATTTTTTGCGCTTTAGGCTATTCCAGAAGTAGCGCAATTTTAGCGGCATGGTTAATTCAACAAAATCATGCAACGAATGCAGAGCAAGCAATTGAAATCATTCGGCAAGCTCGTCCGTGGGTGGTACTTAAACAGCCTCAAATTCAACATATCCAAGCTTATCAATTCAAACTTAAAGGATTAGCACCATGAAAATGAATTTTTACGTGGTGGCTAAACTTTTATCTGCAACCAATGGATTATTATTTTCAGGCTATGTCGCTTTTGCACTATCGATTATGGCAATCTTACTGAAAGGTTGGCAATCTGTTGATTTTTTAATATTTATAGCAATCACATTGTTGCTTATCATCGTTCATCATTATCTATCGTTAAGAATAAAATTCGACGCACAACTAATTGAAATGATTGCACAAGAATCTGCAAAACAACCATTGGAAGAACTCACTCAGCAATTTGATCAAATCCTATTCAATCTGAAATTAATGCCAGAATCTAAAATGGGTCGGAATTGGTCATTGCGTTTTACAGGTTGTTTCCGATTGTTTAAATTGCAAATTGCTTTATTATTCATACAATATTTTGTTTTAATTAGTTTAATTTATAAGTTATTAGCAGCATAAGTTCTTTTCGACAATGAACCTTATGTGTTAATAACAATGCGATTAAAATCATCAATAAAAATTGGCGTATAGAATGAATCAACTACCAACTGATGCTAAAAAAAACAGACCAATAGAAGAAACTCAAGGGAATATTGCCTCAAGTTCAATTGCCCGTTTTATTGCTTTTTTAACCCGCCGTGGCGCACGTTTGCTCACAGGTGCTCGTAGTTTATGGATTGGTTGCGAGCCAATCCCGAAACAACGTATTTACTATGCCAATCATAATAGCCATATCGACTTTATTCTATTGTGGTCTTCTCTGCCAAAAATAATGCGCAGACAAACCAAGCCCGTCGCTGCTTCGGATTATTGGTTAAAAGATGGTTTTCGACAATTTTTAATTAAAGATACTTTCAATGGTGTGACCATTCAGCGAAATCGTGAAGACCAAACTGACCCGTTACAACCAGTCAAAGATGCACTTGCTCAAGGCTACTCGATTATATTCTTTCCCGAAGGTACTCGGAATTTAAACGATGATATCGATCTACTGCCTTTTAAAAGTGGCTTATACAATTTACATCAACAATTTCCTGAAATTGAAATTGTCCCTGTTTGGATTTCAAACCTGAAACGTGTCATGCCAAAAGGTGCATTTATTCCCTTACCACTTCTTTCGACAGTGTGTTTTGGTTGCCCTTTAAAACAACATTTAGAAATGGATAAAACTGCATTCATTGATTATGCACATCAACAATTATTAGAACTAAAAGAGGTTGAAAATCAATGATTTTAGATAATCTAGATAAAACTTATCTTTTATTTGGCATTTTTGCTGGAATACTCATCTTTGCATCCAGTGTTGGATTTATTCTAAAACAACGTGCAGGAATAAAACCCTCATCTGTGATTGATAATCTAAACGCACGTATCAATGCATGGTGGGTTATGCTCATCGTGATTGGCGCTGCGATTTTATTGGGTAAAACTGCATTTATTATCTTATTTGGTATTATTTCCCTATTTGCACTGCGGGAATTTGTCAGTTTACTACCGACGAGACGTGGTGATTATTTCCCTTTACTTATTGCATTCTATTTTGTTATTCCCTATCAATATTATTTAGTCTACACCGATTGGTATGGCTTATATTCTATTTTCATACCGCTTTATGTTTTTTTATTGATTCCAATTGCCAGTTTAAAACAAGAAGATACCACTCATTTTCTAGAACGCAGCTCAAAAATTCAATGGGGCTTAATGGTTTCTGTGTTCTGTATTTCCCATGTACCAGCTTTGTTAAATTTAAAATTGCCTGAATTTAAAGGTGAACCAATTTGGTTAGCCATTTGGTTGATTATGGTGGTTCAAGCATCCGATGTATTGCAATATGTCTGTGGCAAATTATTTGGAAAACATAAAGTTGCCCCTGTGTTATCTCCATCGAAAACCGTAGAGGGCTTATTGGGCGGTATTATTTTAGCAACAGCGTTGGGGGTTGCAATGACTTGGTTGACTCCATTTACATATTTTCAAGCAGCGTGTATTGGTTTAACGGTTTGTATTTTCGGATTCTTTGGTGGCTTAGTCATGTCTGCGATTAAACGTGATCGTGGTGTAAAAGATTGGGGGCAACTGATTCATGGTCATGGCGGAATGCTCGATCGGATTGACTCAATTTGCTTTTCTGCACCCATTTTCTTTCATATTTTAAGATATTGGTGGAGTTAAAGTACTTTAATTGATGACTCTCAATAATATTTAATTCAATAATTGTTCAGGTCGATAAGCTAATTTCACACATTAAAAAACCCGCTTTAAAAGCGGGTTTAGGACGTCATCAATCATGAAATTGATGATTAAAACTTTAAGTATATTTAGACCAGGGAAAATCAAATAACATAATGTCTTAATGCCACTATTATTTCTTATTTTGAAAAGTTTACCTTATCATTTCCTGCCAAATTCATGTCATTTTCTGACAATTCACATTTTCAGCTAGCTTTTCAATTGACCTTACTGCCACAAAATACTTGGCTCGTCATCCCAGATTTTTCAAGGCTTTGATTCTGACGGTCTAAAAAATTTATGGCAATTTTTGACATAATATTGACTGTATCTAACTGAATATTTTCATTCGAAATTGTCAATATGCCTTGATACGCTTCTAAACGAGAACAAAAAGCTTTGCGTTGTTCAGCAGCATTAGCTTTAGAATCAGGCTCATCTAAAATTGCTTTCGTGGCATTCACTTGGTCAGTATATGATTGAATACGTTGATTATATTCATTTTGAGTCAGTTGTTGCTTAGGCAACTCTGCATAACTCTGTATACTGTAAAATATAATCAACATTCCAAGTATCTGTTTTTGAATCATATTAACTGTCCAACTGTGATTTATGACCATAAACTCAGATACTATCTGCCTTCCAAACATCTTCATATTCATCAGCATCAATCATAAATCTAAAGCCTTCTTCTAGTGACAAATAAGGAATCGCATCTGGAAAAACTTCTTCAAGTTCTTTGACTGTGATAATGTCAAAAAAATCTTCACCATCTTCCAATTCTCCCCCATAGATAAACCATGACACATTGTCTGCATCTGGCTTTTTGCGCAATCCAACGATGGGTTCTTTATTCAGCGTCTGCTTGGCAACTGCCACCAAGTCAGTTTCATTGACTTTAATGTATTTAGAATCAAACTCTTCACAGACTAATTTCTGCTCTTCTACAAAATCTTGCAACATGGGTCTTTCCGATCAATTAGATTTAAAAAGATTGTAAGCTGACATCTACTTAATCTCAATCAATCCGACCAAAGTATCTGTTAATGATGACTTGTTTTTGCTAAACTTGATTAAGTTACAAATTCAAAATGAATAATTTATGGATAATTCGACTCAAATATCACCTATTTTATCTGCTTTTGTTCAACCGTCTGAAGCTATTGCAATTCGACCGTGGATTAAAGCAAAGATAAAGCATGAGTTTATTTCTATAACCAATCTTCATCGTGTTCAAACTTATACCAAATTACAAATTCCCTATCCATTGGAAACTGTCGCAGCTGGCTTTCCCTCGCCAGCTCAAGATTATGTTGAAAAAAGAATCGATTTAAATACGTATCTCATTCACAATCCACTGGCGACATTCATATTAAAAGTCAATTCATTGTCAATGAAAAATGCAGGGATCGAAATTGGTGATGAAATTTTAATTGATCGCAGTATAGATGCAGCACATGGTGATATTGTTCTTGCTTTGCTTAATAATGAATTTACCGTCAAACGCTTTATACAACAAAAATCTGCTACTGGGATTGATCAAAAATGGCTAAAAGCAGAAAATCCTGATTTTCCAAATATTTACCCATCTGGTGAAGAACAAATTATCATTTGGGGTGTCGTCACCTGCATTCTGAAACGATTAAAATAAATAAGCGTAGTTTCTACTACTCTATCATTTAAATACATGAGCTAAAAACTGATATTTTCTATATTTCCAGAACTGAGTTGCTGATGATCAAACTACTGAGCACAGATGCATTAAGACGTTTAGCTTTATCTCACCAAGGTTTAGCAACCTCATCTATATTTGATGAAGGCTTGAATGGAACACGTCAAGCGATTGAACACTTAGGTTATGTGCAAATTGATACGATTTCTGTAGTTGAGCGAGCGCATCACCACATTCTATGGAATCGTGTTCCGCATTATGAACCAAGCCATTTAAATCAATTGGTTCAGCAGCAACATATTTTTGAATATTGGTATCACGCCGCTTCTTATTTACCTATGCAAGATTATCGTTATGCCCTACCACACATGGAAATGGTGCGTAATGGCGAACATCGTTACTTTAATCGTGGTGATGCAAAGTTAATGAATGAAATTTTGGCACGTGTAAAAGATGAAGGGAAAATTAGACTACGGGATATTGAGCAGAAAAATAAAACCAATACAGGTGGTTGGTGGAATTCTAGTCTCGCACGACGTTCGGTTGAACAACTTTTCATGCAAGGTGATTTAATGATTAGTGAACGTCATGGCATGGAAAAAACCTTTAATTTGACAGAGCGTTGTATTCCCAATGATCTTGATTTAAGCATGCCGACATTAGATGAATATGCATTGTATTTATTAAAAACGACACTACGAGCACATGGTGTTTTTACATGGAAGCAATTGATTCATTTGAAGACTGGCAATGCAATTCGTGAAGCAATGCGAAAGAATTTAAATGAGCAGATTGAAGCAAGAATCATTCGTGTTGTTCATCATAATGACGGTGAAACTTATTATGTGAATGCTTTAGCATTAGAACAATTTGAGCCAGTAGAAGCCCAGGTTAAAATTCTATCACCTTTTGATAACTTGGTGATTCACCGTGATCGTTTAAGCTCCCTATTTAAATTTGATTATCGTTTAGAATGCTATGTCCCTGCAGTCAAACGTGTTTTTGGTTATTTTTGTTTGCCTATTTTATATGGCGATCAAATTGTCGGACGTATAGATTGCAAAGCACATCGTGCAAAAAAAACACTTGAAGTTATTAGCCTACATTTAGAGAATCATCTTTTTGAGAACAAGCAACTCGATCGTGAGCAATTTTTATCAGTATTAATCATTGAACTTCATAAATTTTCTGCTTTTAATCAATGTACTGAGATAGATAGGCAAGGAGCATTCATTTTGAATACTCCTTTTTAAATCATTGGTTATACAAAAGAATTACAAAATAGGTAAGATCGACGGAATCATGTCATTAATGGTCTTACCCTGACTAGTTTCACCAATTGCAGACATTTTCCAAGCACCATTATGACGATAAACTTTAGCAACAATCAACGCAGTATAATTACCTTTTGCAGAAAGGTTATATTTAGCAATTTCAGTATTCGTTGTTGAATCGACTAGACGACAAAAAGCATTTTCAACATTTTCAAAAGTTTGACCACGGAAACTACTAATGGTGAAAACAATCGCTTTTACTTGTGATGGAATTTTGGTTAAATCAACATGAATAACTTCATCATCGCCATCACCTGCGCCAGTACGGTTATCACCAGAATGCCAAATACTGCCATCACGGCTCGCTAACTGACCAAACCAAATCGCATCAAGCGGTTGATTATTATCATCGAACACAATTGCAGATGCATCTAAGTCAATTGAATCATCGCTTTTTTTACCAAACATGCCAAACAATCCACCACCGCTACTTTTAGCAACATCCCATCCTGCACCAAGGAAAATCTTGGTTAATGATGTACCATCACCTTTTTCTAGCGAAATTTTCTGTCCTTTAACTAAACTAATACCCATGACGCTTTCCTCTATGTTTAATTGTTTCTGTTACTTAAATTTAAAGTAGATGCTAACCAAGTTATATAGCTCTTTCTATTTCTTGAACAAATAATAACTTTACCATTGCCACGAAATTTTAAAACCATGCCTTCGCCACTGGTAAAGCTGTTCAATAAGTTTCCCATCAATCCACGATTTTGTGAACTTGGCATACCGATACTGTAATCCAACGTCGAATCCCAAGCGACAACATGACCATTATCAATGGTTGTTTCGCCATTTTGGCTACTCACTTCAACTTCCATTAAGGTGCCACAACCAGAGATACATAGTTTGCCTTGACCTGTTGCTTCCATCACAACAAAGCCACCTGTATCACCAAAGAAACCTCCACCCAAATTTGCTTGAAGTTTCGCTTTTACATTCACATGTTCTGTGGCTGCGACAAATGCACCGTCAGATAGAATGTATTGTTGTGGGCCGATGTCTAAAATTTGCATATCCCCATCTAAATTTGGAGAAAGTAAACATTGTCCATTACCAAAAGAGGCTTTAATTTCTTGTTGAAATAGCGATTCACCCGTCGTAAAGCGGCGCATAAAAGACTGAAATAAACCACCACGCAGGTTACCGCCTAATTCAAGGTTTTGCTCAATCATGACCATTGCATCAGATTCACAATATATTTTTTCACCCTGAACCAAATCTACTAAAAGAAAAGGTTCAGGACTTCCTACCAAGTCAAATTTCGCCATAATTACTTCTCACTAACGAATGATATTTTTATTTTTTGCTTCTTTTAACCACAGTGGAAACTCTTGAAGTAAAGCATCATAGAGTTGAGCTTCCGGCATACTTTGAATGTCTGCCATTTCAAAGAAATTACAGTTATCCACGACACGACCATCCATCGTATCCAGTTGCTCTAAGACACCATAGTTTTTCCCACCTATGCCGACGAATTGCCAAAAAATAGGCTGATCCGAAGCATCTTTGAGAATCTTTTTAATTTTTTTACTTTCAGAAACCCCACCATCCGAAATAAATACCACATAGACAGGTAAGTTTGATGGATTTTCTTTGGTGAAATATTTCACCACAGCTTCAAGTACCACAGGTTCATTATTGTATCGTGCGCCTGCATTCTTCCACTTAGGATGTCCACCTTGATCGGTATTGACAAAATTTTGTAGATTTTCCAATGTAACATCACTCAATCTAAGTGATTTTTCGGCAAATGCCCAACATTCGAAACTACCATCATCATCAAAATTCACGGCTAAAGGCATAATTCGATCCAGCACTTTTTGTACATCACCCTTAATATATTGTTGATGCATTGAACCTGAGTAATCCAACACCAATGCGACACGGGCTTTCACTTCAAGTAAGTTATTTTTTTCTAAGCTAATTAAAGATTTCTTAGTGATATCGACCAAATGTGGCGCAGCTTTTTCAATCTTATCTAGAACAACTTTTTTCTTCAGGTCAATCGATGAAACAGTGGCTTGCGTAGGTGCTGGCGACGCTGTTGTTTGAGTGGTCGAATGTGAAGTGCTTTCCTCTACTTCACCACCAAAATGTTGAACCAATGATTTTAAGCCACCATTAAAACCTTGCCCGATTGCTGCAATTCGCCATGCATCACTTTTATAGTACACTTCGGTCAGCATGACGGCTTTTTCTTGGCTAAAACTTAAACCATCTAATTGATATGTCGCAAGAGCTTGTCCATTTGGATGGCAGAATTCAATCTGAACAGATTTAATCTGTTGCATGGAGAATTGTTCATTAGATACCGTTGCGCAAATGACAAATCGAGATAATTGCTTGGCATCAATTTTATTTAAATCAAAAGAAAATAGGTGGACAGAATCTTGTAATTGATATTGAACTTCACCTTTTGGTGTCAATGGTTGATTATAGAAAGTCATATAATCATCACTAAAAAGTTGATCATTTGGCGTAATACCAAAACATGAAATATCAATATCAAAAGGTGCTGAAAATTGCACACGTAATTTGAACTGAGTCTCAGCTTGTATCAGCTGTTGCAGGGCAATTTTTTGTCCAGTAATGAGTTGCATTAATGTGCTCTATTTTAGTACTTGAAAATAATTTTGATTGCGCTCTAAATCTGTCTGATTCAGTTTTTAATCACTTTCAAGTACTAAAAGATAAATCTTTTAGTACTCTTTTTCTAAGCGGAAGTGATGAGCAACAATTAAACAGCAACGCCATAACTTGCAGCTAAAGCGCCTAAACCACCACCGAAGCCTTGACCAACGGCTTTGAATTTCCACTCGCCGCTGTGACGATATAATTCACCAAAGATCATCGCAACCTCTGTGCTGCCATCTTCAGATAAGTCAAAACGTGCTAACTCTTCAGCGTTATTGTCTTGGTTAAGGACGCGGATATAGGCTTTGTCGACCATACCGAAGTTTTGACCATTTTGTTGACCTTCATGAATCGTGACTGCAAAAACAATTTTTGCAACGTCAGCTGGTACTTTTCCAAGATCAACTGAAATTGTTTCATCATCGCCATCGCCATCGCCAGTACGGTTATCGCCTTGATGTGTTACAGAACCACATGGAGATACTTTTTGGTTAAAGAAAATAAAACCACCATCAACCAATACTTTACCGTTTTCGCCTGTTAAGAATGCAACAGCATCTAAATCAAAAGCTTTACCATCTGTAACACGTGGATTCCAACCTAAGCCCAAATCTACTTTATTCATAGTAGGAGCTGTTTTTGACAGGTTGATATTTCCGCCTTTAGATAAATTAATAGCCATGTTTTAGTTTCCTTTTCCCGTTGTAGTTTCAGTAGATTCTTGCTTTTTACTATATGAAATAGATGACAATACAGCCCAAACGATGAAAGCAACACCGATTAAACCTGTCACAACTTCTGGTACATGTAAGCCTGTACCACTTGCCAACATAATGAATGCCAGTGCGCCAATCGCATAATGCGCACCGTGTTCTAAATAGATATAGGCATCAAGTGTGCCTTTTTCTACAAGATAAACTGTCATAGAACGCACGAAGATTGCACCAATAGCAAGTCCGAGCATAATAATGACCACATCACTGGTTATTGCAAAAGCACCGATGACACCATCAAAACTAAAAGATGCATCAAGTACTTCAAGATACAAGAATCCACCGATACCACCTTTGACAATTGTACCCGTCACAGGTGCACCATTAGACTGCTGCTCTCCTTCCTCGTCATTACTTGAACTACCTTCAAGTAAATGTCCGAGTACTTGCACACCCACATAAACCACGATCCCCCAGATACCCGCCATAGTAACCACTAGACGCGAAGCTTCTGGTACAAAACTCGCGATAACCAATAATGCACATAGCGAAATAAATACAGAAATCGCTTGAATACTGCCTAGGTTTGCAAGTTTAGATTCCAACCAATGAAACCAATGCTCATCCTTCTCATCATCAAACAAAAAGTTAAGAAATACAAGAAGTAAGAACATGCCACCAAAAGCTGCAATTTCTGCATGATGTGCCATAAGCTTTTCAGAATACGTTTTTGGATCATTGAGTGCCAGTTTAGCCACTTCAATCATGCCCATATCGGCAGTAACACCAACAATAAGCAATGGGAAGATCAGTCGCATACCAAACACGGCGATAAGAATACCGACTGTTAAAAATAGTGTGCGCCAAAAATGATTCCAATGCTTTAGTACAGAGGCATTTACGACAGCGTTATCAAAAGATAAAGAAACTTCCATCACTGCGAGAATCGATGTAATCGCGAGCGCTTTAGCCATCGTCATCAAACCTGCTTCAGGACCATGACTAAAGCCCCAATAGGCTGAAATCCCTAAGCAGATGATGGTAAAAATTATAGAAAAACGAAAATGTTTCATTGAATTAACTCAAGGTTATATACTTATACCGTACTGGCGACACATGGCACTTAAACCACCGTTATAGCCTTGACCTACAGCTCTGAACTTCCATTCACCATTGTGACGATACAATTCACCAAAAATCATCGCTGTTTCAGTCGAATAATCTTCGTTTAAGTCAAAACGAACAATTTCAACATGACTTTGATCATTTACAACACGAATAAACGCATTCTGAACTTGACCGAAATTCTGACCACGGTTTTCTGCATCATGAATCGTTACTGTGATCGCAACTTTACTCACATCTGCTGGAACTTTGCTTAAATCGATTTTAACGGCTTCATCATCGCCATCGCCATCGCCTGTACGGTTATCACCTGTATGTTCAACTGAACCTTCAGGTGAACGTGTTTGGTTATAAAAAATAAAGTCATGTTCACCACGAACTTTATCGTTCTCACCTAATAAAAATGCTGAGGCATCTAAGTCAAAATCTACGCCATCTGTTGAACGTGCATCCCAACCTAAGCCGACCAAAACATGCGTTAAACTTGGATCGGTTTTACTTAAAGATAAATTGCCACCTTTATTTAATGAAATCGCCATTTTTTAGCCCTATTCCTTATTAATATGAAATTTAAATTGCACTTAAAACCTGTTTAAAACTAGTCCTTTGAACCTTGAGTCCAACGGAATCCAAAACGATAATGCTGATCTAAAAGCTGCTGATCTTTAAAATATCGAACTTCTCGATTCGCCTGAATTGCGCCATTGATATTTTTTAATTCCACTATGGCACAGGTGTTTAACTGGTCACCTTCTGTTAAACGAACTTCAATCACAGGTTGATCAGGGATTTTAATCGTTACTACGCCATCTGTCGCTGCCCATTGTGCTGCGCCTTTGTAAATATAGGTATAAATGACAATTCGTTCAATTTGATCCCACTGATTGCCATTGATATGTAAATTTTCACCATTTACCGCAGTGCCAGTTCGATCATCACCATCCAATTGTAGAAATGGCTTCTGCTCAAAGCGACCAAAACGATTACCCAATGGTTGAACTAAGTCTACTTCCCCATTTTTAAATTGGATCATTGCACCAAGATCCAGATCAATTGAACCTGAGCCTGATAATTTTTGGAAAAATGACTGTGACTTAGGCTGGCTTTTATTCCAATTTAGATTGACTGAAATTTTGCCGAATCCAGCGCCTTTTTTGGTTAAATTAATACTCGAATTATTTTTATCAAGATTGATCTTACTTAAATTGATATTTGTTGGTGTTGGTGTTGCATGGCTATTGCCTGCTGCGATAACAACCCCAAAATTTTCTGCAAGTGGTTTTAATCCGCCATTAAAGCCCTGATCTACAAATCTAAATTTCCATTGATTATTATGTTTATAAACTTCGGCGAGAATCAGTGCTTTTTCAGATTTATTTTGTGTATTGACTTGAGCTGTTGCTGTTAATTGATTTGCTGAATAAAGCTCTAGATCAATTGGGCGTACACTATTCAATTGATGCGGTTCATTTAATGTCAGACAAATGGCGATTTTTTGAATTTGCGAATCAATCAATGAGGTGTCTATTTTCAGACGTGTAATATAAGCATCTTTTGAACTGGACTCATTTAAAATGATGCTTTTATTGGCAGTACTTTGCTGCCCATAAAAAATCATGTCCTGATCGCCACGGACCTTTAGCGTGTTTTGTGCTAATTGGTATGCTGTGACATCCAATTCAATTGACGAAGAAAAACTTGTTTTAATACAAATTTCAATATTATGAGCGTTTAACGCAAGATTTCCACCAGCGATAAGCTGCATATATAACCTCTAAATCTAAAGAAATGATCTTTAAAGTGAAATAAAACACGTAATTGAATAAACTCTACAGTTTTACCAAAAAAATATTACATTTAATAGCTCAATTTAATTTATTTTTAAGTTTTACCCTTTATAGAAAAATTCAAAAAAGATTGCTTCTCTGTTTCAAATAAATTATATAACGAGTGCAAAAATGTATTTTTAATCAAAGTACTTAAAATTTTTATTGGAAAAACTATTTTTTCATATTAATTGTATATAAAATACAATGAGTAACATGATTATTGTATGTTTATTTCACCAATGAAACCCACTTAAATACCCTTATTCATTTCTTGAGATACGATACATGGCGCAACCGCAATATAAAATCTGGATTGCCGAAAGTTATTCTTGTCAAAAAGACATTATTCAATTACTAAAATCTTCCAACCTAACCCATCAATTAACTATATTTTGCTCGCATACACGTGAGCGACCTGAGTTAGCTCTACATGCAGATTTTTTTGTTCAACAACCGCCTGTACGACAAAGTGCAGAATGGTTGCTTGAGCAATGTATTCAGCATGGCATTCATTTATTATTTTGCGGTAAGCATTGTCAGTTTATTGAACCTTTAAGAGCCGAATTTGAAGCACACAACATTCAACTATTGACTGGGGCCATTGGTGCAGAAAACCATGAATTGATGAATAATAAATATCAATTTGGTTTGCACTGTGCGACTCAGAGTCTTCCTTATATTCCTGCCCTTTTGGTAAATTCTGCTGAAAGTTTAATAAATGCGATTCAGGCGTTTAAACAGCAATATACTGAAATATGTGCCAAGCCTGTTTATGGTGTATATGGTTCAGGTTTTGTTCATTTACGTGATGATGTTTCTTATTTTAAAAAATATGAAATTGCAACACAGTCTAATACTCAGCAATTTATAGAAGCGTATAGCCAATTGGCTGAGCCTACAGACTACTTAATTATGCCTTTTTTAGATGGGCAAGAATGTTCGGTCGATATTGCATGTAGCCGTGGGCAAATGATCAGTCAAGTGACTCGTATCAAATACGCATTTCACCAAGAATGTTTTGTGCAACATCCTTGTCACATAATCTGCTTACATTTAGTCAAATATTTCCAATGTGATGGATTAATCAATATTCAGTTTAAACAAGATCAAAATTTAGTGTGGCATATCTTAGAAATCAATGCGCGCCCTGCGGGTGGCTTTGCTTATACACAACATACAGGTGTTAATCTGATTGCCGAATTAATTGCTGATAAATTACAGCTCACTTTACATCGTGAACCGCAACTTTCACCTGTCAAAGTTTTACCTCTTACTCAAAGCATAAAATTGGATTTTTGACATTAATGAAGCATATAGATTTAAGCCGAGGGCGTATTAGTGTTCAAGTTAATCAGCAACATAGCCATTGGGATTTAGATGACTTATTGGATTTTGCAGAAAGAATAAATCCTAAAAGAGCTTTTTTATTCGTATCTAAAGTCTTAGGGAAACATATTCCAGTTGCGCCGTCTGTCATGCAACGTAGTTATGCCGATTTAACACGCTTAATTCCTACAGATCTACAAGGTCCAATCTGTGTAATTGGAATGGCTGAAACAGCTGTGGGTTTGGGTGCCGGTGTTTATCGTGAGTTAAAAAAAATTCATGGTCAAAATGCAATCTTTTTGACAACAACGCGTCACCCTGTTTCGACCCTACCAACGCTCGGTCTTTTTTTAGAAGAGCATAGTCATGCACAGGATCAATTTATTTTAACCAGTCATGATCAAGCCAAGCATCAACAAGTGATTCATGCAAAAACATTGGTTCTTGTAGATGACGAAATTTCCACGGGTAAGACGTTTAAGAACCTGATTAATAGTCTTAAAAACTCAGGTTTAGAAAATGTTGAACGTATTATTCTGGTCACTTTGGTGAATTGGGCTGAACAGCATTTAGCGACTGAAGATTTAGAGATTCCTATTGAAGTAATTTCTTTACTGCAAGGTCATTGGCAATGGCAGTCGAATAATCAGAATATTCAGATTGATATGCCCGATGTCAGTGCGACACATCAACAAGCACAGAAAATTATTGCACCCAATGATTGGGGACGTGAACCGTGTTATTTGGAATGTAGTGCTTGGTCTCACGTTAAAATAAACAAACCCAATGAAAAGATTTTAGTACTGGGTTCTGGTGAGTTTAGTTGGATTCCTTTTTTAATTGCTGAACAATTGGAACAACAAGGTGCTGAAACATATTTCAGTTCTACGACTCGCTCTCCAATTATGCAAGGTCATGCGATTGAGAGTATTTGTAGCTTTACCGATAATTATGGACTGAATATTCCAAATTTTGCATACAACGTTAAACATCAACACTTTGATCGGGTACTTTTGGTTATTGAAACTAAAAAAGACAGCGTAGATCCAAGTTTATTTGAACAAATCAAAAATTTAGAAGTAGTCAGCTATGAACCCTAAACCTTTAGTATTTGTAGATTTAGACGATACGCTTTTTCAGACACATAGAAAGCAGCAGCCAACACCATTGCATAAAATTGCAACGACAGATGTTTCTGGACAACCCCTTTCATATAAAAATCCGAAGCAGCAAGTTTTTGTAAATTGGCTACTGGAAACGACTGAAATTATTCCTGTCACTGCCCGCTCTGTCGAAGGTTTTAAACGCGTACAAATTCCTTTTCACCATGGGGCAATCTGTTCACATGGTGGAACAATTCTTGGAAAAGACAATCAAGTTGATACTGAATGGCTCGATTTAAAAATTCAAACCAATCAAAGTCTCAAGCTTGTACTGCATGAAGTTGAAAGCGTTTTACATGATTTTGCCAAAGAAGCAGATTTAAGTTCACTTCGCACTTGGACTTTAACAGAAAATGATTTAGAAATTTATGCTGTTGCAAAGCAAAATGATCCAACCACATTGGTTTTAGATCAGCTTGTACAACAGATCCCGAAACATATACTTGAACATTGTTACATCCATATCAATGGTAATAATTTAGCTATTATTCCTAATCATATTTCTAAGCAAAAAGCTGTTGAGTTTTTTATTGAAAAATATGATCCAAATCATGAACGTGTCGTTCTTGGATGGGGTGATAGCTTGTCAGATGCAGGCTTCTTAAGCTGCTGTGATTGGTTTGGAATGCCTAAAAATAGCCAACTCGATAAATTTTTAAATCTAAATTTAACGCAAGATCATGATACTAAGGGGTATTTAGGTCATGTCTAAAAATTTAACGACATTAAATCCGATATTAACAAAACTGGGCTTTCATAGTTCGTATCGTCCAGAAGATGTGACTTTCTTAATGCAAGTCGATGATATTCAGCCAACGGATGTTGAAGAAAAAGAATACTTGATTCAGTCTGGAAAAATGCATTACTCACAAATGATTAGTGTAGAAAATCCACCAACTGATGAGCATATGAAACATTTCCAACATGCTTTTGATCAAGGTGCAGTACGACTTGCTGAAGAAGTGCAAAAAATCGGCAATTCTTTATTACAACGATTTCCACACCAACCGATTGTATTGATTAGTTTAGTCCGTGCAGGTGTTCCACTCGGTGTATTGTTAAAACATTATTTAACTCAGAAAAGAATAACCTTTGTTCAAAGTCATTCAGTATTTCATTACGGTATTAGTATTATCCGTGATCGTGGAATAGATTTTGCTGCGCTACAAGCCATTATTGAGCAACATGGTGCTGAAAATATTATCTTTGTTGATGGATGGACAGGTAAAGGTGCTATTTGTAGAGAATTGACACAAAACCTACAAAATTTTCCTGCACTATTTGATGAAAACTGGGATATTCCACGCTTAGTTACGCTATCAGATTTAGCAGGTTACTCATGGTTAAGTGCAAGTATAGATGATTGGCTCATTCCTTTTGGGATATTGGGTTCTGTAATTTCAGGTCTGACTTCTCGTACTATTTTAAAAGAAACCATTGCTCGTGAAGATGCTCAACAGGATTGTTACAACCCTAAAAAATGGCACAGTTGTTTAATTTACAACCATTTACAACCTAATGATCTTTCTGTAGATTTTATCGAGAAAATTTTAAAGTTAATCGAGCTACACCCAGTAAATGAAACGGCACATTGGAATAATCAAATTCGTTTGACGCAACAACAATCATGTAGTGAAACCATTGATTGGATTGCAGAACACTATTCAATCCAAAACATTAACAGAATCAAAGCTAGTATTGCCGAAGCGACACGTGCTGTATTAAGACGTGTACCTGAGCGTATTTTATTGCAAAATGATAGTAATCCAAATGTGCAACTTTTACTGCATTTTGCTCGTGAGCGAAATATCCCTGTAGATGTCCTTGGATCAAAATTAGGTCCTTATTTAGCCGTTACGCTGATAAAGAAAGTTGAGAAAAAATAATGAAGCAACTTCACAATGCGATTGAACTCGGCGCTACGATGTACATTCCTGCAACACATGAACAGTTATGGGAAGTTACCCAAGGAATTAAATTTCCACAGATTAAATCTATAGCCGTTTGTTTGGAAGATGCCGTTTTAGAATGTGACGTGCAAACAGCAATGGTCAATTTAAAACATTTATTACAAAAACACTTAGAATTTCCAAGCTTAAAAGCTCCTGCTATTTTTATTCGCCCACGTAATATTGAAATGGCGAAACATATTGTCGATTGGGATTTAAATCAAACCTTTAACGGTATGATCTTACCTAAATTCAATATTTATAATTTAAATAATTGGATGGATGTGCTGCCTGCAAATTTGCAGTACATGCCAACACTTGAAACCAAAGAAATATTTGATGTTTCACATAATATTGAGTTGTCACAAGCACTCAAATACGATTTTCATAAAACACTATGTTTAAGAATCGGTGGCAATGATTTATTGTCGTGTTTAAATTTACGTCGCCCTAAAAATACCACGATATATCAAACACCTGTCGGCATTCTTATTTCTCAATTAGCTGGTTTGTTCATTCCCAATGGTTTTCAGCTGAGTTCGCCTGTCTGTGAACATTTTGAAAATACGCATTTACTCATGCAAGAACTCACCCAAGACATGAACAATGGTATTTATACAAAAACAGCAATTCACCCAAATCAAATTGGACACATTCATTCGGCTTTTCAAGTCCATCCAGAAGAATTTCATGAAGCCCAACAAATTCTTGCACATGATGCCAAAAGTGTCTTTAAAAGTCATGGTTCTATGATTGAGCCTGCGACACATAAAAACTGGGCAGAGATGATTTTACTCCGATATAAAACTTTTGGATTGGTAAAATCACCACATGCAACACAAGATAAAATTATTCTAAGTTACTGATTTTAATTTTTATAGATTTAAGATGAATTTAAAGCCTAAAGGATTAGGCTTCTACCATCTGGACGACAGCTAAACGACCACCATCTTCTTTAGACAATAAAATTTGAACACCATCTTTCAGTTCTATTTTACCACCAATTGGGATGTTGGTTTTATTCACAACATCGGTTAAATCTGGCAAATCCTCATTCACCAACCACCAAACATCATTATGCAAAACGAAATAGCCCTTACGTTTAGTCTGTTCTGGTGTTAACCGCTCATTTGGCGCAATCAGATTATTGGCATGCCATGAATATAGCGATTGCCCCGTCCATACCATTAAACGGTGGTTATCCGGTCTAAAATTTCCTTGTTGACGAGCTGAGTACAAATTCAAAATAGGTAATTTACCTTTGAATTTGGTATGGCAAAATGGACATTCAGGTTGCGTTGAATTATCAAATACATACCACTTTTGACCACAACGATGATTATGGCAAGGCTGAATCAAGTCAACCGTTTTGACCAAAGCTGTTTCCCAATCATTGGCAGAGGGTCGTTTACTTGAATCATGCAATCCATCAACAAAACTTTTAACAAACAATTCTGATAAATAAGGCCCTGTTACCGTAAAAGGTACTTTTGCAGGATCAGCCCAAGGTTGTTGGCTAACTTTAAGTTGAGAAGGTTTAACACGATTACTTGTATCAGTAGGATGTTCGACAAATAATGCTTTTTCACCCATTCCAATAGTTTCATCTTTTTGCGGATCATTCATATCATGAATTTTCCCACCACGCAGCGGATGGCGGTATAACAAATACATATAAATTAATACTGCTAAAGCGTGCTTATCCGTGGCAATACTTGGTAAAAAACGATTTGGATCTTCTTTAGACAAATGACTGGTTCTAACTACTTCAGGTGCAATAAAATCAGGTGTTCCCACAACATCAGGGGGATATTTACCCGGTACAACCAAACCATCGACATCGATCACACATGCACCGCCCGTGACAGGATCGACTAAAATATTTTTATAAGATAAATCTGAATGTGCTAAACCTGCGGCATGCATACGACGCACAGCACGTGAGATCAAAATCCCTATTTTGAGATAGTTAAGCCAAGTGCCTTTTTCTTTTTCATCTAAAAATCGATTCTGATTATTGGCACTAGCAAACCATTTCCCTTCTTTTTCCTTACCTTTGATTTGTAGAAAATCATTATTTTTCGAGCCATGTTCAAAAAAGAACTGCTTATTATAGGTCGGTGCAGTAATACCGAGTAAATTATTATGCTCAACTAAACCATCTGGCCAACAGAAAATATTCTTCCAATAATCACCACCAACGCCATTGAAAATACCTTGCCATTTATTTCCAACGATTTCTTTTAAACGGTCTTTTTGTTGTTCCAACGCAGCTTTAGAGTCATAAAACTTATTTTTTTCTTTACTAAAAAAACACACCACGTAACTACGGTCAGGCGAAAAATAAACATCTTTCATTGCACCTGAACCAATAATTTCATCTACATATTCAATCGGACGACCATCGACAGTATTACATTTGATAATTTTCGCTGACATTTTGATTACCTAGTTTTTACCTGACCTATATGCCGGATTTTTTACTTAATATGATATTTTCAAATATTTATAAATAAGTTAACTCTTCATTTTTAAGGCTTATTCCATAAAACTGCCATCGTTCTATCATCATGATGACCAGGAGTAAAGAAATGCATCCATTCTAATAAAGCAGTATCAGCAGATTCAATTTGCATCAAAGGATCAAGCTCTGCATACAAACGTTGCCATTTGGCATGATTAGACAAACCAGAATCTGTTTCAAAAATAGGATCAGAGATACCATCTGTCATTAACATCACTGCATTTGTATCTGCAAAACAACCTATTTTTAAACGTGTATTAAACTCTTGCGCAATGCTGCGATCTAAAAATTTTGTCTGTCCTGCATATTCACCGCCATCTGGTACATTCATAAGACGTATATTATTTTCGCTATAAACTGCAATTGCACCATCGCCAACAGAAAATGTGCTTATAAAGATTTTTTCTTTTAATTTACAAATAACTGCAATGAGAAGTGTCGTTGAGAATACTTTGGGATTAACAGCTAATTGATTGGCTTTTAACTCTATTTCCTCGATAATCGATTTATAAATTTCATAATAAACAAGGTGAAATTGTTGATTCAATTTTGCTGCAATTTCATTGGTTTCGGCTCTTTGACTACCCACTTGCCACTGTTCTAAATCATGATTCAAAACATCTATGGTATCTGGCGTTAAATAACGCCTAAATTCACCTTGAACAATCTCTGCAGCAATTCGAGAACCTTCTCTAGAATAATTTGCACTCCCTGCGCCATCTGCTGCACATAATACAGACCAAGAGCTATCCTCAATTTGTGTAATCGAAAAATCATCATCTCTAAATGTACCTGCATGTTCATGCGAACGACCACGGCGACTTGCGGCAATAATTTTATAATCCGCAGTATCTATCATAGCTTTATCAGTATGTTGTTTTGCAAATTCTTGCCCCGCTTCTGGTTCTAGTACTTTCCAAAGACTACGAGGATCTGCAATTACATTTAAACGACAATGCGCTGAACGCATTTCTTGCGCTACAGAAAATTGAAATGTAAATTCAAACTCTTGTGATTGCAGCGGCTCACCTTGAATCGTTTGACTATCTTCATCAAAAGAAAAAGCTTCATCTGGAAAACAAAAACTATCTGCTTTAAACCTAATTTCACTCGCATCATGATGAGAAATGATTATAATTTTAGATTGATAGCTTTGTCCTACACGTGCATTTTCAACTTGAAATTTAATATCTTCATATTTACTTCGTCTAAACACTGATTCAATCTCTTGTCTATTCTTCTCAGTTTCGGCAGAAAGTGCCGTATCCGATATTAAAGTTGCTGTAGGATTCTGCGATGACACTTGCTCTAACGGTGATTCTGCAGAATTTTCACTTGAAATGGGATCAAAATTTTCTACAGTTGGTTTTTTTGCATCTATTGTCGTTATAGCATCATCATCAACATCATTAATACCGAGATCCACAGAATCAACCAATGGTTCAGTTAAGTCATTGTGTTGAATATCCTGTGCTATAGGTTTTATCTCACCTTGAAAATGGTGATCCAAATCGATATTTTCAGGTAGCGAAATTTTCTCATTCAAAACAAGAGATGAATGACTTTTATGATTACTCTCAAATACTTCATCTTGTAATCCCTTTTCATTTTTTTGCTCAATCTCAACAATTCCATGTCGAATTTCATTTAATTTTTCTGGAACTTCGGATGCTTTAGATTCAGCCGTTGGCTCATTAATATTCAACGTATTTTCACAACGCAATTGCCTATTTTTCAATTCAATAATTAATTTAGAAAGTTGCGGTAAATTTTGCTCATGCAATAAAAATTCAGAAAATGCTTCGCTATAATCTTGTTTATTTTCGGCCAAAACCCGTTTAATTTTACATTCGTAGCTATCCATTTTTCCCTCAATTTTATTATCTAAATTCTTTATATTCAGTGATTATTAATACTATCATTATTTAAATATCACTTAAATTCCCACTAGACTGTAATGACATTAAAATGACAATGTAAGTATATTTACTAACCCTGACCTCGATTTAAATTAAAATCTTCACCAGAAGCTGAAAAACTAATTTGACGACGACACCACGGACAAACAACAGAGTCACGATAACCGTCATAGCACATTAAATTCCCACATCCACACACAGCAAACGCAGTTTCAGAAAAGCAGTGTGGACATTCAGGAAAACCATCTAATTCAGCTGTATTAATTTGCTTAATTGGTGCATTCTGATCAGACCATGTAAAATATTCTTCAGAAATAATGCTGCATGTATCTAATTTAAAATTATAAATATTAATGTTTAAATCTGCGGGGCTTTTATATTGTAAGTTCCTCGTATACTTGATGATATAAGGCTTATTCATTTTCTGACAGCGTCCGACAAAAGTCGCACAATGTTCATCAATTTTATTTTTACTTACTGATAACGCGTCTTTAGCTAAACGCATGTAGCGCTCATCTATTGGTAATAACTCATTGTTTTGTTGGTTATTTCCAACACTCACACTTTGTGACACCACAGAAGCAGTAATCCATTTACACAAACCTTTCACATATTCTGGGTTAATTTGATCAATTGAAATCACATGCTCTGTCAGTTTATTTAATATAGAAAAATCTACATCTGCACCCAAACCAATTGCAACAACCGTGGCTTTATTGGCAAATTTTGCATTCCACCGTTCAATGGCTTGTTCATACTCATCCGTTGGACGACCATCTGTAAATAAATAAACCATCGGCTTCCAATCACCTTTAACTTCACTGGTGGTTTTCATCACATAACGATCTAATTCTTGTCCAAGATGATCCAGCGCTTTGCCTAAATGTGTTCCACCACCTAAGGGTAAGTTAAAGTTTTTAAAAGCAAATAATTCGGTTAATGGCACTAAAGTTCGAACAATCCCTGCATAAGCAACGACTGAAACATACACAGTCTCCAAAGCATAAGGATCTTTTCTTAAACTACTCAGAATTAGATCGACTCCATCTTGAACAGATTCAAGCGGTTGTCCCACCATCGACTCAGAACAATCTAATACAAAAAAAATGGGTAAACGGCGCATAACTTCACCTTGATTATTTTTATTATATAATCCATATATAATAAGTTACTTAATAAAATCAGACTGATTACTTTGTTTTAAAATTCCAAATACAAGCACGTATGCTTATTTACATGAATATTTCAAATATTATAAAACCAACTGTATTTCCGCAGGTGGCGGAGGTAACGAAATTGAATCTGTTACCCCTGCACTACTGCTGCCTGCAACCACACTTGCCGATACCCATTTAAAGAAACTTGAAAAACTATTTGAATCCATGGTGTCTAAGACAACCACCTGATCTGTTAGTTGTAATAATGCTTCAGTTTTTGCTTTAGGACCTGCGGCACAAGCAACAATCGTGGCAAAATTTGACTGCTTAATGGTTGGAATAATTTGTTGATAAGCATATACATCTGACGGAGAACCATCAGTCATAAGAAACAATAAAGGACGCCAATCACCTTTTACATCATCAGTACTTTTTTGAACATTTTGTTGTACTTCATGCGCCAACAACTCCAATGCTGCACCCATAAATGTTGCACCGACATTCGGCACATCAAGATCTGGAATTTGTACTTGTTCTAACGGAGTTAGCGGTATATATACTCTTGCTTCCATATCAAAAGTGATCACACTCAAATAAACGCTTTCAAGCGCATAAGGATCTTGTCTTAATGCACTTAACATTGATTGCAAACCGACATTAACAGAATGAATGGGTTCTCCACGCATCGAGCCTGAAGTGTCCAATAAAATAAAAACAGGTAAACGGCGCATTTTTTTCTCTTTTATACGTAATTTTTCAACCATGTAACAAAATTATCTGCGGGTGATGAATTCCCGACAGCATTAAATTTCCATCCATTGTTTTCTCTGACCAATTCTGCGAACAACAAGGAACGCTGTTGATCATATTGACCAATTCCAGATAAATTAAAACGTACCATTTCCTTACCTGAAGCATCTACGGCACGAATGAACGCATTTTTAACCTGACCAAAATGTTGATTGTTAGTTGCACCATTATAAATTTGCACAATAAAAACAATCTTGTGATATTCAGGTGAAAGTGTATTCAGCTTGACGATAATTTGTTCATCATCGCCGTCGCCTGCACCCGTACGATTATCACCTGTTAACCAAATTTGACCTGAACGATGGCTTAAATTATTAAAGAAAATCACATCACTATTGACCAGTGTTGCCTTTTGAGAAGCATCCCAACCCAAGTCTTTGATTTTTCCATTGGCATCACACAGAAATGCAACAACATCTAAATCATGCTCTTCAGTCTTCGCACCAAACAACCCACCCAAAAAACCCTTTTTCTGCTCGGTAATGTCCCAACCTAAACCAATCGTCACCAATGACAAATTATGTTCTGATTTTTCAAGGCTTAGCCCCTGACCTTTAGCAAGTGTTATTCCCATCGTTATATCCTTTTCATATTTTTAAACGACTTATGAATGTATTCATTATTTTTACAAAACTACATGTCTATAAAACCACATTGACTTCTGGTGGCGGTGGCGGAAGATCATTCAACCCCGTAACTTCTTTTTGTCCTGCATCGACTTTTTGACTTCCTGTGGAAATACTTGCCGATACCCATTTGAAAAAGGCTTTAATTGTATTTGAATCTGCTGTTGCTAGCTCTACTACAACTTCAGTAATTTGTTTAAGAATACTGGTATCCGCATTGTGTCCTGCTGCACAAGCAATCACCATACCTGTTTTTACTTTTTTTAATTTTTCAAAGCCTTTCGTCCAATCATCCGTAGGGGCGCCATCTGTCATAATAAAAACCAAAGGTTTCCAATCTCCACGGGTATCATGCGTAGTTTTTTGCACTTCTTGATCAATTTTTTCTGCCAATAATGCAAGTGCATCACCCAGTTGCGTTGTCCCCGTTGCTTGTAATTGTGGTGGCTGAAACATCGCAATTTCAGTCAATGGCATCAATTGTCGTGCTTGGGTATCAAAAGTAATAATAGACAAATAAGCTGTTTCAAGTGCGTAAGGATCTTGTCTTAATGATGAAATGAGAATTTCTACCCCATTTTTAACAGCTTCTATAGGCTCGCCGTGCATAGACCCTGAAGTATCCAATAATAAATATACGGGCAATCTTCTCATTCATTTTCTCACTAGTTTTCTTTATCAAATTTTAATCGTTGTTACTATGTTTATATAAAAAAATGAACTGAAAACAAAGCGTTTTTACATTAAAAATATTTATTTTTTATCTTGTTCATTTAAACCTCATCGTTATAAGCAAAATAATGGTCAAAGATAGATTGCTGAAGTGAAATTATCGGCAGTTAAAATTGTAATTATCGATAGATTTTGGAGTTATAAAAATGCTAAAAATTCTGCCAAGTTCAATTTATACGATATAATTATTCATATTCCTTTTCTCCCCCCATTGTCTGTATCTACAGATTCTTGAGCGTGATATGTCTAAAAATCTCGCGACCCTTATCGGTTTAAGTGCAATTTTACAATGGTCATCCATTGTCGGTTTATTAAAGAAAATTAGCTTTAGTCTTGGTGCTGATTTAGCTGTAACACTCATGTATACATTGAGCACCTGTATTTTATTGATTTTCTTTAAAATTCCTAATCTCAAATTAATTTCTAGACAATATTTAGTATTCGCAACGCTCTTATTTGTGATTTATGAAGTTTGTTTTTCCTACGCCATTGCATTGGCGCAAACTGCACAACAAGCAATTGAAGTCAGTGTAGTTAATTATTTATGGCCAAGCTTGACTGTTGTCATGTTGATTCTATTTAAGGAAATTAAATTTAACCCCTTCGTGATCGTTGGTTTAACCATTAGTTTAGGCGGAATTGTTGTCATTCAAATGGGACAAGGTTCGTTTAGTTGGGAGAATATTATGCAGAATATTTATTCAAACCCAATCAGTTACATTTTGGCATTTATTGGGGCAAGTCTATGGTCTTTATATTGCGTCATTACCAAGAAATATAGCGATGGTCACAACCCGATTTCATTTTTCTTTGTCGCTATTTCTGTAGTTTTATGGATTAAATACTTGTGGTCGCATGATTTAGCCAATCTACCAAGTTTTGATTTAATCACAACAAGCTATTTATTGATTGTTTCTTTGGTCGTCGCTTTAGGTTATGCCGCATGGAATATCGGAATTATTAAAGGAAACATTACCATTTTAGTGACTTTATCTTACTTTAGCCCTGTAATTTCAACTGTTATGTCCATGCTTATTTTACAAACAAGTTTACCTACAGAGTTTTGGTATGGTGTCTTTTTAGTGACAATTGGCTCGTTTGTCTGTTGGATTTCAACCAATTGGATACAATTAAAAGATAAAATACTGCGCAGAGCTTAAAAATTTGTCTGTATTGTTATTCATTACATAGTAAAAGTTACGATTCAAAACAGACGAAAACATTTCAAATTACTTTTTAGAGAAATATAACTTCTCTACCGCCCTACGGTTCACCAAGCCTTGTACCGTATTTCCACCTGCTTTAATCCATACATCAAACTGATGACTTGCAGCAATATAATCGCCTGAATTGAGCAATTTTAATAGCGTGGAATTTTTAAAAGCACCCGTTCCAATGTTGTAGCTAAGTGACACTAAAGCATCAAATTGATTTTGGGTCAGCGTAACCGTAACAGCTTGATTAACCACTGATTCAAACTTTCTTAAATCATGCTGCATATAATCTTTCGCTTGTTCAATAGTACAACAATCACCATAACGAATAGGTTGCCCATGCGGATAAATTGTTGTTCCATAGCCAATGGTACAAACACCGACACCATCATCATACGCTTGAAGTTCTAAACCTTCGAAACCACAAATAAGATCTACACCTTTACGACTAATTTTTGTAATTTTATTCTGTGTAAAATCTTGAGCAAAACCAATATCATTCGAAGCACTATCCACAGCGACAGCAATATCAGATGAAGCTTTTTTATTTTTACTCAACTCATTCCATAAAGAAGAAATTAATTTAGACCAAAACGGGTTCATAGAAAAAACTCAAAATTAAAAACGATTTATATTCACATTGTTAAATTTTAATCCGAACTGATTCAATAGATATAGTTGTATTTGGTTTTATTCATTTAAAGAATATAAATGCTGATAAAAATCCCTCTACTCGATAATGTAATGGAAAATTAACAATATCTAAAAATACAAATCAAAATAAAAAATTTGGTTTCTACCGAGCTTCGTCGATGATAACCAGACCACTTTTTCCAAAGGGCTTTCTCAAAAAACCTCAGCATAATAACTCACGAAACGTTGTATATCCCTGCCTATGACTTTATTTACAGCAGTTTCAATTTTTTAAAAATCATCTACACAGTCATGTAGATAATTAGACTTAAAATATGGCTTAGCTTGTTATACTTTGAAATTCCATTCATTAATGACGTTGATGTTAGCTTTTAAGTATTAATATCATTGAAATTTAATAGTTTGACTTCATTTTACTAAACTTTAAAACCATTTGAGATTGTTTAAATGCAAAAACCAATCATCATGTTTGATATGGACGGTACGCTCCTTGACTTAGCTTTTGATGACCTGATTTGGAACCATAAACTTCCAGAACGCCACGCAGAAACCCATCAATGCACCTTAGAACAAAGTCAAAATATTTTAAAAGCATTCTACCAACAACATAATCATACACTTTGTTGGTATTCATCAAAATATTGGACAGAAAAAGTCGGTGTGGACGTCTTACAACTGCAATATGAGCATAAGGATAAAATTGCACCTCGAGTCGGATGTTTTGAATTATTAAAACAATTAACACAACAAGGCTACCGTTGCTGGCTACTGACCAATGCAGATTGTGCAGGTTTAAAACTTAAACTTGAAAATGTTGATTTAAGCCCTTATTTTGAAGTAATGATCAGCAGTGAAGAAATTGGCTATTCCAAAGAGTTTGTTGAGTTTTGGCAAATCCTACAAAAACAACATCCTTTTGACCCTAAATATGCATGTTTAGTTGACGATACCGCTCCGGTATTAAAAGGTGCTGAGAACTTTGGGATTCAACATTTAATCACCATTACACAACCCTCAAGTCTACGCGCAGCACGTCATGCCTTGGAATTGGAATATCCTGCGATTCATGATTTAACAGAACTTTTACCCATTTTATCCCATTTAGAAAATAAGGATGTCGATGTCAAAACAGCCTAACCTTGAACCTGTAGAATCTATGCGTGTAGACAAATGGCTTTGGGCTGCACGTTTTTTTAAAACTCGCTCCATTGCAAAACATGCGATTGAAGGCGGTAAAGTTCATCATGGTAATGATCGAGTCAAAGTATCTAGGGAAATCCGTGTTGGCATGGAACTTACGATACAGCAAGGAATAGACCGCAAAACTGTGGTGATCAAAGCCCTTTCAGCAGTTCGCGGTGGCGCACCCATTGCACAACAACTTTATGAAGAAACTGAAGCCAGTATTACACGCAGAGAGTTGCTTTCATCCCAAAGAAAATTGCATAATCTAGCCCGACCAGATCATCGTCCGAGTAAAAAAGATCGGCGTGACATCCATAAATTTAAACAAGAAAATGATCAGCAATTTGACCAATCTTGGTCTTATGATGATGACTAAAATTCGCTTTGGTCGAGCACGACATTTTATGTCGCATAGATAAATTTAAATATAGAACAGATTTTTAATTTCTGTCACTATTGCTGCCGTGGACGAAAGATCTAATTTAATCACATCCACTTAAGATATTAGTGATAGTACATCGTTAGAGGTTTACGAGATGGATGATAACAAAAGTAAGGCACTTAATGCTGCCCTAAGCCAAATTGAAAAACAATTTGGTAAAAACACAGTAATGCGCCTTGGTGACAATACTGTATTAGCAGTTGAAGCAGTATCTACAGGCTCTTTAACGCTTGATATTGCACTCGGTATAGGTGGTTTACCTAAAGGTCGTATTGTCGAAATTTATGGCCCTGAATCTTCTGGTAAAACGACCATGACATTGCAAGCAATTGCACAATGCCAAAAAGCAGGTGGAACGTGTGCCTTTATCGATGCGGAACATGCTCTAGATCCTCAATATGCACGAAAATTAGGTGTGGATTTAGACAACCTACTTGTTTCTCAGCCTGACCATGGTGAACAAGCGCTTGAAATTGCAGACATGCTCGTGCGATCAGGTGCGGTAGATATGATCGTTGTCGATTCTGTAGCAGCATTAACACCTAAAGCTGAAATTGAAGGCGAGATGGGCGATTCTCACATGGGCTTACAAGCTCGTTTGATGAGCCAAGCCTTACGTAAAATCACAGGTAATGCTAAACGCTCAAACTGCATGGTTGTTTTCATTAACCAAATTCGTATGAAAATTGGTGTCATGTTTGGTAGCCCTGAAACAACAACTGGTGGTAACGCACTGAAATTCTACGCATCTATACGTCTAGATATTCGTCGTATTGGGCAAGTTAAAGAAGGCGATGAAATCGTTGGTTCTGAAACTCGTGTAAAAGTTGTTAAAAATAAAATGGCTCCTCCATTTAAAGAAGCTTTATTCCAAATTTTGTATGGCAAAGGCGTGAACCAACTTGGGGAATTAGTTGATCTTGCTGTTGCACAAGAGTTAGTGAATAAAGCGGGTGCTTGGTATTCATATCAAGGCAATAAAATTGGTCAAGGTAAAAATAACGTGATTCGTCATTTAGAAGAGAATCCTGAAATTGCTCAAGAGCTTAATCGCTTAATTCGAGAAAAGCTATTAACGCCTGTAACCAAGCCTGTCGATGATAAAGAAGAAGAACCTGAATTTTTAGATGCTTAATACTTTTGCTTATTAAAGTATCTAAATCAAAATAATCAAACGCCTTTCGGGGCGTTTGATTATTTCCACCATCTCACTCCAATCTATACACATATCTAAAAAGAATCTTTGTTATTTAGCTTCTGTTCAGATTTTAATTTTTTCTATTTTTCTAATTGCATTCAATATCAAAATGATATTGCGCATAACATCAGTTAAAATATCACCCTACTTATGAAATCATTTGAATAGTCCACACGCCAATGCCAAATTCAACCTTTCCAAAAATGATTGATTACGAAGCACTCAAAGATCAATTTGGAGACACCCCCACTCAAACTGGCCATGCTTTTATTGTAGAAGCACTCACTCACATAAATGAAGATACTGCGCTGCATTTTGATCGTGAATCGGCAGAAGCTAATAAGCCACAAGGCTTAACAGGCACTCGCCTGCGCTCTTATGCCTTCGCAGTACTTACACGCAAAGAATACTCTAAAGCCGATTTAATCGAAAAATTAATGACTTGGGCACAAAATAGAGAGGAAGTTTTAATCTTAGTTGATGAATTAGCAGCAAAAGATTATCAAAGTGATCAACGTGTGGCTGAAATGACTGTTCGCAGTCAAGTGCGTAAAGGCAAAGGACCTAATCGAATAAAGCTCGCTTTACGCACCAAACAGCTTGATAAAGACTTGGTACAAGAAGACTTAGCCGAGATTGATTGGTACACACAAGCCTATGAGCTTAAATTGAAAAAATATGGTACAGATGTCGCTAAAGATCCAAAAATAAAAGCCAAACAAATTCGCTTTTTACAATATCGGGGCTTTGAAATGGATGCGATTATGAAAGCAATTTCAAGAAAAGAAAATGATTTTGATTAAAATGATCAATGAAATTAAAGTGAATGATATATTTAGAATTATTAAAATTAATGTGCAAAAATAGTGAATTTAGTTTTAAATAAGATAGGTCTTGATTAGTATTATTTATAATAAAAATGGTGGCAGCCCTACTAGCAAAACTTCGGCACATCGTAATTCTGATACCGTTGCTACCTTCCGGTCCTGGCGGGGTTTTCAGAGTACAATTGCGAAGCCACCAGCAGGGCTACCATTGCAAGATCAGAGTATAGAGATTTTTTATTTTCTTTCAAGCCAAACATTGTGATTTTCTCAAGTTATTCATTCGTTTGCTTATTTCCTCATCAAATTAGATCAATTTTATGCAAATTTTATAGTTGACTCGAATCCAACATCGAAAAATAAGGAACTTTGCTTCAACTCAATCCATGTTTAGGCACAGAAAAATCTTAAATTAAAAATCTTTAATGCACTCATAATCTGCGAATAATTATTTGAAGATTGTAAATGCATCTTGCAATTCAGCGGATAGCCGTTTCTAATGAGTACACTTATTGATTTTCATTCACATACTGGGGCATTCGCCCGTTTGATATGAAAAAACTAAACGATGATGGATTTAAAACTATGCTAAACAAGCATGCCCTACTTTCTCTTGCTTTAATCAGCTCAACAGCATCATATGCGATTCCAATTGAATCTCGTGGATTAAGTGACTCTTCTGCAAATGTAATATCTAATAGCAACACACCAATCACGGGAAATATGAATTGGGATTTAATTCAAAAAAATCAGCAACTAGAAAATCAAATTCGTGAATTGCGCGGAAAAATTGAAGAACAAGATAATGCGATCGATCAACTGAATAAAGAGCTAACCAATCGTTATACAGACTTGGATCAACGTCTAGAACTATTGAATCAAAAGCTTGAACCCACCGAGGATAACCAACAAGTTACGCCAACCGATACACAAACAGATACTCAAAATCAAATTACACCACAAACACCCACAACAGAGATCAAACCACAAGCCGTCACAAGTAATGCAACTACTCAAACCTCTTCTGTAAGTTCGAGTGTGAGCAAAAATAATAATTCTAGCGACCCCGTTGAACTTGAAAAAGCAGCCTATACTATCGCATTAGATGCTTATAAAAATGGTGGTGCTAAACAAGCGATTTCACCAATGCAAAATTTTATTAAAAATAACCCTAACAGCATTTATACTGGAAATGCTTACTTTTGGTTAGCTGAATTTAATTTGGCAATTGATCCGCCAAATTACACCGAAGCAAAAAAGAATTATGAAATCGTTGCTGCTAAATTTCCAAACTCATCGAAAGCACCCCGTGCCTTATATCAACTTTACAGCATTTCTAAAGATGTAAATAAAAATATTCAATCTGCAAATGTGTATAAAAACAAATTATTAACTACTTATCCAAAATCTGAAGAAGCAGGATTTTTTAAAAAAGGTAGCTCCAACTAGCAGCTGCGACAGTTAAAAACCCAGCCATAACTTCATTGGGTGTATGCCATCCAAGAGATTTACGAGGACGATTATTTAAATTGTCCTCAATTGCCTGTATTTGAGCAACTGTAATATTTTCGATATGTTAATGATTTTGGCAAGAACTGTCTAATTAAACCATTGGTGTTTTCATTCCTTGCTCGCTGAATCGACTTATACGTATCAGCAAAATACGTGACTACACCTTAATTAGTAATCCTTTCATGCTCCGAAAATTCTTTATCATTATCAAAGGTTACACTATACGCATGAATGAGCTTTTATCGCTCTATACAATGCGAAATCGTATGTTTTGATTGCCTTGTAGCACCTAAATGTACGATATCTACATAAAAAAATTTTCGATCAACCAAGGTTAATATTGAACCTTAACAAAAGGAGTAAGGCGTGAAGTCTATATATAACGACAACTTTATGTCAACTGATGAGCTTGTTTAGGACGATAGCCACGTTGTCCTAAAAGTGATGTACGATATAATTAGCTCAAAATTAATAAAACCCACTTTCTTTAGTAGGTTTTATCTTTCTAAAACAGTTAATTAACGGCAATGACTTTAATAAGAATGATCTGAGATTCCTCAAAATCATCAAAAATCTGTTTACGTGTTAATTCTTTAGATTTGACTTTAAAATCGTGATTTTGAAAATGAATCACATTTGGAATTTGGTCAAAATAATTGGCATCTACCTCTAAACTTTCTTCAAATAAAGGTGTGCCTAGTTGATATTCTCTACTTTTAAGAACAACGTACTTTACTGTAGTTTTCATTAAATGCACTCCTTTTTCATATACACTTTATTTTTATTTATATCACCTTTTTGTGTACTTAGGCGCTAAAAAAACAATTATTTGCATAGATAATCTTCAAATAGATACTAAAAAAAGAAAACCCACTATGTTAAATAGTGGGTCGACTAAATCTTACTGCCTAATATCGCTAATTAATCATTTTTTAATGCTCTAGTTGCAATATTTTTGTTGTTTCTTCTTATTAAATTCATTATGTCAGTCAATTGTTACAGTACAATTTCACAATATAGCTTCATTCAAAAATAGATTATTTTTAGTAAAATCCATCAAGAGCAATCGATTTAGTTCATCAGTTCGACTTACAAGAAATACTATATTCACAAATAAATATTGATGCACTGTCTAAATAGAATCAACCCAAAAAAGATCTCGCAAATAATTAGGTCTTATTCAATAATAAAAATGCTTTAGAATACAAATATACAACCGCAAAAGTGATATATTTCATTCACTTTTTTACTTAAAAGCGGTAAGTTTTACACATTACCAACAAGCAATAACATTAATGAATATAGGAAGCGTCATGAAACTTCAATTTGCTTTAATTTCTTCTTTGGCATGCTTAAGCTTAGTCGGCTGCGCGGGTTCTTACCCTGAACGTGTTGTTACTAAAGGACCACTTATTTGTGAGGCGAACGAAGTTTGTCCTGAACTTTCAATGCGGTGGAATAATGAACAGCGCAATGGCTTTAAAATTACAGCTGAAATTAATAACCCACAAAAATATAATATTAAACAATTTGTATTTTTAGTCGACGGTCAACCTTATACATATTCAACGATTAATACGACTCAATATACGACTGTTGCTGAAAATCAAGTTTCATCAAATTCAATTCAAGTGCCTGTCAGCTTCTTAAACTCATTCCGCAGTGGTAAAGAAATTACGCTTAAACTTGTGACTGACCAAGGTAATGTAGAACGTGCAATCTTAAAAGCAGATGGTCAGCAATCTTCAGCTTACCTCACCTTCTTAAAAGGTTATACTGGTCAACTTGTTCAATAATTCATATTCTTTGCATCATTCATAAGTATAAAAAAAACCAGACTTGAAGTCTGGTTTTTTGTGATTCAGAATAATTCTAAAAAGAGGTAAAGATGAAGTCTTATTATTTAGGCTCAATCGGTGCAAATGGTGCAACAACATCGGCATTTTGTGCACGATTACGCATAAAATGATCCATTAAAACAATGGCTAACATTGCTTCTGCGATAGGTGTCGCACGTACACCTACACATGGGTCATGACGACCTTTAGTCAATACATCTGTATCTTCACGATTAATACTGATTGTTTTACCTGGAGTGGTAATACTTGCAGTCGGTTTAAGTGCAATAGCAACTCGTATGGTTTGACCTGATGATATCCCACCTAAGATTCCACCGGCATGATTTGCCAAGAAACCATCTGTGGTTAATTCATCTCGGGTTTCATGACCAAATTGTTCTGCTACTGCAAAACCATCACCAATTTCAACACCTTTAACCGCATTAATAGACATCATCGCATGGGCAATATCTGCATCTAAACGATCAAATACTGGTTCACCCCAACCAACTGGAACTTTCTCTGCAAAAATTTCAAGCTTTGCGCCACAACTGGTTCCTTGCTCACGCAAAGATGTTACAAGTGCTTCAAAGCGAGGAACAGCTTCAATATCTCCACAAAAGAATGGATTGTTTGAAACTTCATTCCAATCCAAAGCTTGGGCTTTTTCGTTACCAATTTGGGTGACATGACCACGAATCACAATACCGAACTTTTCTGATAAGAATTTCTTCGCAATTGCACCCGCAGCAACACGCATCGCTGTTTCACGTGCGCTTGAACGACCACCACCACGATAATCACGGAAACCATACTTATGCGTATAGGTATAATCCGCATGGCCTGGACGGAAAGTTTGCGCAATATTGCCGTAGTCTTTAGATTTTTGGTCAGCATTACGAATCAATAATCCAATTGAAGTTCCTGTAGTTTTACCTTCAAAAACCCCAGAAATAATTTCAACTTCATCAGGTTCTTTACGTTGTGTTGAAAACTTAGATGTTCCAGGTTTACGACGATCCAAATCTATTTGTAAATCTTCTGCCGACAATGCTAAACCTGGCGGCACACCATCTACAATTGCCATCAAGCCTGCGCCGTGAGATTCACCACAAGTCGTTACACGGAAGAGTTGTCCAATACTATTACCTGCCATGTTCGCGACTCCTTAAGCTTGTGTAGATTCGATAAATAAATCACGGAAAGTACGACATTGTTCAGCAGTTAGGGCAAAAATACCTGTGCCGCCTTTTTGGAACTGCAACCAATAAAAATCAACCGAATTAAAATTCTGTTTCATTGCCCATTCCGAATTACCAACTTCAATCACAATTAAGCCATTTTCAGTTAAATAATCAGCTGCTTGAGCTAACATTTTACGAACAAGATCTAAACCGTCTTGACCAGCAGCGAGTGCCAACTCTGGTTCATGTAAAAATTCTTCAGGTAAATCAGCCATGTCTTCTGCATCGACATATGGAGGATTTGAAACGATCAAATCATATTGATTTTCAGCAGGAATTTTTGAGAATAAATCAGACTCAATTAAAGCCACTTGGTATTGTTTATTATGATGTTCTGTATTGATTGACGCGACTTCTAAAGCTTCCTTAGAAATATCAGTTGCATCAACTTCCGAATCTGGGAACGCATACGCCAAAGCAATCGCGATACAAGCAGAACCTGTACACATATCCAAAATACGTTGTGGTATTTTAGGATTCGGATTTTCAGGTAAATTATTTTCTGCTTCACGTACTTGACCATTTTCATCCAAGCAATATGGTGCAAAGCGATTTTGAATTAATTCAGCAATAGGTGAACGCGGAATCAGAACACGTTCATCTACATAAAATGGTTTGCCATCGAAATAAGCAAGATTTAATAAATAAGAAGTCGGAACTTTTTCATTCACACGACGCTCAAGAAGACTTAAAAATTCAGTTTTTTCACTTGGTAATAATTTTGCATCTAGAATTTCCGCATCTACCTTCCATTCCAAAGACATGGTTTGTAAAACCAATGCCGAACTTTCAGCAAAATAATCCTCTGTCCCCTGACCTAAATGTGCATCGTATTGACGTAAAGCTGTAACACCAAAGCGAATAAAATCACGAATTGTTGTTAAGTTTTCAGCAGCTTCCTGAATATGTTCAGGGCTAATAGTCGGTCGATCCACGTAGGTTTTCTCCAAGGTCAAATTTTTTAAACGCCTTATGATACCTTGTTTTGCATGAGTTTTATAATGCTTTCCAAATTTTTCACGATCTAATTCGAAAACAACAAATTTTATAATCTAAACGATAGCTTTTCCAGTGTATTGGCTCTATTTACTGTGTCTTTTAGCGCACAAAGATAATATTTACTTTTATAAGCATCTGATACAGACTTATTATCTTCACCACAACGTTTATCTCGCTGTTTCAGCCATTGCTTTTGATATTTATTTTGTACTTTTTTATCTTTATCAGAATACACAACTAAAGTTTTTTTAAATAATGCTTCTAAACGGTCATCCTGATATTTAAACTCATCTTTCGCACAAGATGAAAATGCATTGCTGCCTGAGTTTACGCAAGATAAATATTCAGAACTATACCCCACTGCTTTAGCATGCATAGGTAATAATAAAGCGACACTGATTCCCCAATACTTTAATTGCATCAAAATTCCCCGTTAAAAACATTATTTTAATTAAATATCTATATGGATAGAGTGTAAAAGATTTGAAATAAAATACAATCAACTCTCTGTCATTCATCATAAAATTCATTTGAAATAAATGCGATTAACAACAAAATTTATTGGCTAATTGATATTACTTTTCCATTTTTTAAAGAAATATATCCACTGTCTTCATAGTACCAAGTCTCTTCTTTCCCCTGATAAGTTCTATATGATCTTTTTCTAGTTGGCGCTCCCCCAACGGGTTGTTTTAATGACTTGATCGCCAGACATGCCAGTTTGTGGTTCTCTTTTGGCTTTCCATTGTTGATACTTTTGCGTATCAGTCAGTGAAGCTTAAAATTGATTTGGAGTTAATGGCTTATTTACACAAGGCTTATTCAGATAAATAACATTATTTTTCTGTGTGGATTTATATACTTCTGAAAAAGTATTTTGTGTGGATAATAATACAATACAACTGATTAATAATTTCACAAAGCACCTAATATTTAGATTTAATTTTCCCACTATTATTGTATGTTTTTAAAACAAATCAATAGCCTTCAGCTTGCAATCTAAGTTTATTTTGTGATGTGTTATTTAAAACTTGAAATTAATAGAATTCGACTCTATATAAGGGACATAGATTTAAAATCAATTCAGAATTTAGACAATTTATGAGCTATAAACACAACAATTTAATGGCAATGCGTCAATCATGGTGGGACGATGAAGTTAACTCGTCTGTCAAAGTTGAAAAACAATTTTTTCAACTTACGCTAACTGAACAAGGAATATATGATGATGTCACTGTAGATGATGTTAAATATTTTTTCTTTAGTCTGCCCAGTATTATCATTGTTAAAGGCTACGCACTTGGATTTACAAATCAGCAAGTGAAAAATATGATTAGTCAACATATTCAAACCAATAGGCAAATGTTAAAAGATCGAGAAAATATTAAAATTCAGTTTACAATGTAAAATAAATATTTTGCTTAGGCTATTTTGTTTTGCCAAAAAGCTCACTTTTATTCACCCATTCAGCGAATTGAACTATTTAAATACGGTTATTCCATGTAGTATTCATGACAATTAATCTTCTTTTCGAATCGCTTATTAAAGGATTTAATCTTCATGTCTGATCAGAACGAAAAGCTCAAACAGTTAAAGACCTCATCAATGGATCGACGTTTGTCGATTGCAAAAGCGTCATTATTGGCAGGTACACGCTGGGCAGCTTCAAGTGCAGGTTCAATCTTTTCAAGTGAAGAAGAAAAAGAAAAAAAGCGTAAGCAAATGATGAAAGAACAAGCTCATTATTTGGTTCAAGAAATTGGAAAACTGAAAGGTTCGATTGTTAAAATTGGTCAAATGATGGCACTTTATGGCGAGCACTTTCTACCAGAAGAAATCACTCAAGCTCTAAATACACTCAACAATCAAACAGTTGCACTTGCTTGGCCAGCCATCAAACAACAATTACAAAAGCAACTTGGCTCTAAACTTGATGATTTAACCATTGATCATGAGCCGATTGGAACAGCTTCCCTCGCTCAAGTTCATCGTGCAACCCGTAAATCTGATGGTTTGGAATTGGTTTTAAAAATTCAATATCCTGGTGTAGCAGCGGCAATCGACTCCGACATGAGTTTATTCCGCAACATGATTAAACTTACTCGCATGGTTCCACAGACTCGTGAATTTGATCAGTGGTTTGATGAAGTCAAAGAAATGATGCACCGTGAAGTGGATTATCATGTAGAAGCGGCAACGACAAGACGTTTTGCAGAACGGCTCCAAAATGATTCACGTTATGGCGTACCACAAATTATAGATCACTATTGTACAGATCAAGTATTGTGCATGACCTTTGAGCGTGGCGTACCCATTAACAGCCCTGTCATGCTTTCACTTCCACAAGAACGTCGCAATCGATTAGGTGAAGCATCACTTGAAATTGCAGTACGCGAATTGTTTGAATGGGGTGAAATGCAGACCGATCCAAATTTTGGTAATTATCTCGTCCGCTTGGGAAATGGTGATGATATTAGAGATAAAATCATCCTTCTTGATTTTGGTGCAATCCGTCAATTTGACGATCAACTTTTAACAGTTGCGCGAAACCTAATAAAATCTGGATATCACCATGATGCCGAAGAAATGGTGAACTCTATGTCTGGCTATGAATTTTTTGATGGTATGCCGCTGACAATTAAACCAGACATGGCAAAAGTATTTTTACTTGCAACCGAAGCATTTAGCACACCTCTCAATAATCCTGACTTACCTATTGGTGTCATGGATGAACAAAATCGTTATGATTGGAAAAAAAGCCAGCTGCATAGTCGTGTCATGCAACGTGCATCTAAATCTATGGCGTCTCGTTATTTTAGCGTTCCTCCAAAAGAATTTATGTTTATTAGCCGTAAGTTCATCGGTGCTTATACATTTATGACCGTCATTGAAGCAAAAACCAATGTTCGCAAAATGATTACGCCTTATCTTTAATATTTTAATGTATTTAACATAAAATATCTTGTGATTGAAATACTGACGTTAAAATTTGAAACTGTCACTTTAGTCAATACCCAACATTTGTTGGGTATTTTTATAAATAATTATTCCATTATTTTCAGTAGATTAACCACAAAAAACCATCAACCTAAAGCCCTAGTAAAAGGTCAATCACTTTGTCAGCTTTGACATAGTTTTTTAAATATTTCCATGTCACGATGATGCTATACCAACACAAAAACACAGGTAAGTCGGAATGACCAATATGGTAAATAAAGCTCAGGGGTTGGGCTTAAATCTTATTACAAAAATTGCGGGTAGTGATTTACTCGACCAACTGAAACTGCGCAAGTTTATAGAGAAATCACTCTACCAAGGTTCTAAAGCTGGATTTAAAACATTAACAGCTACACAAAAAGCCTTTAAATCAGATTCATCTGTGAATAAACAACGCTTACCAAGTCAATCAAAAAGTTTATTCGATCTTAGTTTGACTGAAGAGCAACTGATGACTGTAGATGCAATGGATCAATTTGCAGCTGAAGTCCTCTATCCGCTTGCACACGATGCGGATCAGAACGAAACATTCCCTGCCGAACTTTGGCAACATATTGCAGATATTGGTTTAAATTATTATGCGCTACCCGAAGTTTTAGGTGGTGTTGCAGCTGAAAAAAATATCATCAGCAATATTCTCATTGCTGAACGTTTAGCAAAAGGTGATTTTTCATTAACCGCAGGTTTACTTTCTACTTTTAGTGTGATCAATGCTTTTATGCAATGGGGTTCTGAAAGATCTCAAGCCTCTTATTTACCAAGCTTCGCCAATGATACTGATATTCGAGCAACATTTGCCGTGCAAGAAGCAAGCCCTGCTTTTAACCCATTCAAACTCAAAACTAAAGCGACTTCACTTAATGGTCAATACATCATTAATGGTGAAAAAACTTTAGTTGTATTGGGTGAATCGGCAGATATTTTATTGGTCAGTGCAGAGCTGAATGGTCACCCAGATGTATTTATTGTCAAACGTAATGATTCAATTACTTATAAGAAAAGTCCTGCGATGGGCTTAAAAGCAACGGAATCTGTCACATTAAAATTTAATAATACACAAGCTGAACGACTGAGTGATGACGATTTTAATTACTCTAGTTTCTTAGACTTAGGTAATTTAATGTGGTGTGCCATGGCTGTAGGTACATGCGAAGCTGTTAAAGAGTACAGTATTAAATATGCCAATGAACGTACTGCATTTGGTGAACCTATTTCACATCGTCAAAGTGTTGCATTTATGATTGCGGATATGGCGATTGAAATTGAGGCGATGCGTATGCTTATTCTCAATGCTGCAAGTCTTGCAGAAGCAGGAAAACCTTTCCATCGTGAAGCTTATTTAGCACGTATTATTTGTGCAGAAAAATCAATGAAAATTGGTACAGATGGTGTGCAAATTTTAGGTGGTCATGGCTTTACCAAAGAGCACCCCGCTGAGCGTTGGTATCGTGATTTACGTGCGACTGCAATTTTACAATCTGGCCTACATGCTTAATAGAGAATAAAAAAAGGAATATAGATCATGAACTTACAAAATCCTAAAAAATTCCAGTTGCTTGTAGATCAAGCACACGAAACAGCACTAAATGTACTCCGCCCTATTTCTCGTAAATATGATAAAGCTGAACACGCCTATCCAAAAGAATTAGATATGCTTGCATCATTACTTGACGGCATGAATGAAGGTGGAGATGGTACAACAAGTCCTGGAGCAGCGGTCAATAAACGTGGTGACAACGACTCAAATAATAAAAATGGTCAAAACATGTCAACGGCACTGGGTGTTATCGAAATGTGTTTTGGCGATACAGGTCTTTTACTGTCTATGCCACGTCAAGGTTTAGGTAACTCTGCAATTGCTGCTGTCGCAAACGATGAACAGTTACAACGTTTTAAAGGCACTTGGGCTGCAATGGCAATTACTGAACCAGCTTGTGGTTCAGACTCTGCGGCAATTCGTACAACTGCCAAAAAAGATGGTGATGACTACATTCTCAATGGTGAAAAGATTTTTGTAACTTCTGGCGACCGTGCAGATTCTGTCGTGGTTTGGGCGACTTTGGACAAAAACTTAGGTAAAGCAGCAATCAAATCTTTTGTTGTAACCAAAGGTACACCAGGAATGAAAGTTGAGCGCCTAGAACATAAATTGGGGATTAAAGCATCTGATACGGCTGCAATTAGCCTGATTGACTGCCGTGTTCCTGCTGCAAATTTATTAGGTAATGCTGAAGTTGATATTGCTAAAGGTTTCGCTGGTGTTATGGAAACTTTTGATAATACACGTCCATTAGTTGCTGCAATGGCTGTTGGTTGTGCAAAAGCTTCATTAGAGCGTATTAAAGAAATTTTTAAAGATGATTTAGATCCGACCTATAGCACACCTTATTTGCAAACTTCTAATATTGCAGCACAAATTTACCGTTTAGAAGCAGAATGGGAAGCTTCTCGCTTACTGACCATGAAAGCAACGTGGATGGCGGATAACCGTAAACCCAACTCACGTGAAGCATCTATCGCCAAAGCAAAAGCAGGACGTATCTGCAATGAGATTACTTTGAAGTGCGTAGAACTTGCGGCAAGTATTGGCTATAACGAAGATGAATTGTTAGAAAAATGGGCACGTGATTCTAAAATTTTGGATATTTTTGAAGGTACGCAACAAATTCAACAATTAATCATTGCACGTCGTGAACTTGGTAAATCTTCTAGCGAATTAAAATAATTATTTTAAATCACATCAAAAGCTTATAAAAGATGGACTTAAATACCTATGCGTATTATAAAAGTCCATCTTTTTTATTTTCTTATATTTAAAAATATGTATCAATTAAGACCAATTCAACCACAAGATAATACCGCACTTGCTCAAATTATTCGTGAAGTATCCAAAGAATTTGGTCTAGCGCCTGAATCTGGTTTTGCTGTAGCAGATCCAATATTAGATGATTTATATACTGTATATGATCAAAAAAATGCGATGTATTGGGTTGTAGAAGATAGTTCTGGTCAAGTTTTTGGTGGTGGTGGTCTTTCACCACTTAAAGGCGATTCTGCAATTTTAGAAATTCAAAAAATGTATTTCCTACCTGAATTACGCGGTTTGGGCTTTGCCAAGCAAATTTTAGAAAAAGCATTTCAATTTACACAGCAACATTGTTTTCAATCATGCTATTTAGAAACAACTCAAAACCTTTGGCAAGCAATCAAACTCTATGAAAGATTAGGCTTTAAACACCTCAAAGCCCCTAAAGGCAATACAGGTCATAGCCATGCTTGTGAAATTTGGATGTTAAAAGAATTCGGTTAATTAAAACTTTTCATCCGTTATAAATAACTTTAGTCGTATTTTCATTTTAGTGAATTATTAACAAAATATTTTAAATGGATTTAAACCGTGTTGACTTAAAGTCATTTAATCAAGTTTAGAAATAATTTTGAATATCTGTCACTTAAACCAATTCATCTGGCTTAGTAATATGTTGCAATCGAAGTGAAAGCTTTGATTACTTTTCATTTATAGTCTGATGAGTTTACGTCATTTCAGCCATAGAAATCATCTCATGATTATTTAAAATAAATTAAGTTAAAATATTATTGATTATTCTGACTTAATTTATTAAAACGTTAAAAGTAACGTATGAAGAAATAAGGGAAATAAGAAATGTTATATTTAGAAGATTTAAATATCGGTGATCATTTTACCAGTCGTGAATATGAAATGACTTTAGATGAAGTTTTAACCTTCGCCAATAACTACGACCCCCAAGTTTTTCACACAGATGCTGAAAAAGCTAAAGATCACCCTATTTTCAAAGGATTAGCAGCAAGTGGATGGCATACTTCGGCAGTCACTATGCGCCTTTGGACAGAGTGCTTTCCTGTTGCTTACGGGTTAATTGGTTCAGAATCGAGTTTAAGATGGCCAAAACCGACTCGTGTGGGGGATAAAATTCATGTCGATGTGGAAATTGTTTCAATCACTCCATCGAGAACTAAAACAGATCGTGCTATTGTGACTTATATAACACAAGCAAAGAATCAACATGGTGATATTTTACTCATTTCAACCACCAAAATTGTTGTTTTCAAGCGTAGTTTTAATGCTCATGCAAGCTAATTTGTCTTACAATATTTAAAGTTTTTTCTCTAAATTCATGACAATATATTCCCAGAAATAAAATTAATGTTGAGAGCAATGGATAGCAAATGAAAACAGTTTCAGCTCGGTCTGATCAAGGAATTCCAGGTGTATATGGGTTATTACTGTTAGATGTCGTTTCTCGTTGGGGATACAATGCAGAAACCGTTTTTGCTCCGTTTAATTTAACGAGCGAACAGCTTGCAGATCCTGAATGTCGTATCTCTACCCCTGTCGCAAATGAACTGATTAAACATGCTTTAAAACTGACTGGGGAAAGCACGTTAGGCTACCATTTAGGTACGCAAATGCGAATTTCCATTCATGGGTTTATTGGCTATGCGATTATGACGGCTGGTGATATTACCGATGCTTTAGTTCTCGCAAACCGATTCATTCAATTACGCATGCCCTTTTTACAGTTATATTTTTCAACATTTGGTGAAAAAGCAACTTTGCAATTGCAATGTGATATCGAAATTCAACCATTACGTAATGAAATAATCATGGCACTCACTTTTGGCATTATTACCATGGCAAAAGCATTGACGGGAACTGATGAGTTACATGCCGATATCGATTTTGACTTTCCAATGCCTGCAGATTTTGATAAATATCATGAACGCTTTAAAAACCAATATAATATGCGTTTTGATCAACCTCATTTAAATTCAAGCTTCGATAAAAAATACTTAGGTTTAAAAATGGTCAATGCTGACCCAATTGCCAGTCAAATTGCCATTAACCAATGTGAATCAGAGCTTTCCGCCTTAGGTGAAAGACGCCGTTTAGCGATGCGTGTCCGTGATATTCTGACCCATTCTGAACAACACTATTTAAGTATTGAAAATGTCGCAGATCGGCTACACATGTCTGATCGCACGCTTAAACGCCAATTAGCTGCGGAAGGCACATCTTTCTCTACATTAGTCGATGAAGTACGTTATCGTCATGCGACATCACTACTTTCAAGAACAGATTATACCCTTGAGCAAATTGCAGATGAATTGGGCTATAGCGATGTTGCAAACTTTAGCCGTGCATTCAAGCGTTGGAGTGGTCGCAGCCCAAGCAGTTGGCGCAAAGATCCTTATCTATAAGCTTATTGGTTGTTATGAATAAGCTTATCAATATCTTTGCCTTTTGTTTTTATTGAAAAGTATGTATAACTCTTGCCAAAAATAAATTGATTAAATTAAGGAATTATCATGAATCATCCGTCAGATTTAAAATATGCAGTGACACATGAATGGGTAAAAATTGAAGGTGATCTTGTCATTACGGGTATTTCAGACCATGCACAAGATGCATTGGGTGATTTAGTTTATGTAGAAGCGCCTGAAGTTGGTCGCCACTTAATTGCTGGAGAACAAGCTGGTGTCGTAGAATCTGTTAAAACTGCTTCTGATATTCATGCACCAGTTTCTGGTGAAGTTGTTGAAGTGAATACAGCACTTGAAGATGATCCAGATTTTGTGAATGATGCCCCTTATAGCAAAGGTTGGATTTATAAAATCAAACCTGACAATATTGCAGACGTAGAAAAATTACTCAGCAATACAGATTACGAAGCAGGCTTATAATCCACAAAGTTAGCGTCTTCAAAGTAAAAACTTCATAAGATCTAAAACTTTTAGCTTTATCGCTTGATTTAACGATAGTTTTTATTAAAATTACTCTAAAAAAGGAGATCTAAATATTCAGATCTCCTTTTATGTACTTTTATGAATTTAGGAAGAGCATAATAGCGATTGCTCGGAAAGCTGTTCAGCAATATCTAATAACAATTTCTGCGTTTTATCCCAACCTAAGCAACCGTCTGTCACAGATTGCCCATAAGTCATATCACATGAAATTTTTTGTTGCCCATCAACTAGATGGCTTTCTAACATTACCCCACATACATGGGTCAAATGTCTTTCTGCAATAATTTGCTGTAAAACAGCCGTTTGTTTCAATGGATCTTTTGCACTGTTGCCATGACTACAATCTATTACTAAAGCGGGCAAATGGCCTTGATGCTGATTGCGAATTTGTTGAATAGATTCTGCATCATAATTACTGCCATGATTTGCACCACGTAAAATTAAATGAGCAAATGGATTACCTTGACTATGTACAATACATGGCGCACCTTGTTGGCTCATGGCTAAAAACTGATGCGAATGACTTGCAGATTGAATGGCATCTAAAGCAATTTGAATCGAGCCATCTGTACCATTTTTAAAACCTATGCTGAAAGGCATATGGCTTGATATTTCACGATGAATTTGCGATTCGCTGGTTCTAGCACCAATTGCCCCCCAAGACAATAAATCATCAAAATATGCTGTTGCCATCGGACTTAAAATTTCACTGGCAATGGGTAAGCCCATTTCAATCATTTGCAAATACAGTTGGCGTGATTTTTCCAATCCCAATTGCATATTGGAAGATTCATCCAAATTTGGGTCATATAAAAAACCTTTCCAACCAATGGTTGTACGTGGTTTCTCAATATAAGCACGCATCACTAAAAAAACATGATCTGAAATCTGGTTTTGAAGTTGTATTAATTTTTCTGCGTATTCTAAAGCTGATACTTCATCATGAATTGAACAAGGCCCCGCAATCACCAATAAACGATGATCTATGCCATTGAGTATATTTTGAATAGTTTGACGTTGTTCTGCAATTTGTATAGCAAGATTATGATTTAATATATATTTATTTTTTAAATCATTCGGCAATGACAATGGTGTTTCTATTGTTTGATTTTGTTGTAAAGCAATATTTAAAGCATTCATGATGTATTTTCCTTTGGACTCTCTACAGTCCTCACTTTTATTTGAGCGTATGTAATCTATTCGAGGCTAAAGTATGGTTATTCATTTGAGTAAAATAAGATCCATAAAAATGACTAAAATAAGTAGGGCTAAATTTCATCATAACGATCTCCAAAATATAAAATTAATTCAAACCATAAAATGGTTAAACAAAAGGCATAAAAAAACCTGATCGGTGTTGCCAATCAGGTATTAACTTTGATGGGCAACTTTTCAAGTGCCCGAACGACTTCAGGCAACTATCTAAAGAATTGCCAGAAATAATAAGAAGTAGCGATTAACGGTTGCTTTAACATCTTTACGTCGTTCATAAAAATCTGTGTTAAATTTAAAATACTCTCAGTTCATAGACTTTACAAGCATTTTTTCAATTTTCTCATCGATTTTTTAAAAGCATTTTTTCAAACATATACCAAATACACAAAGTATATTCATTCTATGACAAAGCTAGTAAAAAGATCATTTATTGAAATTAAATACCTATTTGAGCATTTCTCTCACACTTTCCTCAGAAATAGCAGGACTAAATAAATAGCCTTGTCCTAAATTGCAGCCCACTTCTCTTAAACATTCCATTTGCTGAATCGTCTCTATGCCTTCGGCAATAATATCTAAGGACAAGATAGGTCCTAATTTAGCGATTCCTTTTACAATTGCTTTAATCGATTTTTCTTCATGCATTCGACTTACAAAACTATAGTCAATTTTCACACAATCGACTGGATAATCACGTAAATGTGTAATCGATGAATGTCCTGTACCAAAATCATCCAAAGCGATACGCACATTGGCTTGTTTTAATTTTTTTAGAGCACGAACCACATATTCATAACCACGATCCGCTAAAATATGCTCCGTAATTTCCACTTCAATCAAATGGTGTGGTATTGCATAAGTTGATAATTTTTTAAGTAAAATTTCAGCATAATTATCACGCATAAACTCAACAGGAGATGCGTTAATAGACACAGGGATAACCTTTAAACCTGCAACAATCCATTTGGACATATCAGACAATATTTTATGATGCATCGTTTCGCTAATTTTAGTAGCCAACTCAAAATCATTAAACGCTTCTGCAACCGTTGCTGGATACTTTAAATCACCCTGTTCATCTCGCCATCTTAAAAGTGCTTCAAAACCGACAACTGAACAATCGTCTAGTTTTACTTTAGGTTGGTAAAATGGTTCTATGCTGTTATTACGAATAATTGCCCTTGCTGTTGCCAATTGTTTTGCTTTTTCTTGTGCAATTTCAAGCATATCTAGTCCAAACATACGGATACCACCACGCCCACGATCTTTCAAATCATTAAGCGCCATATCTGCACATTTCATCAAACCTGAACAATCTTTTGCGTCTAAGGGAAAAATTGTACCGCCTATGCTCATTCCACCATTGATCAACTTACCCGAATAAGTAATCGGAACGTCTAGTTGTTTGAGTACAATACTGGCAACTTGTTGTATTTTATCTATATTATTAACACCACTGATCACAACAGCGAACTCATCTCCCCCCAAACGTGCCACATAATCACTCTCATCTAAGCAATTGCTCAGACGCTTTGACAATACCTTCAACAAATGATCGCCTGCTGTATGCCCTAAAGTATCGTTGATGTGCTTAAAGTGATCCAAATCAATAAGTAATAAACCAATTTTGTTATTTTTATCTTTCGCTTTTGCAATAGACTGTTTCAAACACTTCTTGAATGCACTGCGATTCATTAAACCCGTCATTTCATCCAATTCACTGCTAAGTCTTAGCTTTTCTTCGGCAATACGTTGTTTGGTAATATCGCGAGATACACACAGAATACTGGTGGTTTCACCTTGTTCATTCACAATCGGGGTTAAAATATTATCCCAATACATGGTCAAATCACCAAAAACACTTTTACCTGCAAATCGAGAATTTTTACCCGTTACTGCTTCTTTAATGGCTTTTTTACCTTGATCCCGAACTTCTGGCGGTAGAAGTTCCAACCATTCCATACCAAACGTTTTAACTTTTTCTTTGCCTAATAAAGCAATACAACCAGACTTGTTCATGTGTGACACATAGCCATTTGGTGTAATAATTTTAATACAATCCACACTTACATCGAGCATATCGGTATTTGATTTTAGTGCATCACTGGTATCACGAAGTTTAACTGCACGATCATGGATATCTATACATGTAATCATCCAATCAAAAAAGTTAGCTTCATATTGGGTGCTTTGTGCAATCAATAAAAACCACTGAAATTGTCCATTTTTATTACGAATACGACATTCTTTTTCAAATTTTTGACCTGTTTTTTGTGCCGTAATCCAAATATTATAAATATGCTCTGCATCTTCAGGATGCAAAAACTTAATTAAATGGTTATCACAAATATGATTGCTTTCTAGTCCAATATAATTTTTTAAACTGACATTACAATAACCTATACCGAATTTAGTCATCCAAACAAGATATGGTAGTAGATCTAAAGTTTGTTTCACTTCACTGGAAATCTGAGCAGGTTTAGAGATTATCTTTTGTACAGGTGATTCCACCAGACTCGAATTTGAATCTAAAGATAAATTAAAACCAGTCATGTATTAATCCTTATAATATCAGCGTAATAACCACATAGACACAGCCTTAAATTGTATGAATTCCAGACCATGCAAAATATTTATTACCACTTTCAGCTGTAGACTCAATAGCAATAAATGTATATTTTATGATATAAGTCACATTTTATCAAATTAATGAATGCATTCAAGTATCTTGTTGTTAACCTGTACTCAATCGAGTTGAAAATTATTATAATATTATATTTATCAATAATTTGTAAAAATTAAATACTTTTAAATGTATATCTATAAATGAATAACTTAAATAGCAATGCTCTATTTTTAGAATTGACTATTAAAATAGTTTTAAAGCAACGCTCGAACTAGTTAAAAGTATTTAACTTAGTTAGAAAAAATTCATACTTCTGTAGAAAGACCAACTTATTAACGTAATTCATTAAATTATTTATATGTTTTTCATTATTTCAAACAATAAATGAGCTAATGATTTACAAAGTAATTAAGCGGAAGCTTCAAGTATCGAATACCATTACTTTCAGCCTGTGGAAATTTACCACCATCCATATTAATTTGAATTGCAGGTAAAATTAATTTTGGCATAGGTAACTTCGAATCACGTTTTTCACGCATCATAATAAATTTCTGTTTTCCTATACCCTTATGTATATGAATATTTTCATTTTTTTGAATTTTTATCGTGGTTTGACAATAATATTTTTCACGCGATTCAGGTAAATAATCATGACATAAATACATGCGCATATTTTCGGGAAGCTTAAATGTTTCAGCTACAGAATCATAAAGTTGTGCAGCACTACCTTTCGGAAAATCACACCGAGCTGTACCATAGTCAGGCATAAACAAGGTATCTCCGACAAACACGGTATCGCCAATGACATAACTTAAACACGCCGGTGTATGCCCAGGTGTAGGAATATTATAGGCAAGTAAATGACCAATTTTAAATTGTTCATGATCTTTGAATAAGTAATCAAATGATTGCTGAGAATTTAAACGTTTTATATCTATATGATAAATGTTTGAAAATAACTCTTGCACAAGCGTAATCTTTTCACTCATTGCAATTTGACCACCCAACTGCGCTTTTAAATACTGCGAAGCAGTTAAATGATCTGCATGAACATGCGTTTCGAGAATCCATTCGACACTTAGAGCATGTTGTTGAATATAAGTAATGATTCGATCTGCATTTACAGTCGATGTTGATGCCGATGCAGCATCGTAATCCAAAACACTATCAATAATGGCGCAATGTTTGGTTATAGGATCACTCACTACATAACTAAATGTGTTGGTATTTTCATCAAAAAAATCTTGTACCAAAGGATTCATGTCTCATTAAGCTCCTACAATTCGACGATGAATAAAGACACCCGCCAACATCGCAATAATAAAATACATAGCTTGATAATAACCTAAACCAATCAGTGTAAATGCAGGCGCTGGACAAATCCCAGCGATCCCCCAACCTATACCAAAAATAAATGCACCTGACAGTAATTTTTGATCCAATTGTGTATTCTGTGGTAACTCAATCGGTTCATTAAATACCGTTATGGGTTTACGAATAGCTTTTTGAAACGGTATAAATGCCACTAAAATAGCGCCAATCATGACAAAGGCTAAACTCGGGTCCCATGTACCAAATAAATCTAAAAAGCCAATCACTTTGGCTGGATTTGACATACCTGAAAGCGTTAATCCAATTGAAAATAAACCACCAAATACAAAAGCTAAAATATTTTTCATGATGATGTCCCCAACACATGTCGCATCACATACACGGTAATGAAGCCTGCAAGCATAAACGTACAGGTTGCCACAATTGACCGCACAGATAACCGACTTATGCCACAAATACCATGACCACTGGTACAGCCCGATCCTAAGCGAGTTCCAAAACCAACCAGTAAACCTGCAATCATTAATAACAATGGATTAGTTGTTGCCATAATAATTTCTGGTTTAAATGCCCAACCATAAATAAATGGAGTAATAAATAACCCCAATAAAAACCAAAGTGCTGGAGTTTTAAATATGCTTTGGGGATTCAGTATTTGAGCAATTAAACCACTAATTCCAGCTATTCGCCCATTTACAAATAAATAGCCAACAACTGCAACTCCAAGCAGTAATCCGCCAATAAATGCCAGTAAAAAACTATGCATAAAGTCACACCATAAAACAATATATATATTTATAATATATTATTTGTTAAATTATTCAATCTGAATTTTGTATAAGCCTATACATAAAGATGAAAATATAAAATCAGCTTGCTCAACGCCTTATCCATTTTTAAAATAATTTTCCAAGCGTATTGTTATTAAATCGACCACTTCATTTTTATCAGCATGGTGAATCAACGCTTGAAGTTGTTTAATATCTAAGCTTTCTATTAAGCTTAATATCGCCCATTCCATACCAAAACAACCAGATTCACTCGGCGGAGATAATCTGATTAAGCGTTTCGCCATTTCCAAAGTAATAGGAAGGTCAAAACTTTGTAAAAGTTGATCAAACTCATCTAATGGAAAATCATCTATTTCTTGACTTTGTTCTGAGGGTAATTTTCCAAGTTGTTCAAGCCTAAAAATCCGTTCTAAGTTATTCATCAAACATTTAGCTCATCATCTCATATTGAATGCCGATATTTTAAATAGAAAAATATGTTTGAGTTGAGTGCTTGTTTATAACTAATTTATGGTAGCGCTGATTTGTGATAAAACTTAACTAAATTCAGTTAACACTTTGTCTACAAACCATTTTGGAAAATATTCCACCGCAGGATTGAGTTTTAAGATTTCAGCTTTTTCGATTTCTGCAATAAAAGCAGCTTTTTCACCATGACTCGAATTATCAAAAATATAAGCGCGATCTGATACTTCTATTGCAGACATCAACAAATCTAAACTGCGAAAATAACGCTCACGAATTTTTTGCTCAGGTACTGCATGACCGCCTGCAAATACACGATATTGCACGCGACCAATATTGATGATCGGATCAACTGTTGCAACATAGTATAAATACGTTTTAAAACCTTGTTTTTGTGCTTCTTTTAAGAATTCAACTTTACTACTATGCGACATGACCGTTTCAAATGTAAAACTGATTTTAAGTTTTAAAAATTCCATGCGGATAAAATCAATAATTCGTGCACACAAATATGAATCAACTTCATGCTGTTCGAAAATGATGAGACCATCATCGGAAATATATGGTTCTGAAGAAAGTAAAGTGACTGAACAATTATTTTGAATGCGTTTCTTTTGTTTTAGAAAATGAATTAATGCTGTTGCAGATAAATCACGATGGTAGTCATCTAAAGATAAACAATGTCTTGCAGACATTTCCTTTTCTAATTCATCTGCATTTAAGTACGCCCCAATTTGATGGGGCGCTAAATAATCTTTAATGGTACTTTTACCCGATCCATTTGGACCAGCAAACATTCTAATTCGGGGTTGACGCATATAATGTTATGCTATCACCTCTTGTTTTTTCTTACGTCTCAAGACACTGTGCTTTAATTTAGGTAGAGCATAAGCTGCTGATAGATCATCTACAATTTTGACTATACCATTATTTTGCTCAACCAATTTTTGCTCTTTGACATAAATGACTGGAGCTTCTGAATGAGTAGCTTCTTTGAAAGCAGCATTAAACGCCTCTACAGCAAGCATTGGAATAGTTGCTTCATCACGTAAAGTGGTTTTCATTGCTGTAAATGTACTCATTGTCCTCACTCCAACATCGTCAATAAGCTGTCTTATTTATAGTAACATAAGCATTATTTTTGTCTATTTATTCAACGCTGCGGACACAAAGAAATTTGTAGAATCTGCACATGAACCACATCCTCTTAAAATCACCATTTTATAAAAGTGATATCACATTTTTACAAAGAAAAAACATGAAAACTCGTGCGTGAACCCTTGAGACTGTTAGCTCGTGACCGCTATACTAGCTCATATATTTATGGAAAGCCTATATGTCTAATGATCTTGAAATTGAAGTCATGCGTGAATCTGCATCTTCAGTGGTTACTATTTTAAAATCCTTAGCCAATACAGATCGTTTGCTTATTTTGTGCCATCTTGCTCAGGAAGAGCTGAATGTATCGCAAATTGAAGTAAAAACTCAAATTACGCAACCTACACTTTCTCAACAATTAATGATGTTACGTAAAAGTGATGCCGTTACAACACGGCGTGATGGTAAGCAAATTTATTATTCTATCAAGGATGAAAAACTTAATATCGTTTTAAAAACCTTATATGAATTGTATTGCCCAACGATATAAGAGTTCACTAAATGTAGTTAAAAAACAAAGTACTATCGATAAGCAGAATTTTTGCAGCTGATTTATTAGCACTTTTTCTGCATAATATATATGAAAATATGATAATGAAGCTGTAATGTCTTTCCCTAAGTTAAAACTCAATACAGTATTCCCAGCTTGGCAATGGTTACAAGATTACACTGCGCCTAAATTTAGGGCAGATCTTCTTGCAGCGTTGATCGTGATTGCAATGCTTGTACCACAAGGTATGGCTTATGCAATGGTTGCAGGTCTACCTCCTGTAACAGGTCTATACGCCAGTATTTTACCCATGATCATTTACGCAATGATTGGCGGTAGTCCAACCCTCTCAATTGGTCCTGTTGCTCTCATCTCTATGATGACTTTTGCGATACTTGAACCTTTATATGAAGTGGGTTCTCCTGTTTATATTCAAGCTGCTTGTCTATTGGCATTATTGGTCGGGATTCTTTCAACTTTGTTGGGTGTCTTTAGGTTTGGTTCTTTAATTCGTTTAATCAGCCACCCTGTCATTAAAAGTTTTATTATTGCTTCTGCTGTACTGATCGCACTGAGTCAGGTCAAATTCATGCTCGATGTACCGTTAAAATCGGGCAATATCATTGAATTTATTCAAAGTGCTTGGCAATACCTTACATTGATTAATGTGATTACCCTGTCTTTTGGCATCACTGCCGTGCTCTTTTTAATTTTTGTGCCAAAACTACTCAATGCTCAATTTTTACAGTCATTTTCAACGTCAATTCAATTTTGGATTAAAGCACTACCTTTATTTTTAGTCTTTATTTCAATTGCTTTGGTACATTTTCTACATATTGACCAATGGGGAATAAAAACTGTTGGAGAAATTCCTTCAGGTTTTCCACCATTAAGCATGCCATTTTGGAGTTGGGACTTAGTCATTCAACTGTTACCTGGTGCAGCAATGATCACAATGGTCAGTTTTGTCGAATCTATTTCAATTGCACAAGCAACGGCATTCCAACAACGTAGTAAACTCAATAGTAACCAAGAACTTATTGCACTTGGATTAGCAAATATTAGTGCGGGTGTGAGTGCTTCATTTCCTGTGACAGGCAGCCTTTCTCGTACTGTTGTCAATGCCGATGCAGGTGCTAGAACACCAATGGCAGGTGTCTTGTCTTCTATTTTCATTGTTATGGTCAGTTTATATTTTACTGGTGTATTTAAAGAACTTCCGTTGGCAATACTGGCTGCAACCATCATAGTTTCTATTTGGAAATTGGTCGACTTCAAACCCTTTATTGAGACTTGGCGTTATTCTAAAGCAGATGGAATTGCCATGTGGGTGACTTTCTTTGGTGTGTTATGTCTAGATATTTCGACAGGTTTAATCATTGGTATCATTTCAACCTTCTTATTATTGCTTTGGCGTATTAGCCGTCCACATATTGCAGTGATTGGCTTGATTGAAGGTACACAGCATTTCCGTAATATTTCGCGCCATGATGTATTAACCAGTGCCAATATTGTGTCTATTCGTATTGATGAAAATCTCACCTTTTTAAATGCCAATACACTGAAAGAATTTGTGATTGCCGAAGTGAGTAAAAATCCAGACTTACACCACGTGGTGATCAATTGTTCCAGTATTAGTAATATTGATTTGAGTGCTTTAGAAACTTTAGAAGAGATTAATACTGAATTAAATAAGTTAAAGATTCAGCTACATTTATCCGAAGTAAAAGGTCCTGTTATGGATCGTCTGAAACAATCACATTTAATGAATAAGTTAAGTGGAAAAATTTTCCTAACCCATTATCAAGCTATGCACCAGTTAGATGCTCAAAATTTTTATCAAATATAAGCACTTATATCGTTTAATTTAAAAGCACCAACAGTTGTTTAATTTTTCTATTTGCAAAAAACTTGCATGTTTTTTAGTGATTTAGTTATACCTTGAAAATTGTGTTTTTTATGTTATTGCTTTTAGGTATAGAATGCTCGGCTTGTTTATTGATTTTAGGCCAGTTTAGGCATTAAGGTTCAAGTATGTTTGCTGCCCTAGCACGTTTAAGTTTAGTTACACGTATCCTCATTGCCATTATTCTTGGTTTTCTTGTTGCATACTTATTTCCAAGTTCAGCTGAATATTTTAATATTTTTGGCGAGCTTTTTATTAAAGCATTAAAATCTGTTGCGCCCATTCTTGTATTTGTATTGGTGCTCGCTTCTATTGCAAATTTTAAAGTCGGTCATGGCGCAGGTAACATTAAACCAATTCTTGGTTTATATGCCATTGGGATGATACTTGCCGCAATTAGTGCGATTATTATAAGCTCAATATTTCCAAGCACATTGGTATTTACACATGCAACAGACGTCACTTTGCAGCCACCAGGAAGTGTCGCAGAGGTACTGAAAAATCTTTTATTGAGCTTTATTACCAATCCAATTTCTGCGCTACACGAAGCGAATTTCATTGGTATTCTTGCTTGGGCAGTTGGTTTAGGTATTGCGCTCCGTCATGGTTCTGACAGTACCAAACAAGTGATTACAGATGTTGCAAATGCCATCAACTCGATTATTCGTATTGTCATTGCATTTGCACCAGTGGGTATATTTGGTTTAGTGGTTGCGACATTCGCTCAAGCAGGCGCAGAAACCCTAAAAAACTATGCTCAACTGATCGCAGTACTTGTAGGAACAATGCTTTTTGTTGCATTGGTCATTAACCCACTTATTGTGGGTGTGGTGATGCGTAAAAATCCGTATCCTTTGGTTTTTAAATGCTTAAAAGAAAGTGGTATTACCGCATTTTTCACTCGTAGTTCTGCTGCTAATATTCCAGTAAATCTTGACTTAGCAAAACGTTTAGGTGTGAATGAAACAATTGCAAGTGTTGCAATCCCACTCGGTGCAACCATCAATATGGCTGGTGCAGCAGTAACCATTACGGTACTGACATTAGCCGCTGTAAATACATTGGGTATTCAAGTTGATCTTGTGACGATGATTATTCTTTCAGTTGTTTCTGTTGTCACAGCATGCGGTGCTTCTGGCGTTGCAGGTGGTTCATTATTGTTAATTCCTGTGGCATGTGGATTATTTGGTATTCCTTCTGAAATTGCGATGCAAGTGGTTGCCATTGGTATGGTGATCAGTGTTTTACAAGATTCGACTGAAACTGCACTAAACTCTTCTACTGATGTCTTATTTACAGTAGCCGTAGATCTTTCTAAAAAGTAATATACATAAAGTATGTGAATAAAAAGAAGGAATTATGCCACTTCAGTATTTACCCATTTGGATTCAGCTCGGCGCTTTCATGCTTGCAGTCAATGCAGGCATGATTAATGTCTTAGGATTGATTACGGTATTACATCAATCCATTTCTCATATGACAGGTAATGCCAGTTTATTGGCTCAAGCCATTATTCACCATCAATTTGATACCATTATCTATCTAACCCTTATTCTGCTCAGTTATGTTTTAGGCTCAAGTTATAGTGGTTTTATTTTAGGTAACAGCCATTTTCAATTGGGTCGCAGCTATGGTATTCCCTTAAGTCTTGTTGGCATCTTTATTTTTCTGTGTTGGTTATTTCTTCCCATATATCCCGAATATGCCTTTCTGTGGGCAAGTGCTGCCATGGGAATACAAAATGCAATGGTGAGCCATTACAAAGGTACGATCATCCGCACCACGCACTTATCTGGCGTACTCACAGATTTAGGTTTAGCTGTTGGTTACGCATTTCGTGGGTTAAACGTCGAAAAACGGCGTGTCACACTACATTTATTGATACTTTTTGGGTTTATTCTTGGTGGAGTGATTGCCAGTTTAGTTCATCCTTATTTACAATTGAATGCATTCCTTGTTCCTGTTGGCTTAAGTTTAATTTTAAGCATGCTTTATTGGTGCATCTATTTTCGGTATCGTTCGATACATAATTAATGGTTGGTTATTGTTATGGTTAAAAATGCCTTACAAGCACAGTTGCTTAAAGCTGGCTTAGTGGATAATAAAAAAGCAAAAAAACTGTCTAAACAGGCACAGCATGAACAGCGCACTGGGCAAAGTGACGAAGCTGCGGTTAAAGCAAAAATTGAACAAGATAAGCAAGATAAACTTTCTAAAGACCAAGCACTCGATTTAGAAAAGAAAAAAATATTGGATGAAAAAGCATTAAAAGCTTCTATTATCCAAATGATTACACAACATAAAATTAGAGATACCGATGGTGAATCTGTTTATCAATTCATTGATGGCTCAATCAAAAAAATCTACATCAATCAACAAATTTATAATGCACTTGTCTCTGGTAGCTTAGTCATCGCCAATGATCACGATGCTTATGCCATTTTACCGAAAGCTTTGGCTGAACGAATCAACGACAAAATGACAGGCTTTATTATTGTTAATAATTCTGAGAAAAATGAACAAATTACCAATGAAGAAGATCCGTATGCTGCTTATGTTATTCCAGATGACTTAATGTGGTAATACATTTTCAAAGATTAAAATAAGCAATATCTAAAGTTTCTAGCCTAATTACCATTGCGTTAATTAGGCTTTTTTTCGATCAAAAACTTAATAATGATTGGGTAAAAAATCAGGACTGCAAGTTGGTCAACAAATAATTCTCGTATTCTATTTTACTGCTATACCGAATAATGATTAAACTATTGGTGTATTTTTCAATTATTTATAAAGTATATAATCAATAATACTTCGGCTTTGTTGCACAAAGATTTTAAAAGTAGAGCCCCCCTAAGCGACTTAAATTTAAGTGACAACTTGAGTATGAGGTCGGCCTAATATTGTAAATTTATTTAAGACTGCCACACTTGCATGAATCTCGTTGACTTGGCTGTCAAAATTCTTGGCACTGAGTTTATCGCCTAATAACTTGATGCAATGCATCTTGGTTTCAACCAAGCTTCGGCGATGATAGCCTGACCATTTTTTCCATAGTATCCTGCCTAAACGTTTAACTGTTCGAAGTAATTCATTTCGCTCCTGAGAATGTGCTTTTGTATCTTTCCAAGGTCTTGCATTTTTTCTGGGTGGAATCACCGCATGCGCTTGTCGATCCGCAATGACTTGACGGCATCTTTTTGTGTCATAAGCTCCATCGGTATTGCTAAAGAAGCCTTTAAGAACAGCTTTGTGCAACAAAGCCATTTAATATATAAAATTTTTATGACTTTTACACATATTCTTATTCAATAAAAACCATTTTCAACCTTAAAAAATTGTTATAAATTAAACAAAATTTGTTGAGTTTATAACATAAAATTATCATTACTGATCTCATCACTTCCCAGTCAAAGCACAACCGCAAGAATGCGAATATGGCGTTCATTAAAGTCAAATGGTGCAGCAACTTTGAGAGATGGTGTCTACCTCTTACCCGCAGTACATTCTGAAAAATTCGAGTCTGTTATTCTTGATCATCTCAATGAACATGGACATGCCTATATCTTTCAGACCGAAGCGCCTGCACATTTAGACCTTGCTCAACTTTTTGACAGGACTGGAGAATATGAAGAACTGAGAACTGAAATTTCACAAATACAAAATAAGCTTGAGGAAAACAAGAAAACAGTACATCTCAAACAAATTCGAAAATTAAGAAAAAACCTCAATTCCCTGATAGAAATCGATTTTTTCCCCAATACCCATCAAAGCAAAACATTAAATGAATTCACTCGATTAGAACATGCCATTGCTCAGTTAGGTGAATACGATGAACCCAATAATTTTGAACAACAATTAAAAGTCCTATTTAAGCAAGATTTTCAAAATAAAATCTGGGCGACCAGAAAGCGTCCTTGGGTTGACCGTTTGGCATCGGCATGGATCATTCAAAAATTTGTAGACCCTCAGGCAAAATTTATTTGGTTAGAGCATCCTAATGATTGCCCTAAAGATGCCTTCGGTTTTGATTTTGATGATGCCCAATTTACCCACATCAATAATCTAGTCACCTTTGAAGTATTAATGCATAGCTTTGAATTACAAAATCCTGCTTTAAATAAAATCGCTGAAATTGTTCATTTTTTAGATATTGGAGGAAATGAGCCTGCCGAAGCCTTAGGCATTGAAAAAATATTACAAGGTCTCAGAAGTACGATCACAAATGATGATCAACTCTTCCATCTTTCGAACCATATTTTTGATGGCTTATATGCCGACTTTCAAAGGAATTTAATATGAACAATAAGCCATCTTTAATAAATGAAATAGAAATTGAATCTATTAGCTTTTGGCAAGCCTTCAAATTTTGGTTAAAACTTGGATTTATTAGCTTTGGCGGCCCTGCTGGGCAAATCGCGGTTATGCACCAAGAGTTAGTAGAAGAAAAAAAATGGATTTCAGAACAGCGTTTTATGCACGCATTGAATTATTGCATGCTCTTACCTGGTCCAGAAGCTCAGCAACTTGCCACTTATATTGGCTGGTTAATGCATAAAACTAAAGGTGGCATCGTTGCAGGGGTATTATTTGTTCTACCTTCTCTTTTTATCCTAATTGGGCTGTCTTGGGTCTATGTGAAATATGGCAACGTTCCGATCATTGCTGGTTTGTTTTACGGCATTAAGCCCGCGGTTGCTGCCATTGTATTTCATGCCACGTATCGTATTGGTAGTCGTTCATTAAAGAACAAATTTCTGTGGGCGATTGCAGTTGTCGCCTTTCTGGCGATATTTATTTTTAATATCCCTTTCCCTTTCATTGTTTTATGTGCAGCGATATCGGGTCATTTAGTCGGTAAAAAACATCCTGATTTATTTAAGGTAAATGCACATCAGTCCAGTCAAAAATCTTATGGCCGTGCCATTATTGATGATGATACCCCTACACCTGAACATGCTATTTTCAAATGGTCTCATCTAATCAAAATAACGGTAATTTCAGCACTTTTATGGGCAATTCCACTCATCTCTTTAACAGCAGTATTAGGATGGAGTCATTCTTATACTCAACTGGCTTGGTTCTTTACTAAAGCTGCACTCCTGACATTTGGTGGCGCTTATGCTGTTCTGCCTTACGTTTATCAGGGCGCTGTTGGTTTTTATCATTGGCTCACCCCAACTCAAATGATCGATGGTTTAGCCCTAGGGGAAAGTACTCCCGGCCCATTAATCATGGTTGTGGCATTTGTCGGCTTTTTGGCAGCTTATAACCATTCACTGCTTGGTGCTGAACATCACTTTATTGCAGGTGCATTAGGTGCAATGATCGTCACGTGGTTCACTTTTATTTTCTCATTTTTCTTCATTCTAGCAGGAGCACCTGTTATAGAATCTACGCATAATCAAATTAAATTCACCGCCCCTTTAACAGCCATTACCGCTGCCGTGGTGGGCGTAATTTTAAATTTGGCACTCTTTTTATGTTACCACGTGCTTTGGCCACAGGGTTTTAAGGGGAATTTTGATTATATCTCTGCCATTATTGCTATTTTAGCTGTAGCTGCATTATTTAAATTTAATCAAAGTGTGCTCAAAGTCATCATCGGTTCTGCTTTAGTGGGTTTAACCATTAAACTTTTACTATAAAGAATAAGCACTAGAGGCATGGATAAAAATCTATGCTTCTTTTGACGCCATTCAAGGTATCTTCTTTCATATAAAAATTAAAGAGTATTCCACCAAACCTATGCCTATTTAACATAACAGGCTTGATTCAGAAAAGCCCCCTATCCCACATAATCATTGCATGAGTCAGAATACTTTTTATTTGCATTAGTTCATTTTGAATAGTACGTGGAGCAACAGTTCGTACACTACCATTTTTTCGCAAATTAACATGGTTTGATATATCAATTGATCTTAGGTTTGAAATACTTACCTTAGCAATTGGAAATTTCTGAATCTGCTTCAAAGTATTTATTTTCGAGATAGTGTAAACACCTTTTACTTCTTCAAAATATTTTTTTATAGCATTTCCTAGATTCACATTTATCAAATCAGAATGACCTTTTTAAATATCAGGATTAAGGTTAATCGCTTTTTCACGATCTTCAATCCATTTTTCTGCTATTCTACGACAGTTGAATGTTTCGCTTTCAATGAAAGTTGGATAGTCTTTTCTGTTGATTCTAATTTCAGCTCGATAGCGAATAGTGCCATCAGTAAGGCTTCTTTGTCTTATTGAACCCATAATTTTACGCCATTTCTGTTTTATAAATTATGGCGTAAATATTGGCGTAATATACTTATTATTCACACAGGTTTTCTCATGTTTTAACATGTCCAAAACCAAATTTATTTCTAACGTAAAATATTGTTTAGAAAATAAATTTTACAAACCCATGATTATTAAAGAAATTCACATAAAGTTAGGTAAACTATGCTGCAATGGTTTGAAAAACTAGTAGACCCCTATCCAACCAAAGGTTTAAATGAACCACTGCCAACAAAATTTTTCCCTTTTGTATGGCAAGCCGCGACTGGTGTAAAGCGCTACTTAATTGCTCTAATCCTGCTTACAGCAGCAACGGCAACTTTTGAAGCTTTGTTTTTTGCACAAATTGGGCATCTCGTCGATTGGCTTACCCAATCAAAGCCAGACACATTCTTAACGCTTCATAAAAATAACTTAATCATACTTTCTTGTATTTTAATTGCTAATATCTTCTTTTCTAGTATGCAATCTATTATTAGACATCAGATTTTGTATAGTAGCTTCCCAATGCGCCTGCGTTGGCGTTTTCACAACCTTTTACTTAGACATGGATTAGATTTTTTCCATAATGATTTTGCGGGCCGTTTATCTGCAAAAGTAATGCAAACATCACTCGCTGTACGTGAGTTCTGGGTCATTTTGGGCGATATGGTGACTTATGTCGTCATCTACTTCATCACCATTAGTGTGGTATTAGGCTCAATTTCGCCAATTTTGCTCATTCCACTATTTCTATGGTTAGTCCTTTTTGTAAGTGCTGCTCTCTATTTCATTCCGAAATTAGGTAGAATTTCTAAGGAACAAGCAGATACTCGCTCGATTATGACTGGACGTGTAACCGATGCTTATACCAACATTCAAACCGTCAAACTCTTTGCACATGCGGGTCGTGAAAGCCAGTATGCAAAAGATTCTATGAAAGATTTCATGCGCACTGTGTTTAAGCAAATGCGTCTTGGTACTGCGTATGAGTTTTGTATTAACTTACTTACCGCAGTTTTATTCTTTGGCGTTTTGGGTACGGCTGTTTGGTTGTGGTTACAAGGTCAAGCTGCTATTGGTGTAATTGCAGCAACCACAGCAATGATTTTAAAATTGAATAGCATGGCTGAGTTTATGATGTGGCAAACATCGGCTTTGTTTGAAAATGTTGGGACAATACAAGATGGTATGCAAACCCTTGGTCGCCCAATTAAAATCCAAGACAAACCCGATGCAAAACCACTGACTGTTTCACAAGGGAATATTCAGTTTTGCGATGTCAGTTTTGCTTATAACAATAAAAATGTGATTGATCATTTTAATTTAAATATTAAAGCAGGCGAAAAAATTGGCGTAGTCGGACGTTCTGGCGCAGGTAAATCTACATTGATTCAGCTTTTATTACATTTTTATGATGTAAATCAAGGAAAAATCATCATTGATGGGCAAAACATACAAGATGTGACCCAAGACAGCTTGCGTAAAAATATTGCACTTGTCACACAAGATACATCATTGTTGCATCGTACAGTCGCAGAAAACATTAAATATGGTCGCCCAGATGCAAGCGACGAAGAAATGTATGAAGCTGTTCGTAAAGCCAAAGCAGATGAATTTATTCCGCAATTGTCTGACTTACGCGGCCGTACTGGCTATGAAGCCTATGTCGGAGAACGTGGTGTAAAATTGTCTGGTGGTCAAAGACAACGTATTGCAATTGCACGAGTCTTCTTAAAAGATGCGCCGATTTTAATTTTAGATGAAGCAACTAGTGCCTTGGACTCAGAAGTTGAAGCTGCAATTCAATCGAGTTTAAATGAACTCATGCAGAATAAAACCGTCATTGCAATTGCACATCGTTTATCTACCATTGCACAGATGGATCGTTTAATTGTTTTAGATCAAGGTCATATTGCAGAGCAAGGTACACATGAAGAACTTATTGCTCAAAATGGAATCTATGCTCAATTATGGCAAAGACAAACAGGTGGCTTCTTAGTTGAACAAACTAAAAAAGTAGTACCCGATTCCGAAGATGAATAATATTTAATTTGTATTACTCAACTTGCGATCATAAAAAAGCCGTCATGTAGCTACAAATGACGGCTTTTTTACAACATGACTTATTATTGAATTTGAGAATTAAAACACTGCGATAAAAACGCAATAAAATTACTCTTTAGGTGAAATATGTGTATTTTTCATACCATTATTCAATTTATTTAAAAAATGTACAAAAGTTACTTTATCATCAAATAGAAAACCTTCAAAAGTTTGACGATAAAATTCGTAAATTTTTAACTGTAATTCCTCCCAAAACACATGTCCTTGTGTAGTAAGCATGACTTTTTTTGCACGGCGATCTTGCTGATCTGCCAAACGAATCACATGCGAATCACGTTCAAGCCGTTTTAAAAGACCATCTAAATTTTGGCGGCTTACCCCCAAATATTCAGTTAAATCTGAAAATAACATCCCTTCCCTGACTTGCTCTCTAGACAATGCACCTAAAACAGCCCAATGAACTGGAGAAACCCCAAGTTCCTTACTACTCATTCGATCTAAAGTATTTCCCAACTGAAATAATCTGAAAACTAAACGGTTATTGATGGCATATAAATTAGCATCTTGACTGCTAACTTGTTCATTCGACATTACAAAATCCAATTTTTTATCATTTTTTTAATAGAAACATAGATTTTTATTACATCTCTACCGCTAAACTGTTTTTATTCTTACATACTTCCGAGATGAAGAATACCTTTTATCTCGGTTCAACTATAAAAATGACGTTTCAATCTTTTAATCATATCTACGTCATGAAAAGATATTCATAATCAGAATCTTCAATCGCCACGTATGATCCATATCAGCAATAAATAATAAAAAACACCAAGAGACGCCTCAATTTATTTATCAGCCTAAACACTATTCTCTAAACAAGAGAATTTAAGCATTTTTGCTTATAAATAGCATGCATGTATTTTAATAATATATCAATATATTGACATATATTCAAAATAACTCCTCCCATACTCAATCTTAATAATTAAATATATTTATTGCGTGAAAAATATTGTTTTTATTTTAATTTTTTATACTTTAGTCTACAAACATAAACCTAAATATATTTTAAATAATATAATTAGCTGTTTTATATTGATTTAAATTAAATTGCATGAAAATATATATCAACATGTTGACATTTATTTTTAATTTCATATAGTCAGTAAATCGCATTTAAAAAATAAATCTTCAAGTTTAAAACTTTAAACCAAATGCAGGAAGCACGCTTGGTATGACTATATTTTTTAATATATATGCCAATAGTTTTACATAAAATATAAGTACGGAGCACTTATGCAGTACATTGATGTACAAAAAACGGTTGATGATGCCAAACTCAATAAATTTCATCTAAAAGTTCTATTTTGGTGTTTTCTAATCATTGTGATCGACGGTTATGATATTGCTGTTGCAGGCGCTGCGATTCCATCCATCATGGAAGAAATGCAAGTGAGTGCTTCAACTGCGGGCTTTATGGCAAGCTCTGCATTATTTGGCATGATGTTTGGTGCAATTTTTTTTGGTGGCTTATCTGAAAAAATCGGACGTCGTTGGACAATCGCAATTTGCGTATTTTTATTTAGCGTTTTTACTGCTGCGGCAGGTTTATGCGACGACCCTGTTAGTTTTAGTATTTTACGTTTTATTGCAGGTTTGGGCATTGGTGGTGTGATGCCCAATATTGTGGCGCATATGACTGAATATGCACCCAAAAAAATCCGTAGCTTAATGACCACGGTGATGTTTTCTGGTTATGCAGTGGGTGGAATTTTGGCTGCTGCTTTAGGTAAACAGTTTATTGTTGAATATGGTTGGCAAGTTGTATTTTTTGCTGCTGGCTTCCCTATTCTGCTGATTCCATTGATCTTCAAATTCCTCCCTGAATCTATGAATTATTTGGAAAAGCATAAAAAAACAGAAGAGTTAAACAACATTGTCCAAAAAATCGAACCAAGCCTTGTTATAGATTCAAATACACGTCTTAAATTTCCAGATGCAATTCCAACGGAATCAGTTCCTATCGCCCAATTGTTCAATGACGGCCGCCTACTGAGTTCTGTAATGTTCTGGGTGGCTTTTTTCACTGGATTGTTCATGATTTACTCCCTCAGCACATGGTTAACCAAACTTATGGCGCTGTCTGGTTATAGCTTAGGTTCAGCGCTTAGTTTTGTGATCGCTTTGAATGTAGGCGCAGTGATCGGTTGTGTCATCGGTGGCTGGTTAGCAGACCGTTTCCACATCAAATGGGTTTTAGTCACCATGTATTTCTTGGGCGGTGTCTTCCTCTATATGATGACCTTCGATAATTCACAAACCATGCTTTATATCATTATCGCTGCGGTTGGAGCATGTTCTACTGGTGCACAAATTGTAGCGTATGCATATTGCGGGCAATTCTATCCAAGCAATATTCGTTCTACAGGTATTGGTATGGCTGGTGGTGTGGGTCGTTTAGGCGCAATTTTAGCACCTTTGATTATCGGTTATATTGTTGCACTTAACTTACCTTTAGAACAAAACTTTATGGTGATTGCTGCTGCGGGCATTATTGGTGCGATCGGTTTAGCATTTATTAACCATGATAAAGCTGCTGCTTAGCATCTGTGCATCATTATAGAAACTAAAATATGAATGAGTGTGAACTTTAGCAATTCAATGATGATGAATATAAAAATCTAACAAAAATTTGCTTCAAAAAAGAGTTCCATATTATGGAACTCTTTTTTATGTTGTATTTTGATACTTTTCAATACTAATCGCTGATTATTTTTACATCTTTTCATATAGTGAACATGTAACACCGTTATGAGCATATGAATACATCACATCTGGACGCACATAATGTTCGCGACAAGACACACAGTGATAAACTGTCGCAACAGGTGTGCTTGCATTGCGAACTTGTCGTACCATCGTAATGGGTATCCAATAGACAGGAAAAATTTCAATTATATCGGTGAAAAATTAAAGCTGTGCATAATCTAGAATAGGTTAGGACATCTGCAATGTTCTTTTGAATACCTGATTTGTGACTGACAATTGATCCGGTAGTTTTCGTATCCGTTATTTTTTATAATAAAATATCCGCTACATCACATGGATATAGCGGATTAGACTTGCGGTTTGAATTTAGCTTAATCTGCAGAAATATCTTCAAACAATACAGAAGATAAATAACGCTCACCTGCATCTGGCAGAATCACAACAATGGTTTTTCCTGTATTTTCCGGACGTGCTGCAAGCTGAGCTGCGGCTGCCAATGCAGCACCACTAGAAATCCCTACAAAAATACCTTCTTGAGTGGCACTCTTACGGGCAAAATCAATCGCAACTTGGTTTTCAATCGCAATCACTTCATCGACCAAACTTAAATCTAAATTTTTAGGAATAAAGTTTGCACCAATGCCTTGAATTTTATGTGGTCCAGGTGTCAAAGTTTCACCACGTATCGTCTGACCAATAATAGGTGAATCCGTAGGCTCAACAGCAACAGAGTGAATCGGCTGCTTTTTAACATTTTCAAAATAACTTGAAATACCAGAAATTGTACCGCCAGTACCTACACCTGCGACCAAAATATCGACTTTACCGCCAGTCGCAGCCCAAATTTCAGGTCCTGTGGTCAGTTCATGAATCTTTGGATTGGCTGGATTTTCAAACTGTTGTGGTAAATAGTATTTTTCAGGCTGTTCCGTCGCTAAACGCACTGCTTCATCTACAGCACCTTTCATTCCTTTCGCAGGTTCAGTTAAAATAAGATTCGCACCTAATGCTTTAAGGACTTTACGACGCTCAATACTCATACTAGCAGGCATCGTTAAGGTAATTTCATACCCTTTTGCAGCTGCAACAAATGCCAATGCAATCCCAGTGTTACCACTGGTTGGCTCTACAATGTGCATGCCTTGTTTAAGTAAGCCTTTTTCTTCTGCATCTGTAATCAGTGCAGCACCAATTCGATCTTTGACTGAAAATGCTGGATTACGGCTTTCAATTTTAGCGAGAACAGTTGCACCGCCTACGGTTAAACGATTGATACGCACCAATGGTGTATTACCAATCGCTTCTGCGTTGTTGCTATAAACGGCAATACCTAAATTTTCTGTTTTAGGGAAATTAGCATCAGTCGTCATGATCTTTCCTTGATGGTTTATATAATGATATTCATCCTATCATATCGCTTTTTCATGATTTTTTGATATTCTCTAAAAATATTTACGCTTATTTACTTATATGAATATGTGAAATGTTTATTCTATAAATCATAAACTTAGCATTATCATTAGACTATTTGCCTGAATCGTCATCAAATCTGCTTGCACATCTGTATAAGATTTAAAGCATAATAGACTTTGTTAATACTTTATAAATGGTTTGTATTATCGTAAACAACGATAATTTATTAACTGACCTTAATCCTATTGAAAATATTTTGAGAATCACATGGCAACAAATGCTTATCAAAAATTTTATCGTCAATTTACTAAAAAAGTTTTAGATAAAATTGTAAGCCCACAAATTTTGGGTGATACACAAGCACTTGAAAATAAAATAAAAGATGATACTTCCAATACATTACCTATTTGTTATGTGATTCAAGATGACTCTACGTCGAATAAAGTTTTAATTGATAATGAAACTGAAAAGCGAAATTTAAACCCTGCTTTTGCCCCATTGGTACTAGGTAATTATCAAGAGGATGATTCATTTCTGGCCTTAGAAGCGAGTAAATCCAATGCCTCAGCCTATTATCCAGATAAACTGATTCGTCTTGTAGAATACTTACTCAAACATCCTGACGCCGATGTTTTATTGGTTCCTGTAACGATTTTATGGGGACGTGCGCCAGAAAATGAAGACAGTTGGTACAAAGCTTTAATGGCTGATGCTTGGACGAAACCTACGGGGATTAAACAAGCGATTAACATTACTTTATATGGTCGTGAAAATTATATTGAGTTCCATCAAGCCATTTCATTAAGAAGTTTGATCGATTCAGCACTCGAAGTTGCACCAAACTTTGCCCCTGCTCATTTTGTCGTAACTGAACTGAATAAATCATTTAATCAGTATAAAGAAGCTATTTTAGGCCCTGATTTATCAGACCGTCGCAATGTCATTAACAAACTTATGATTTCTGATGCGGTTAAACAAGCCATTCTTTCTGAAAGCATCCACAAAAAAATAAGTGTGAGCCAAGCTGAAACCCTAGCCCATGGTTATTTAGATGAAATCGTCTCGGATTTTTCTTATTCAACGTTACGATTCGCAGAAATTGCATTAACAAAATTATGGACGCAACTTTATGATGGCATTGAGGTACATAATTTTGAAACGGTGCGTGAGCTCGCCAAAGATTATGAAATCGTCTACACCCCTTGTCATCGCAGCCACATCGACTACTTATTGTTGTCTTTCGTAATTTATAAGCGTGGGTTGATGGTGCCACATATCGCAGCAGGTATTAATTTAAATATGCCTGTCGTTGGACAATTGATGCGTGGTGCAGGTGCTTATTTTATTCGCCGTAGTTTTAACGGAAATGCATTATATACAGCTGTATTTAAAGAATATATTTACAGCATGCTAAACCGTAACACGCCTCTAGAATACTTTATCGAAGGTGGACGCTCACGTACTGGACTGTTACTTCCTGCCAAAAAAGGCATGCTTGCAATGACGATCCAGAGTTATTTACGTGGCAATAGTAAACCAATTGCCTTTATTCCCACATATTTTGGTTATGAAAAACTTATGGAAGGTTCTTCATATATCAAAGAGTTAGGCGGTCAGAAGAAGCAAACGGAATCACTATTTGGTTTATTAAAATCGATTCAGAAAATTGAAAAAGTATTTGGTTTTGTGCATGTGAATTTTGGCGAACCTATATTCTTAGATACTATTTTAAATAAACATCAAGCACCTAAGCATGTTGCATTGCAAGATGAATTACCTGAATCTGTAAAATTGTCCATTGATGATGTCGCAAATGAAATCTTAGAAAATATCAATAAAGCGGTGGTGATTAACCCTGTTAGTTTGATTTCATTGGTTTTATTAAATGCGCCAACGCAGTCGCTCTCTGAACGAGATGTTTTATTGCGTTTAGAACAATTTCGAAAATTACTCATGCATCATCGCTATGATGAGCGTATGAAAATGACTGAGCTTTCAAATCATGAAATTATTCAATACGCTGTGAAGCTCAAACAAGTTGAATTTATTGAACATGATAATGAGCGCTGGGTAAAAGTTGCAAATACACAAGGTGCGCTACTTAAATACTTTAGTAATAATATTATCCATACCTTTATGTTGCCTGCCTTAATTGCAAGCCAATTAAAAAACCAGTTGGAACAATCTATTACGACAATTGAATATTCTGAATTAATCAATTTTATTATTGAAAATTATCCAGATATGCAAAAGCAATTTTATTTGAAATGGGATGTTTCTGAAGTTCAGACTGAAATCGAGCAATTATTAAAATATTTTGTTGCTGAACAATTAATTACTATCGAAAATCAAGAGATTCATATTTCACAATCTGATGAAGCCTTAAGATTAATTACTGCATTTGCACATTTATACACAGTAAACCTACAACCACAAGCTGAATAAGTCGTTATTGACCAGCTTAATTTAATAACTAAGCTTCAGTTAGTCATACAAGCTATGTGATTTAAATCATTATGAATCCAATAATCAATACTAAATTGATCATTGGATTCATTTTTAATTTCTATTTTTGTGATACACAAATGTTATAATTAAATTAAACTTTAGATTTTAAAAGCAATAAAACCATAATAATTTAGCATTTGGGTAAAGCTTTTCACTTGACTAAAACCCGATTGCTGATATAAATCAAGCATTTGATTTGCACTCACAATATGAAAATCTTGCCCTAAGCGTTCAATCATTGCTTGGCTTTGTTTTTCTGCAAGCCCTGTTTTTAATACCATGATTTTTAGAGTTTTTAATTCAGCTTCTGAGTCTATTTGTGTTAAATCTACGCTAATACATAAAGCTTTAGATTTCAAACTATTGGCAATGTCGGTAAAAAATGCGGCTTTACTTACGACAGGTACAAAATGTGAAACTAAAATCGCAAGTGCAGCATCAAATTTATATTCAATTGCACTTAAAACAGTAGTATCACCTTCCACAAAATTGACACGCTGTGATAAACCTAAAGCTTCAATATGTTGTTTGGCTTTTTGCAACATATTAATTGCAGGGTCAATTGCGGTGAATGACCAGTGCGGAAATTGCTCAAGCAAATATTGCAACTCATATCCTGTGCCACACCCCACAATTAAAATATGCGCTTGTTCACCCAAATACGTTTCTAATAAAGCATGAACTTGGGAATGAATAAGTTCATAGCCTGGAATTAATTTACGAATATGCTCATCGTACCCATCCACAACCATCGGATTATTAAAATCTTTCGCCATAATTCATCCTTTTACATTGAGCAATCAATCTTATTGAAACTATTATTCAAAAGAAATAATCATGATTAATTCTTTTTGGTTTTAACCGCTTGCAAGCAAAAATCTGCAATTTGTTTTACAAAATACTCTTTGTAGGTTTGGTCAAATCTATTTGTTTTAGCAATACTTAAAGGTTCAATCACCACAAATGTCATCGCCCCAACAATGCATAATGCAGCGGTATTTAAATCTTCAAAAATAAACTCACCAGAATGACGACCTTCAGTCAAAATTTTGATAATACTTTCTTTAATCAATTGTTTACTCTGAAAACGCTCTAACTCAAATTTAGGGTCGACAGGTTCAAAAAGTAACGAATAAGATAAACGCGGACTATTCATAGCGCGTTTAACAAAAGTGGTCACAGCGCGATGCAATTTTTCTAAAGCCGTTTGCTGTGAATGGGCAATATCATTCAAAATATTAACTTCGATATGAATTGCAGCATTTAAAACTTCAATCAAGACTTCATTTTTATTTTCAAAATAACGATACACCAAACCACTCGAAATACCAGCCCGATCTGCAATCACTTGAATTTGTGCATCTTTAAATCCACCCTCTGCAACCAACTCACGTGCTGACTTTAAAATCATCTCACGATTTTGTTGCATTTTTTCTTCCATCACAGAGGATCTTTTGTAATTCGTAACGATGAGCAATTCCTTTTAACATTAAAATACAATTCTCTAATTCTACAGTGCTTTTTAAGCAAAGCAATCAAGACTTTATATCTAAGGTCTGTTGAGATTTTAAGTTTAAATTTTATTCTATAACGGTTGCCAAATAAATATATCAGATAAGCATAAAGCTGATTTTTTCAATCTTGTTTTTTGATTTAGGATTAAAGCTTTATTTAAAGATTCATTAAATTTTTTGCAGAAATCATCCAAAATGCAGAATAATTCGGTAAGATGCTCTATGAAAAGCCTCACCTTTAAATATTTTGTCTTATCAAACAATATTTCACATTCATCAAGGCTCTTTTATACCTGTTTTTACGTCGAACTCAAGTTAATTAAATAGCCTAGATTGAAGGACATTGAAACAGCGTCACCAGCTGTTTCTCCAAAGGTGGTCGCAAAAATTTTTGTGATCCAAAAGATGAGCGTTATTTGTGGCACTTTTGATAGAAATTTTGAATGATCAATTTTATTCATTACAGACGGCTTTTGAAGGAGGATAATTTATCCTCCCACCTGGGGCTTAAACACAAATTAAAATATGCTTCAAAATGTAACAACAACATTAAACACAACTTCATTAAACGGCTTTACTAATAAATAAGTTAAACCAAATATTTAAAATAGTTGTAATTTGAATGATTCTCTACAAAAACATAATTTTGCTTTTGAAAAAAATGAGCACCAGAAGTTCCATCAGTATGTAAGCACAAAGCTGAAAAATTTGCTTTCGCACGTTTTTCAAGCTCCTGTAATAATCCTCGACCTAATCCTAATTTACGATAATTTGGCATGACATAGAAACGACGTACGCGCCCAATACGACTCGGTTCACCATTATCACTCATTTGAATATTCAACCCGCCACAAGCGACCAATTTTTCATCGTCATAAGCCAATAGTAAAAATTCACCATGTGCATTAAATAGGTTTTTTTCTTGTTGATATTCATCAACTAATCTCTGAATATGCTGAAAACCTTCTTTATGTGCAGACTCTGCTAAAATATGAATCTGCTCAGGTAAATAATCTGCTTGTTCGATAGAAATACTCACACAACCTCCATTTATATCTTTTAACTTTACTCATATTTTTCAAAAACTCATTGAATTTTATTCAACAAACTACTGTAAAGCTGAGCATTGGTGTAAACTTTGCTTTTTTTAACATTGATGTGATGAAGAACATGGCTACAGTTGATCTTTTTGCAATTGGTAATGCACTCATTGACCAAGAATTTAAAGTGTCTGATGAGTTTTTAACTGAACAAAATTTGCAAAAAGGCACCATGCAATTGACAGATGGTGACACTCAAACTCAACTATACAATAATTTAAAAGCCAGTCAAAATTATAAAGGTCAGGCTTCAGGTGGTTCTGCTGCAAATACAACCGTTGCTTTCTCTGCTTTAGGGACTTCAGCATTCTACGCTTGTCGTGTAGGTAATGATGATTTAGGTAAAATTTATTTAGATGGTTTAAATGAAGCAGGCATTAAAACGTCTATAAAATCGATCAGTCAAGGTGTAACAGGTACCTGTATGGTACTGGTCAGCGATGATTCTGAACGTACAATGCACACATATTTAGGCATTACAGCTGAACTTTCAGATGTGCAAATGGACTTCGAACCATTAAAAACTGCCAAATGGTTATATATCGAAGGCTATTTATCTACCAGTGATTCCGCACGTGCAGCTGTAAAAGTCGCTCGTCAAATTGCCAAAGAAAATGGCGTTAAAATTGCTTTAACACTATCAGATCCTGCAATGGTGCAATATGCACGTACAGGTTTAAATGAACTTATTGCAGATGGTGTCGATTTAATTTTCTGTAATGAACAAGAAGCCATGATGTATACAGAAACTGACTCTGTAGACGCTGCATTGGCAAAATTGAAATTACTAAGCAATGATGTTGTCATTACACTGAGTGCAAAAGGTGCTTTAGTATCTAACCAAGAACATCACTTCCAAGTTGCAGGTCGTAAAGTGACTGCTGTTGATGCCAATGGTGCAGGCGATGCTTTCGCAGGCGCTTTTCTTTATGGTTTAAATGCGGGAAATAGTTTAGAAACAGCTGCACAACTTGCGATTCTTATTTCAAGTGAAGTTGTTTCAAAATTCGGGCCTCGTTTAAATGTTGCTGAATATGCAAACTTGCTTGAAACATTCAAAAAGGACTGCGCATAAATGTCTGAAAAAATTGCAATGATGGAAGAAATTGCTGAACGTGAATCACGTGCATTTGATACTATGACTGGCGATACCATTTTTATCACACAACGTGATGGTGCTTTTTTTGCTTATCAGAACGTCTGTCCGCACTTACAAACTGAACTTGAGTTTTTAGAAAACCAATTTTTAGATCGTGATGGCGAATATATAGAATGCTCTACCCACGGCGCATTGTTCGATGTGGAAACGGGTGAATGTATTTCTGGCCCTTGTTTGGGCGATAAACTTGAAAAAGTGAATATTGAAGTACATTCGGATGGTGGAATTTACATCGTAGATGAATAAGCGATATTGATTTACATGTAATCAATAACTTGGATACTGCCATGCTGGAATTAATATTAAAAAGTGAACTAATGCCCTTTAATTTAAGTGTTTTGGCATTGTTTTTACTCAGCATGGCAGAAACCTTTGGTCACTATATTGGCTTACGCCCCAGCACATTCCTAAAAAAAGTTTCCCCTGAATGGTTACTAAACTCTCCACTGCTGCAAGTTAAATTTTCTAAAGTTCTCATTTTTGTGTTTCTCTTACTTAATTTTAGTTTTGCAGGTTATTTCCTTCAGCTTGTTGTCAATGCAACCAAACATGAATTACTCGCTTGGTACTATGTTGTTATACCTGCATTAGTCATTGCAATTTTCTTTACCGTATTTATGATTCACTGTTTGGATCAAGTGATTAAACCTAAAGTTAAAATCAATCAAGTCAATTTGTTAGGTCGACTTGCAACAGTATCTAGTGGCAACGCTCGTCCTGGATTTTCTGCTCAAGCACGAGTCCGAGATGAAAATGGACAACTACATTATGTACAGGTAGAGCCTGAATTTGGCGAATTAGAATTTCAATCACAAATTATCCTTATTCGCTTTAGAAAATCACATTACATAGCCAAGAAAATTTCAGCATCAAATCAATTATTTAGTTCTAAGTAATACTATATTTCGTAAAAATACTGTTTCCTATTGTATTCAAAATACATATCAAATTATTGATTTTAGATACTTAAATAAAAATTTATATTACTCTAACTTATTAAATATGAATTTCATTGCCGTAAAAAACGGACATGTTTGAGGATGAGCCATTGATAATTAAATATACGATTTTTTATTTCAATATTTTGTTCATTTGATACTTTATATTAAATCTCTTGTGAAATTAACCCAGCAACTACTATTAGGTTGCTTAACATAGCGAGTGTAAGATTAAAAGGCATATGACTAAACAATGGTTTCATCCATTTTAGGAATATAATCAATTTCAATCTAGCATTAAATTGCTTAGGTAATTTGTAGAAATAAGACCATAATTTTAACAATTTACTACATTCATAGGTTCGTAATTACCCTTATTTTCATTTGATTTTTCCCTTTTTAAATAGGCTGATATATGCCTTATTTCCAGTTAAAATCGACTTAACAATCACTCGGCTAAATGCAATTTTACGACTAAGCAAATTTTGATAATCCAACTATTTTTATACTACCTAATTCACGGTTTTATTCTTTGATCAGCGTCCCCCTTATTTAACTAAAAATAAGCTGCCACTTTCTACTTACTAAATCACTACTATGCGATATTTATGTAAATAATCATCCTCCTCAAGCTCATCATGCTGATTGAAATTCAATCACTTATTGTTTCTTATTTACACAGAGTTACGCAAATTTAAAGTGGTTTAAACCTGTTTTAAAAAAATATAGTATTTTATTTGTTTTAAAAATTTTGAAATAAAGCCTTTAAGGCGGACCATTTTTCGGTATTTATATATATTAAATTTACACAAATTTTAATTCAAACTATTTTAGTTGGTTTAAGTTAAATTAAACAATACCATTTTAGTTGGTTTTATTTTTATTAATTCAAAGCGTTTTAATCAACTTTAAAATGAATAAAATTCTGTTTATTTTTCAACTTGTTAAAATAATAACTGTTTGTTTTTATTAACATTAATAATATATTTTTATTTTAACCACAATACATGTTTATTTTATATAGAATTTTGTTTAATAATATAAATACATCTAAACAAAAGGCTTAAATCATGAGCTTAAAATCTAATGATTTAAATCATCGGCTCGTCAGAGAAATAACAATCATTTTAATAATTAAGATTGTTCTTTTAATCACGATTAAACATATCTGGTTTGATGCACCGACGATTCCTAAAGATTTTGATAACCAAGTTGCTGAGCGTATTGCTGGCAGTCCTTCCCCAATCAAGGAGACACGTTGATGATTTCTGAAAGCGTGGTCGATCTTTCGCGGTTCCAATTTGCAATGACCGCGATGTATCACTTTATATTTGTACCACTCACACTCGGTCTAGCTTTTATTCTTGCCATCATGGAAACCACTTATGTGATTTCGGGTAAAGAAATTTATAAGGACATGACTCAGTTCTGGGGCAAACTTTTTGGTATTAACTTTGCCTTAGGTGTAACCACTGGGCTGACAATGGAGTTCCAGTTCGGTACAAACTGGGCGTACTATTCTCACTATGTGGGTGATATTTTTGGTGCGCCACTTGCCATTGAAGGATTAATGGCGTTTTTCCTTGAATCAACTTTTATTGGTTTATTCTTTTTTGGCTGGGATCGCCTTTCTAAAATACAACATTTAGGTGTCACTTGGCTCGTTGCACTTGGCTCTAATTTATCGGCTTTGTGGATTTTAGTAGCCAATGGTTGGATGCAGAATCCTGTGGGTTCAGAGTTTAACTTTGAAACCATGCGTATGGAGCTTGTAGACTTTGGTGCACTTATTTTCAACCCTGTAGCACAAGTTAAATTCGTACATACAGTTTCTGCAGGTTATGTGACTGGTGCGATCTTCGTTTTAGCAATTTCCAGTTATTACTTACTAAAAAAACGTGATTTACCTTTTGCTCGCCGTTCATTCGCTATCGCTGCAATCTTTGGTCTAGCATCTACACTTTCTGTTATTTTACTGGGTGATGAATCTGGTTATGAACTGGGTGATGTTCAAAAAACTAAACTCGCTGCAATTGAATCTGAATGGGAAACTCACCCTGCGCCTGCTGCATTCACTTTATTTGGTATTCCGAACCAAGCAGAACAGCGTACTGACTATGCCATTAAAATCCCCTATGCAATGGGTATAATTGCAACTCGTTCTTTAGATAAAGAAGTGACTGGTCTAAAAGACTTGATGGTTCAACATGAAGTCCGTATCCGTAACGGTATGGTCGCTTATAGTGAACTTGAGAAACTACGTGCAGGTGATCGTTCTCCTGAACTCATGGCTTCTTTTAAAGAAAACCAAAAAGATTTAGGTTATGGCTTACTTCTTAAAAAATATACAGAAAATGTAACAGATGCTTCTGAAGCACATATCAAAGCGGCAACTAAAGATACTATTCCTAACGTATCTGCATTGTTCTTCTCTTTCCGTGCAATGGTCGGTTCTGGTTTCCTCATGCTTTTACTGTTTATCTTAGCAACCTATGCTGTGGCTAAACGTAATGCAGAAAATAAACCGTGGTTACTCAAGTTCGCATTATTTGCTTTACCTTTACCTTGGATTGCTGCACAAACGGGTTGGTATGTCGCTGAAGGTGGTCGTCAGCCATGGACAATTGGTGAAGTATTGCCGACACACTTATCTGCATCTAGCTTAAGTACGGGTGATGTATGGGGCTCAATCATTGCATTGGCAGTGTTCTATACCGTGTTACTGATTATTGAAATGTATTTAATGATCAAATTCTCACGCTTAGGGCCAAGTTCATTACATACAGGTAAATATCATTTCGAAAAACTTGAAGCAGCTCAAGCGAAAAATAACAATCAGGTTGAAGGAGCTCAATCATGATCGAATATGAACTTCTAAAAATCATCTGGTGGGTTCTGGTGGGTGTATTGCTCATTGGCTTTGCCCTAACAGATGGTTTCGACATGGGCTCAATGGCACTTATGCCATTTGTAGGTAAAACTGATAATGAGCGTCGTGCGGCAATCAATACCATTGCCCCACACTGGGAAGGTAACCAAGTTTGGTTCGTAACTGCTGGTGGTGCGTTATTTGCTGCTTGGCCAATGGTATATGCAATAGCATTCTCTGGTATGTACTGGGCACTCTTACTCGTCCTATTCGCGTTATTTCTGAGACCTGTAGGCTTCGACTACCGTTCTAAACTTCAAAATACCCAATGGCGTACGTCATGGGACTGGGGGTTATGTATTGGTGGTGCTGTACCTGCATTGGTATTCGGTGTTGCATTTGGCAATATGTTCTTAGGTGTTCCGTTTGTTCTAGATGAAACCGTTCGTTCAACCTACACTGGCAGCTTCTTCGCTCTACTCAATCCATTTTCATTGGTCTGCGGTATCGTCAGTTTGTCCATGCTTTGTGCACACGGTGGCGCATGGTTAATGCTTCGCACAGATGGCGTATTACGCGAACGCTCTGCAAAAGCTACACAACTGATGGGTATCATATTTCTAGTCTGCTTCTTAGGTGCTGGCGCTTGGTTATATTTTGGCAATATCGAAGGTTATACCTTAGCTCAGCCTTTTGATACCAACGGTGTTGCTAACCCATTAGCCAAAGAAGTTTTGACTACGGGTAACCGCGGCTGGATGAATAACTACACAATCTATCCGCTTACAATGCTTGCGCCTATTTCTGCTATTTTAGGTGGCATCATCATTGTATTGGCTGCTGGGAAAAATAAAGCGGGATGGAGTTTTACTGGTTCTACACTTGCAGTCACTGGGGCAATTTTAACAGCTGGCTTTGCACTGTTCCCATTCCTCATGCCATCAAGTATTGACCCAACAGTTAGTTTAACAATGTGGGATGCCGTTTCTAGTAAAAATACGCTTACCGTCATGACTGTTGTTGCTGCAATCTTTGTTCCACTCATTTTGATCTACACCGCTTGGTGCTACTACAAAATGTGGGGCGTGATAACCAACAAACACATTCAAGACAATTCGCACAGCCTATACTAGGGCTGTGTCTAAGCAAATAGGAGAATATTATGTGGTATTTCGCTTGGATTCTTGGGGTTTTGATGGCGTGTTTTGCTGGTGTTTTAAGCGCGCTATATATTGAGCATCATCAAGATTTAGATGAGGAATAAGTCATGGCAGAAATCGCACTGACAGCAAAAGAAAAGAAGCCTAATAAGTTTGCAATGGCAATTTCATTTTTGATGGCATTGCCACTTGCAGCGGTACTATTAATTCACCCAGGAGCAATGCTCGATGCCAATGGTCACTACAACCATAATGTATTGATGATGGTCATGATTGGCATTTCTGGTGGCTTTGTACACGGTGTAGGTTTTCTGCCACATTTTTGGGTTTGGAAATGGTTATTTAGTCCTATTGTTGCATGGCCACTCATGCTTCTAGGCTACTACACTTGGTTCTTCACCTGATTTGATTTTTCCATAAAAGCTCTGAATATTCAGGGCTTTTTATTGAAGCTTAAAATATAATCACCCATAAAACAGCTATATATTTTATGCTCTATGATGTCCAACACGACTCAAATTTAATTAAAATCAACTTTTCGCATTTCAACTAAATGTAAATCTACGATTGGCTTTCCTACATTCGCATCTAGCGGATAATCATCCATCACACCTGTCTGCACATAGCCACGGCGTTCATAATAGGCAATCAATTCAGATCGCACACTCAACACCCACATCACTAAAGTAGTGATGTTTTTATAATCGGTTATTACAACCCACTCTGCGTATTCTAAAACTATCTTTCCTAAACCTTGATTTTGAAAATGCGGAGCAATACAAAAAGTCCCGATTTCAACTTCTGAATCATGAAATGTCAGTCCAATACACGCCACCACTTCATTTTGCAATTCAGCAACAAATAATTGAAAATTGTCCTGTGCTAAAGCATTTCGCAATTGTTGAGCATTGATCCTAGCTCCCGAAACGATATCTGCTTCACTTGTCCAACTCTGACCTTGTTGCAAACGATATGCAGAATTGATCAACTCGACCAAGTTAGAAATATCTGATTTTTGCGAGCTTCTAAATTTGATTGGATTATTTAGCATATTTTTTTTACATAAGTTCATGGTGAATAAAACCAGTTCATTAGTCATTAAGAGTACATTAAAATTAATCAATAAACCGTTCCATAAAGTATCAAACTTAAACCAAACGACCAGATAACAGTTAGACTCATTACAGCGATATAGACCAATCACGCTTCAAAATTATCAATATTTTCTTTTTATTCTGAGATATGATCATTCAAACTTGTAGCACAAAAAAAGACCATTGATATGGTCTTAAATAAACAGCATATTGAAAATTCATAAATCACTGATCTGCTAACCAACTCATAAATTTTTGACGTTCTGCTTTAGATGCCTTTTGCCAAATCTGAATTAACTGTTGATCTGTTGAGTTTATATTGACAGAAGTCTTTTGCATTACAGAAGTTACGACTGGTGCTGTATTCATATTTGCATAAGTGTTATTTGAATAAACAGCAGCAGGCTGATTTACAGGTGCTTGCTTTCTTGATGTTAAATCAATTGCTTTACCAAATATGCCAGAACCCAACCAAGGCTTCGCTTCTGTATTTGCACCCATTTGCTGAACGATCAGTTGGTTATTTTTGTCATAAATTGCAATGATTGGCTGCTCAGCATATTTCTTTGCATCTTCAAAGCTTTTGGGTGCATTCACCAAAGCAACTTTATAAGACTGACCATCTTTCAAATCTGGCGCTGTAACTGTCACTACACCAGACTTAACGATATCGTGCTCACCACTCATATGTTCAAAAAATTGATGATAACGCACACTGATTGCGACTTGACCTGCATCAACCTTATATTCATTTTGTTTACGAATTAAACCAGAATTTACTTCTTGATCATTCACAGCTAAAACGACGATTTCTTCTGGCACAGATAAAGTGACTGCTGCAAAAACTGACCCGCTTAGCATTAAACCTAATGCAGCAATTCCATATTTAAATATCATCGTGTTCTACTCTTTGTCAAAAAACTGTAAAATTTAAAGCACTATGCAATTTAGTCATGACAATTTTATGACAAAGAAAGAATAATCACGGAATGATCAAATCACTTGAATATTTTTTCTAAAAAAAAGAGCGCCTAAGCGCTCTCCATCCACATTTAAACCATTAGTTAAATGTTTTGAAACGCACTGCATCATCAATAAATGTTTTTTCGCCAGCAGGTGCTTCAACTGAACCAAATACCAATTGTGCACGAAGTTTCCAATCTGCAGGTACACCAAATACTTCTGCAACTTGGTCATCTACAATTGGGTTGTAATGCTGTAATGATGCGCCAATACCCGCTTCTGACAAAGCAGTCCAAGTTGCAAACTGAGCAATCCCTGTAGAATGTTCTGCCCAAACTGGGAAATTATCTGCATACAATGCGAATTGTTCTTGTAAATTTTTAATCACGCTCATGTCTTCATAAAACAATACAGTACCGGCACCTGCAATGAAGCTATTGATTTTAGCGCTTGTACCTTCAAATGCTGCTTCTGGAACAATTTTACGTAAAGTTTCTAAAACTATTGTCCAAAATTTAACGTGTGATTCACCAAATAGAATCACTGCGCGAGACGATTGCGAGTTAAAAGAAGATGGGCTATGTTTGATCGCTTCTTTAATGATCTCTTCAATTTTCGCTTGTTCTAAGCTTACATCTTTACCAATTGCATAAATTGTACGGCGTTGTTTGATTTGATTTAAAAATGACATGATATGAATCCTTTTTTTGACCTTTTGGTCATGTTCTTTAAGATGTTCACAGTGTAGGTGATCTTTTTGATTTACGTCAGTCTTAAAACAATAACAAAGTGTTTCATTTTTGGAACAATAATGTTTTTTTGAACCATTAAAGATTGATTATTGCGTCAAACTGATTTCTAGAATAATGACAGAACAACCACAACAAACTGATTTAAAACAAAATATTTAAATAAACTATAAATAACAAGGTTATGCTTTAAGAAAAAACCTTAAATAAAATACTATCATCTAATTGTGACTTCAACTCTAAATTTTCTACAATTGCACCAAAAACCAATTGTGCTTTGAGTTGCCAATTTTTTGGAAGCTGTAATTGTTCAGTGGTTGCCAAATTAATAGAAGGATTATAATGATGAATGGATGCACCTAAACCTGTACTGGCAATCGCTGTCCAAACTGCGTATTGCACCATACCCGAAGTTTGCTCTGACCAAAGTTGCAACTCATCGGCTTGCAAAGGTTTACGTTTTTGTAAATCATGAATCACATCCTGATCTTCAAAAAATAGGACTGTTCCAAAAGCAGTAGCACAACGATTTACTTTATGACCAACACTTTCCCGAATTGTTTCTGCAACAGCATAATATTGAACGTCTTTAACCATTTGCCAAAACTGCGCATGAGAATCCTCTAGTAAAATAACGATTCTGGCACTTTGGGAATTAAGTGCCGAAGGGCAACAACGTGCAGCATCTTTAATTAATTGTGTTAAATATTCAGGGCTTATACTAACACGATTACTCAACTCATAATGACTGCGACGTTTCTTCATTTCGTCAATAAATACATAGGTTTTTTGCTCGATATCTTTCTTTTTAAATAATAATTCTTTTGAAATTTCCGTATTGAGAACTTGTCCTATTTTTGATAAAAGTGCCATATATTTCCCCAAACTCAACGATAAATAAAACCATATAAATAGTATGTCATTTTAATACCTAAATCTTTTTAATACTTATATCTCATTATTTTTATGATGGTTTTTAAGACATACAGTATTATGCCCAAACATTTATTGCATGAATAGGCTTCAAATTATCTTTATGGCTTCTTTTGAAAATAATACACGCTCATTTTTTAAATTTAAAACCCGTTTATTTTCCATACATAATGGATGTATTAATGTCATGCGCTAAGAATATCCAATACTAAACATATAAAAAAACTCCGCACTTTGCGGAGTCATTTTTCATTCAAAATAAATTTGAATTATTTATCTGTTTCAAATAATGCAGCTACAAATGATTTTGCAGAGAATGGACGAAGATCATCAATTTTCTCACCAACACCAATAAAACGAATCGGCACATGTGTACGGCTTGCGATATTAAATAACACGCCACCTTTTGCAGTTCCGTCTAATTTAGTAATGGTTAAACCAGTCAAACCGACCGCCTCATCAAACATTTCAACTTGGTTAATGGCATTTTGACCCGTTCCTGCATCGACAACTAACATCACTTCATGTGGTGCTGTCGCATCAATTTTTTGCATTACACGTTTAATTTTAGTCAATTCTGACATCAAGTGGCCTTTGTTATGCAAACGCCCTGCTGTATCTGCGATCAGGACATCTATACCTTTTGCACGCGCACTTTCAAATGCATCAAAGATGACAGAAGCACTATCCGCACCATTCCCTTGTGCGACAACAGCAACATTATTACGCTCGCCCCAAATTTGAAGTTGTTCAGTGGCTGCTGCACGGAAAGTATCACCTGCCGCAAGCATGACTTTTTTACCTTCGCCTTGTAAGCGTTTGGCTAATTTACCAATGGTTGTGGTCTTACCCACACCATTAACACCAACAACCAAAATCACAAATGGACTCTTATTAGGGTCTATGTGTAACGGTTTTACTCTTGGTGCAAGTAAAGCAACCAACTCTTCCTGTAATGCTTTATACAGTGAATGTGAATAAATCAAATCACCGCGCGCAGTACGCTCAGTTAAGTTGGTAATAATGGTTTTTGTTGCTTCGACACCAATATCTGCAACTAAAAGTTGTTCTTCAACCTCTTCGAGTAACTCATCGTCAATTTCCTTACCACCGATCAAAATATTGACCATACCATCAGCAAGGTTTTTACGAGACTTGGTTAAACCTTCCTTCATACGACTAAAAAAGCCACCTTGAGCTTTATCTTCAGTCACCTCTGCTGAATCTGTAGTACTAACAATATCTACAGATTTAACAGGAGAAGTTTCTACTTTATTATTTTCAATAATAGGCACATTGACGGCTGGTAGACTAGGTAAAGTGACATCATCATCCCCGATATCCGCATCAATCAAGAATTTATTTTGCTGTTCTTGCATGCCGATTCCTTGAAAAGCATAGCGTTAAAAAAGAATGAGTTTAGCATAAATAACGATATTTTTTAGCGTTAAAGCCCTTAAAACATAGAGAAACAAAACACAACATGAAAGACTTGCTTTAAATAACTCATTTTTTAAAAACAATTGCATGAATCATATTGCATTAAAACAACAAGATTGTGATCCTGAGATTAAAGTCGTGATAAAAAGGAGACGTTTAAGGATGGATGATAATTCTTTTTTAGCATCCGTTGTAGATGAGCTGTCGCAGCAACCCATTTTATAAATAAAAACAACGATCAGACATTGGCTTTAGTATGAATCGTGAATAGATTGAGAACTCATTTTAATTGGAATCTGCTGAATCTACAGCAGGATAGTTTTTCACATGACTACTCTCAAAATCATAAGCACGTGACATACGCAAGTATTCGACAAATTTAATATGCTCTTGCTGAGATAATTGTTCTGCAATTCGTTGTGTTTTTGGAAAAGCAGCTTGAGTAGAATAATTCACAACTTTTTTATATTGTTCAGGATTAATTGGTCTATACAATGCAAATGTTGCTAAAATAATAATGATGGCAACCATTGCGATAACCATAAAATTTAAAACTTTCTCCACAGGAAAAAAACTATAAACTTTGTGAAAATAATTTTTTAATTTACGCATGAACTACCTCTAATTATCAGTAGTTTAATCATCCTTCACTGAAAAATATAGCGCTTTCTTAGCTAGATTGATTGTCATGACAAATACATTTAGCTTTAATTCAAATAAAGTCATAAAAAGATGCTCATTTATCACAATTCCTGATTAAGTCTAAATTTTGATTGAAGCACATAACCAAAAATTTTAAATGTGAAATAATTTGAGAACTCTAAAAATTCATTCGATCATAAAAACCCTATTCAAACATATCATTCAAATAAGGTTTTATGTGCAATCAAGAATACAGAAACTAGATATAAGCTTTTGTTAATACTTAGCTTATAAAATATCTCATTAAATACGGTTAATGGATAATTGCTCGAAGGAATGCAAAATAAAGAATAATCGCAATAATCAACAACGCCAAACTTACAGCAAAAATACTCAATCCTCCTTCTGCATGTGCAGGATGTAAATCATCATCATCTGCAAGACGCATTAACTCACCGTCATATACCCGATAAAACCCTTCCTTTTGCTTTGGATTCAAATCTCTGGTATAATCATAAACTCGTTTGCGTTGTGCTAAACAATAATCACCAAGATGTATTTCTTGATGATATATTGCTTCGTCCAACTGTTTACGATGATACTGAGCTAATTCAACTATTTGAGATTCAGCCGGAGGTATGTCAAAAGTAAAACCATCTATTGTGTTCGTCATGTTGCCTCTCCCTTTGTCATAATTCTCATATTGATTTTAATAAATATTATTTCTGATTATTGTTTAATCATGTAATCTTATGTTCGTCAAGTATCTATTTGAAATTTACTTGACAAGTGAAGCATTTTGTAATATTACTTTAATAAAGTTAAGTTAGATTAGTTAAGTATAAGCTCCGTTGGGGAGCTGTGTTAGTTAAAAGATCATAATTACAATAAGGAGTTATATATGATTCATCAAATTACTCACCAAGACTTAGAGCATGTTTATGCTAACGCTGTAAATACGATTCAATGTGAAATGAACTTTGTAAACGCGGTACAAGCATTAGAAGATGCAGCTAAAGCTGGACATGGTAAAGCAGCAATGTTTCTTGCAGAACTTTATTATCAAGGGTTCCGTGTAGAACGAGATTCATCTAAAGCCCAATACTGGGAAAAGCTGGCAACTTTACAAGCCTAATCAAACGTCACCTCGGTGGCGTTTTTTAATGCCTGAATTTGAGTAAAATATTTAATTTAACATTTTAATAAATGCTTACGATTAAACATAAAGCATCAACAGTTTTTATCGTAGCTTCCGTTATAATAATCAACGCACTAGATACGATTGTATATCATGAAAAAGTATATTCATCTGCCACCAATCTCTAAAGAATTATTTCTTAAAGTTACTGTTTTAAAATCTTTAATGTACTGCGGAGTATTATGGGGTTTATACCAACAAGGTTGGGCTATAAAATCAGACCAAAATGAAGTCTTTTTTCCTTTTTGGCTCAATTCGGTTCAAGCTTTAGAATATGCAAAGGTTCACTGGCCACACTACACACCGCGTCAGATCACACCGAAAGATTTTGAAGAATCTTTGTTACCTACATTGAAACGATTAAATATAAAACCCGCTTTATTTAATTCTTCTTCTCGAAAATTCAAGCTCTCAACCAGTCAAATGCACCATTTTTTCTTTCACAATCACATTCAATTTCAAACGATATAGGTAAATTTTGCTCTAGAGTTTATTTTTAAAATAACTGTGAAAATAAAACATTATATTTTATGACTGCAAAGTATTTGCAAAGTTTAAAAATACAGTTAATTTAGAAGATGCAGTATAAGCACCTTTGCATAGGAAGAATAATTATGACGACAGTCGCACAAGTGATTCAAGATAAGTTAGGTCAAGAAATATATACCATTGCTCCAACTGCCACAGTATTAGAAGCGATTACGCTTATGGCAAATAAAGGCATTGGCGCTGTAGTGGTTACAGAAGACTCTAAAGTCGTCGGAATTTTGTCTGAGCGAGACTATACCCGTAAAATTGCACTCATGCAGCGTACTTCAGACCACACAACTGTTGCCGAAATTATGACGTCTAAAGTGATCTCGGTAACAACCAGTCATACTGTGGCAGATTGTTTAAGTCTCATGACCGACGGTCATCTACGCCACCTACCTGTTATAGAAGCTGACGCACTCATTGGTTTTGTGTCTATTGGTGATTTAGTGAAAGCCACAATGGAAGATCAACGTAAACTGATTGAACAGTTACAACAATATATTTCTGGTTAATTTTATCAAAAAATAATTCGATTTAAAAAGCTGCAAATAAAACCCTCTTTTTAGAGGGTTTTATTACTCTTAGATATGCATCTTGAAACGCTGACTAAATTTTTAGATCTTAGAAACTAGACACTGAAATAATCCTTAGATTTAATTTAAGCCTAATTTATTAGCAACATAATCAGCATCTTTATCGCCACGACCAGAAAGATTCACAACAATTTTTGTTTCTTTCGAGAGTTTTGGCGCTTCACGAATCGCCCAAGCCACAGCATGAGAACTCTCCAAAGCAGGAACAATGCCTTCAACACGTGACAAGGTCATAAAAGCATCTAAACATTCTTGGTCAGATGCGGTTGAATATTCAACACGACCCAAATCTTTTAAGAAACTGTGCTGCGGTCCCACACCAGGATAATCCAAGCCAGAAGCAATCGAATGCACAGGTAAAGGCTCGCCATTTTCATCTTCAAGCACATAACACGCCATACCATGAATCTGGCTTGGCTTGCCTAAAGTTAAAGTTGCAGAATGCATATCTGTATCTAAACCATGACCTGCCGGCTCAACACCAACCAACTTTACATCTGCTTCATTTAAAAATGCCGTGAATGCACCCATTGCATTTGAGCCACCACCAACACATGCAACAATATAGTCAGGATTTTGACCAAAACGATCATGGGTTTGAACTTTTATTTCATCTCCAATAATAGATTGGAAGTCACGTACCATCATCGGAAATGGATGCGGACCAACCACAGAACCAATGGCATAAATAAAGTTTTTAGGATCTTTCAAATATTCATCAAAAGCGCTATCTACAGCATCTTTTAAGGTTGCAGTACCTTGCGTTACCGCAACAAGTTTTGCACCTAAAATTTTCATTTTCACAACATTTGGATGTTCTTTTTCAATATCCACTTGCCCCATATGAATTTCACATGGAATACCGACCAAAGCACATGCCGTTGCCAAAGCCACACCATGTTGCCCTGCACCAGTTTCTGCAATTACTTTACATTTACCCATGTATTTAGCAAGTAAAGCTTCACCCAAACAATGGTTAATTTTATGTGCGCCGGTATGGTTTAGATCTTCACGTTTAAGATAGATTTGTGCACCACCCAAGCGATCCGAAAGGCGTTTCGCATGAAATAATGGACTTGGGCGACCAACATAGTTAGCAAATAAATCAGCAAGTTCATTTTGAAATTCAGTTGTCTTACGAATTTCTTCATAAGCCGCATTAATCTCATCCATCGCTTCTTTTAAATGTGGCGGAATAAATTGACCACCGTATTCACCGAAAAAACCGTCTTTATTCGGTAAAGCTACTCCGTTAATTTGATGATCCATTTTATTCCCTTATTTTAAAAAATTGCAGCGTATCGTCCTAAAATATGAATTCAACGCTGCTTTAAATACACTTTTATTAGTTCCGATAAATACAACTATCGTGACAAATACTTCGTCATATCTTCAATGCCTTTTAAACTCATTGGAAACATATGATCATCAAATATTTGCTTAATCTGTGCAATAGTTTGGGTATAGTGCCAATAGCTTTGCTCTTCTGGGTTCAACCAAGCTGTTTTTTCAAAATGATTGCGTAAACGACGTAACCAAACATCGCCAGCCTCATCATTCATATACTCTACAGAACCACCTGCAGATTTCAGCTCATAAGGTGCCATACTTGCATCACCCACCACAATTACACGATAGTCTTTACCATAAGTATTGAACAAATCCCATGTATTCATTTTAGAGGATGAACGACGATGATTATCTTTCCATACATAGTCATATAAACAGTTATGGAAATAAAAATATTCTAAAGTTTTAAACTCTGTTTTTGCTGCACTAAATAATTTTTCACACTGGGCAATGTGAGAATCCATTGATCCACCAACATCAAACAACATCAATACTTTAATACGGTTACGACGTTCAGGCACCATCTGCACATCCAAAATGCCTTGTTTCGCAGTTTCGTAAATCGTACTGTTAATATCTAATTCTTCAGCAGCACCTTGGCGTGCAAACTTACGCAAACGACGTAACGCCATTTGCATTTGACGAGTACCTAAAATCTGATCATCATCCAAATTTTGATACTTTCGTTGTTCCCAAACTTTAACTGCTGAATTTTTACGACTTGGCCCACCAATACGCACACCTTCTGGATGATCCCCAAATGCGCCAAATGGTGATGTTCCACCCGTGCCGACCATCCGGTTACCACCTTGATGTTTTTTATGCTGTTCGCGTAAACGCTCTTCCAACATTTTCATCAATTCTTCAAGTGAACCTGCTTTCATTAATTCAGCACGTTGCTCTGGTGTCAGGTGTTTTTCCAGTAATTCTAAATCAAACCAATCTTTGGGAAGTTTCTGAACTTTATTGAGCAGATCATCAATATCAAAAGTATGAATACCTTCAAAATAATCTTTCATGGCACGGTCAAACTTATCAAAGAATCTTTCATCTTTGACCATAACCGTTTTCACCAGTTGATAGAAATCTTCCTGATCTGCAAAAACTAAACCCTCACCAATCGCCCGATTTAGATCAATCAGTTCACGAGTCGAAACAGGTACGCCATATTTGCGCAGGGTATAAAATAATCGCACAAACATGGCGATCTCCCTATTAACGACGTGACATAAAGGCTAAACGCTCAAGCAACTGCACATCTTGTTCATTCTTAATCAATGCACCATATAAAGGTGGAATTGCTTTAGATTTATCATGATTACGTAAAACATCTTCAGGCATATCATCTGCCATCAATAAGCTTAACCAATCAATCAGTTCTGAGGTTGATGGTGGTTTCTTCAAACCAGGAACTTGGCGTAATTTAAAGAAAACCTGCAAAGCTTCTGAAACCAAAGTACCTGAAATATGGGGGAAATGAACAGCGATAATTTCACGCATGGTCGCCTCATCAGGGAAGTCAATATAATGGAAGAAGCAACGACGCAAAAATGCATCTGGAAGTTCTTTTTCATTATTAGACGTAATAATTACAATTGGACGTTGTGTTGCGGTAATCGTTTCACCAGTCTCATAGACATAGAACGACATTTTATCTAATTCATGCAACAAATCGTTTGGAAATTCGATATCTGCTTTGTCGATTTCATCAATAAGCAATACACAACGTTCTTCGCTGGTAAACGCATCCCACAATTTGCCCGGTTTGATGTAGTTTTTAATATCATAAACACGATCATCTCCGAGCTGGCTATCACGTAAGCGTGAAACCGCATCATACTCATACAAACCTTGCTGTGCTTTGGTTGTAGACTTGATATGCCATGTAATGAGTTTAAGACCTAAGCTTTCTGCAACTTGCTCTGCAAGCAGAGTTTTACCTGTACCCGGCTCACCTTTAATGAGCAATGGTTTTTGCAATGCACGAGCTGCTTTTACAGCCAGTTTCAAACTATCAGTCGCAATATACTGTTCAGTACCTGTGAATTGTTGAGAATCGACAGACATAACTAACCTTTATTTTTTATTTAAAGTGGTGAAATATTTTTTGCTACAGTGCTTTGTTGCATATTTTTATTGGCTTTGTACTTAGACCAAAAGAAACCTGCAATTAAGCCAATACCAATAACAAAGGCAATCAATGCAAGGTTTGACCAAATTAATGGTGTATCTTTGGTTAAAATACCAAATAACAATCCGAATACTGCGGGCGCAACCTCGGAGTTAGGTCCTTCAGAAATTGTTGGGGTTGCAATAACTGCAAATACAATAATCCATGTAATACCGCCAAGTGGTGATGGTAAGCGTTTTGCTATGCCATACCAACACCCTAAAATTAAGAGTGTCCCAAGAATATAGACTGAAATCGCAATATTATCTTCTGGGATAGAATCTAATAGATCTAGGAAATTTGTCCACATCCCTGTTAACTGTTCAAGCACCACGTAGTCCCTCTGGTTCTACCGCATTCGGATTGATTAAACCTTCTGGCGGCATTTGCATAAAGAAGCCTTTTGTATTTAGTGAATCTAAAACATGCAACACATTTACACGTGCTAACTTTTTAGATTCACTTAGTTCTAGATGCATAACATGCGTTGCACGTCCGAATGCGATACGTAAAGGTTCAGACAGAACACTTAGTGGGTCATCATTTTCGTCTTGATTCGGATGATTTGGGCGAGCCACATAAAGATATAATTCATCTTTTTTGCTCGATTTATAAATATCACAATGCATTTTAAACAACAGCTTCAATAAAACTCATGTCACAGCTTACATGAAAAAAACGACGGATACATTAACTAAAATTAACGCATCAGTCGTTATTTAAGACTAATTGGCAACTATTTGATCAATCATCAATCGAAGGTTTTATTAGATCAATAAAGCTTAAAAATGATTCGAGCAATGAAGACTAGTCATTCACTTTCATTTGCGTACTGAGATATTGGACATCACCATTCAATAAACGAATTAACGGTTGAGTCAATAATTCATAACGCCAACCCAATAAATAGCGAGGTAGATCTTTTTCATCACCATGAAAAACCACATGATGATATAAAGCATTCAACCATTTTTTACGCATTAACACCTCTTTAGGCACTTGAGTTTCAAGGGCAACTTGGTCAATCAATTGATCCACTTCAAGTGTTACACCTTGAGAAGAATGCTTAATTGGGCGTGCGATGCGTAAAGGCCACTCATCGACTTCAGGTAAAAATTTAAGTAGATCTAAAATCGTTTTACCATGTTCACGCACAATATTCGGTCTAATGCCTTTAACTTGCGATAACTGAAAATTATTTTTAGGATTAACCTCGACCAAATCCACCATTGTGGCACTTTTTAAAATAAAGCTGCGAGGCTGATTCAACGCTTTAACCATTTCTTCACGCCAAACACTCAATTGTTGCAGCTGCATCAGTTGTATACGTGAATGACGATAATTACCAACATCGCTATATAGTTTTTCTTTGGGTGTTTCTAAAGCAATCTCAAAAGTTAAGTTTTGACAATCTTCTAATACTTGCTGATAGAGTTGCTTGCTGATTAGTTCTGATTTTATTTTTTCAGCCAAATTCATAATATATAAAACATCATTGGCTGCATAATTCATTTGCTCATCAGACAAGGGACGTGCTAACCAATCTGATCGAGTTTGGCCTTTATCAATATCAATATCCAATATCAATTTCAATGCACTTTGATAGCTGACTTGTAAACCATGACCTAGAAATGAAAGTGCCACTTGCGTATCAAAAACATTGTCTAAGTGCTTTTTATCCGCATAATGATAAATCAGATCAATATCTTCTCCACAAGCATGAAATATATTTTGTTGAGCTTGAAAAAGTTGCGTCCAAAAACACTGGAAATCCAAGCTTGCACCATCAAGTAAAAAGACTTGATCTTTAACATTTACTTGAAACACACCGAGTTTAGGCCATAGTGTATCGACTTTTATAAATTCGGTATCTAAACCGTAAGTCGACGCCTGTTGCATCAATGTGAGAACATTTTCGAGTTCAGCTTGCGTATTAATAAATCGGAACATGTCAGTTTGAGTCAAAATGTTACATTCAAATGAAATTTTATTTTACCTTAATATATAAAATTTAAATATAACAATTTTAAACATATCCTCCATAAATACCTTATTTTTCATATAATTTTATAAAATCTCATTCATTTATAAATAGCTTTTACAACTTAATCCTTCATTTTTTAGAAAAAATAATAAATTTCAAGTCAATTAAACTAAACCTATTTTAAATTTTACCTAAAAAACTATATTGATTGTATGCATATTTGTATAAAAAAGGATTTGTTCATTCTTTATAAATGAATCACAAAATTGTAATTACAATTATAAAGATCAACAAACCCTTCCTTTAGAACTTTTAAACTTATTTCATTCGCATACGATTGTGCACAGCTTGACTTAAAGTATGACTATCGACATATTCCAACTCACCGCCTTGCGGTACACCTTGAGCAATACGCGTCATCTGCAATGATAAATGCTTGGTCGCTTCTACCAGATAGTGCGCTGTTGCTTGCCCTTCTACAGTCGCATTGGTGGCGAGTATAACTTCGCTCACATTACCATTGCTTAATCGCTGAACAAGATAAGGAATACCGATTTCTTCAGGACCAATTCCATCTAAAGGCGATAAATGTCCGCCCAGAACATGGTATTTCCCTCTAAAACTGCCACTCTGCTCAATTGCCATAACATCTGCTGGAGATTCAACCACACACAGTAATTGTTCATCACGATCACTGGAACAGCAGATATCGCAAATTTCATTTTCAGTTAAAGAATGACAAAGACTACATTCATGAATATAAGAAGTGGCTTCATTTAACGCATGCGCTAAGCCAATCGCCCCTTCTTTATTTTTCATGATCAGATGCAATGCCATACGTTGAGCCGATTTTGGCCCAACGCTTGGTAAAATTCGTAAGGCTTGTACAAGCTGATCAAAACGGTCGCTAAACACCTATCAATCCTTAAAACATACCTGCTAAACCAGGTGGTAATCCCATACCTGAGTTCGCTTCTTTCATTCTTGCTTCTGTAACAACTTCCGCTTGGCGCGCAGCATCATTCATTGCAGCAGCGATCAAGTCTTCAATCATGTCTGCATCATCTTGTAAAAGATCAGGACTGATTTCAATACGTTTTACCACATTACGACAAGTCATTGTCACTTTTACCAAGCCACCACCAGCTTCAGCATGAACTTCAGTTTGAGCAAGTTCTTCTTTGGCCTTTTTGACATTGCCTTCCATGTCTTTTTGCATGCGCTGTGCTTGTTGCATAAGCATATTGATGTTCATAAAACTCTCCGAACAAAATCTTAATTTACAAATCAAAAAGTGAATTTGAATTAGATCTAAGTTAAATAGGTTAATCGAAAATATTGTAATCTAGGTTTAAAACAAAAACGAATTAAACCGAGTTCAAATTTTAAATATTTGCTGTAGCAGTAGACTAAACGATTAAATTAAGTCTAAACCACGTGAAAGATCACCAATAATATCGTCTACTTCTTCCAAACCAACAGACAAACGAATTAAACCTTCACAAATACCCGCTGCTGCTTTCACTTCTGCAGAAAGTTTACCATGAGTCGTTGTCGCAGGATGAGTAATGGTCGATTTCGCATCACCCAAGTTACCTGTAATCGAAATAAATTGCGTATTATCGATCACTTTCCATGCGCCTTCTCGTTCGCCTTTTACTTCAAAAGACACGATTCCGCTAAAGCCAGTTTGTTGTTTTACCGCCAATTCATGTCCGATATGATCTTTTAAGCCTGCAAAATAAACTTTTTCAACTTTCGGATGAATCGCCAACCATTCTGCAATTTTTTGTGCACTTTCAGAATGTGCTTTCATACGTAAACGTAAAGTTTCTAGACCTTTTAAGAATATCCAAGCATTGAATGGACTCATTGAAGGACCTGTGGTACGCACATAACCAAACACATCTTCAAGCAATGTGTGATTACCGACTACAGCGCCACCCAATGCACGCCCTTGTCCATCTAAATATTTAGTTGCTGAATAAATCACAAGGTCAGCACCAAACTTCAAGGGTTGTTGCAAAATTGGCGTACAAAAACTGTTATCAATTGCCAAGAGTGCGCCATTCGCATGTGCCAAATCTGCAAGTGCTTGAATATCCGAAACTTCCGACAATGGGTTCGATGGTGACTCTACAAAAAGCAATTTGGTTTCAGGACGAACCGCAGCCGCCCATGCACCTAAATCTGTCAAATCGACAAAATCGACAGTAACACCAAATTTAGCAATGTATTTTTCAAACAAAGCAACCGTTGAACCAAATACAGCGCGTGAGCAGATCACATGATCACCCACTTTTAAATACGACATAGCCACTGCCATAATCGCTGCCATACCAGAACTTGTCGCCACAGCACGCTCAGCACCTTCCAAAGCCGCTAGACGTTTTTCAAACATCGCCACAGTAGGATTGGTAAAACGTGAGTAAATATTACCAGGCTCAGCACCTGAAAACTTTGCTGCTGCTTCTGCTGCATTCTCATAAACAAAAGATGAAGTTAGAAAAATCGGCTCACTATGCTCGCCTTCAAAACTACGTATATGACCTGTACGAATGGCTAAAGTATCAAGTTGGTATTCGATGTCGTCGTGCTGGCTCATTTCAACTACTCAGTCCTAAAACTGCCTTTGTAAAATATTGCCAACATTTTGAGCGTCCTATGTATTTAAGGTCAAGGTATAATCTGAAATTATCGCTTACACTTGGCTTATTCTGCACAAAAATGCGACAAAATTACATATGGCACGAGTTATGACGAAATTCCAAGATCGAAAATCAAAGCTAAAAAATCTAACAACCCGTATTTTCAATGGTAAGTCATTGGTTTTATCTCAAAGTACGCCTTATGAAATTATTGCGGAGCATAATCAAACTAAAGTTCGATTCTATGCAGCAGCAGAAAAAAAATTTAAAGAACCTTTGGTTTTTACCGCCCCTCTTGCGATCAATATGGCGATCTACGATTTGTATCCATATCGCTCATTGGTTAAATATTTTTCAGAGCAAGGTTTTGACGTCTATCTTATAGACTGGGGCAAACTCAACTATAGCGATCGTTTTCTTAATTTTCTTAATTTTGTTGATGAATCGATCCCATTCTGTATTGATAAAATTCGAGAACATGCTAAAAGTGATCAAATCTCATTACATGGATGGAGTATGGCAGGTATTTTTGTCTTACTTTACACTGCATTTAAACAACCCAATTATGTCAAAAATTTAATTGTGTTAGCCAGTCCAATTGATAGTTATGCTTCAGGTGGTATCGGTAAATTATATAAAAAAATTAATAACTTAATCATTAAAAGCCCAAAACTAAAAAACACTTTGTACAAAGGTGGATTACCTAAAAATCTAATTCATACAACAGGACTCATGAATGCAATAGGCTTTAAAGTACTCGACCCGAAAGGTTGGTATGAAGGTCATAAGCAATTATTACTCAATTTAGACGATAAAGAACTGCTTCATGAACACGCTACACTCGGAAACTTTCTCAATCATATGGTTGATTATCCAGGCGGCGTAAACCAAGACATGCTGTTCAATGTCTGGCTTCAAAACCCATTAAAAAATGGTTCAATTCAATTGAGTAATCATAAAATTGAATTAAAAAATATTAATTGTTCTATGATGATTGGAGCAGGAAAAGGTGATCAAATGGTTACTGCCGACTCAGTTAAGCCTTTAAGCGAATTGACAAATAGCCAAGATGTCACGTTTACTCTCATACCTGGGGGACATTTGGGTTTAATGTCCAGTCAAAAAAGTGCAGATGAATTTTGGCCGACACTTGCTCAATGGTTAGAACTTAGGTCGACAAAAATATAAAGTTTTAAAGGAAAGTTATGAATACTACAGTTGCATTTATTGGTTTAGGCGCAATGGGCTATCGTATGGCAGCGCATTTACCCAAGCATTTCGATACTGTTTATGTATGGAATCGAAATTTTGAAAAAGCCAAACAACATGCAACTGAATATAAAACTCAAGCGGTTGAATTAGAACAAGCCGTACAAGCAGACATTATTTTTTCATGCTTGCCGACCAGTAAAGATGTAGAAGAATTGATTCAAACAGTCACGATTAAATCAGGTGCTATTTGGATTGACTGTACCAGTGGAGTACCTGAATCTGCACAAAAACTTGCCTTAGAACTCGCTCTAAAAAATGTACAATTTTTAGATGCTCCTGTCAGCGGTCAAACCATTGGGGCTGAAAATGCAACATTAACCTTCATGGTTGGCGGTTCACAAACAGCATTCCAAATTGCTTTACCTGCAATGCAAGCAATGGGTAAACTGATCAAATTGGTCGGGCAATCTGGTGCAGGCTTTGCGGTAAAAGCTGTAAATAATATGATGATGGCTGTTCATTTATGTGCTGCTGCGGAAGGATTTACCACACTCAAAGCACATGGCGTAAATTTAAATGAAGCGCTAGATTGTATTAATGCTTCGAGTGGTAAAAGTGGCGTTACAGAGTCCGTGCTACCACAACGCGTTTTTAATCGCAGTTTCCCACTCACATTTGCATTGCCATTATTGGCTAAAGATACAGGTATTGCGGTAGATTTAATTCGTCAAGCCAAACTTTCCGCACCTGTCATTGGTTTAACACAAAGCTTGATTCAAAATGCAAGTAACCTCGCGGAACCAAACAGTGATTTTTCGACAGCTGTAAAAATGTACGAATCATGGAGTAAAATTACATTAGACTAATTTTTAGTCATTGAATAAACACAACTAAACCTTATAATCAAATAAAGTGACAAACCAATTTGTCAAATTTGAGGTCTTCACATGAATAAATATTTAATTGCAATGCTTTCGACTTTATCAATGTTCGTAGGTGTACACGCTTTTGCCGATGACAATGCGCAGCAATGCAAAAAATTGCAAGATGAATACAATGTCATCTATGCATCTAAAGGATTCTGTTTTAAAGATCCTGAAGCTAAAGCACTGTATGGTAATGACAATTGCAACACAACCAAGCCGAAATTTAATGAGAAAGAACAGCAAAAACTTGACACGATCAAGGAACGTCAGAAAGAATTGAATTGTAAATAATAACATTTACGCATTAAAGGAAATAATCATGGCTTATGATGATCAGAACATTTTTGCTCGAATTTTACGTGGAGAACTTCCTGCCATTAAAGTTTATGAAGATGATCAAGTTCTAGCATTTATGGATATCATGCCACAAGCCGATGGACACACACTGGTTATCCCCAAATCACCTGCACTCACCCTGCTCGATCTAGATCCAGAAGTAGCCGCATACACTATCAAAATCGTTCAGAAAATTGCTCAAGCAATCGAAAAAGGATTAGATGCTAATGGTATTGTTCTTATGCAACTTTCTGGTGCTGCTGCAGGTCAAACTGTTCCGCATGTTCACTTCCATCTGATTCCAAGCTCTATACACGAATTAGGAAAACATGCTTTGCAAATGGGTGACCAAGAAAAAATCAAAGCTTTTGCAGAAAAAATCAAAGCAGAACTGACTTAATTTAGATTCATTATTTTACAGAATGAGGCTTTTATAGCCTCATTTTTTTCGTCTGAATTTTCAAATTATCTTAGGTCATTAAACTGTCATTTATTCTTCACTTATTTGTAACAAAGTTTTCAGATACTGCATGCAAGTTGGTAAGCAATGAATAACTCAGAACTTACTGGATAAAAAAAGCAACGGCAACATGCCAATTGAACTTGTTTTGGAGAAATCTCAATGAAAAAAGTGCTACTCGCTGCAGCAATCGCCACCCTTAGCTTAAACGCAGCTCAAGCAGCGCCAACATTGTATGGTAAGCTCAATGTAACCTTAGATCAAATTGACAAAAATGGCTTTAAAGATGAAAGCGTAACTAAAGTCAATTCAAATGCTTCACGTATTGGTGTTAAAGGTGAAGAAAAATTAACTGATAAATTATCTGCTGTTTATTTAGCAGAATGGCAAGTCAATACAGATGGTGATGGTACAGATTTGGGTATGCGTAACCGTTTTATTGGTATTAAATCAGATGGTATTGCAACTTTAAAAATTGGACAATTTGATTCATATTTCAAAACAGCCGCAGGAAATAACCAAGATATTTTCAATGATCACAATGAACTTGATATGACAGCAGTTGTAGCTGGTGAAGATCGTCTGAAAAATGTCATTGGTTTTGAAACTGATAAAAAATTACTTGCTGGTTTAGCTTTTAACATCATGTTCCAACAAGGTGAAGAATCATCTGCTTTAAAAAATGATGCTAAAGGTCAAAAAGGTAGCCGTGATAGTTTTGGTGATGGTATTTCAACCTCGCTTACTTATGACAATAAAGACTATGGTTTAGCGGCTGCTGTGGCAGGTAATTTCGGTGTTGCTTCTAAATATAACGCTTATAGCTCTGAATTAGGTGGTAATACAATCTACTCTGATGCTGTACGTGTTACTGGCTCTTTAGATTTAAAACCAGCTGGTCTTGATGGTTTAGTGCTTGGTGCTTTATGGCAAACAGCTAAACCAACGGATGATACCGTTACAACCACATCTGGCACACCTGCTACCGTTACAGCATTTAAAGGTTTAAAGGAAAATGCTTACGGTGTAACCGCAGCATATGTAATTCCATCTACGCCAGTTAAATTGAAAGCTGAATATATTTCATCAACGACTGAACTAAATGGTCGTGATGATCGTAAACAGGACCTGTACGGTATAGGTGCAGACTACAACATTAATAAACAAGCTCGATTCTATGGCGTTGTTGGTCAGCAAAAACGTGATTGGCTTGTTAAAGATGACAAAAAGACTGTCATCGGTTTAGGCATGGAATATAACTTTTAATCTAATACCTTTATAAAAAACGGCAAGTTCACTTGCCGTTTTATTTTTAAAATTTATCAATTTTTAATCATCTACATAGGTTTAAAGCACTTATTTGAGTAGCAAATACAACAGTATAAAGCTAGCTATAGCTCTATTCGCTTAGGGTCTGTTGACATTTCATAGTGGCAACCATATCTATATATGCCAATGCAACTACTCCAGTATAATTCCTTTTTAGTTTATCAAACCGTGTAGCTATATCTCTAAAATGTTTCAATCTAGCAAATAAATTTTCAACTAAATTTCTGATTTTATACGAATACCAATCCATATGATCATTGTTAGATTTAATGTTTCCTTTTCTAAGAATATTCGCTTGATTGAGTATCAGTTTTTCGGTGGTGTTTGAAAAAGTATACTGATCATATTTCACTCATAGTGTAAATATCAAAAACGTTGAAAATACAGTGAATTTATTTTATTGAGAGATTGAACCAGCATACAATTCAAAACTCCACCAATAATTTAATCACTTTATCTTTATTTTAACATGAGATATTTGAAAGAATTTTTAAATTTTAATTCTTCTATTCGATCTTTTAGCTTCTGTGCTTACTTTTCTTATCACCTACACATGTCCAAAACTCACCTACTTCCAAACCCTTATAATGTAATTGCTTTGGAATAAGCTCATAATTTGATTCTGTTAAAGTTTTCAATATCTTGCCAATGCTCAACTTCATGATCTTTGAAAGGTCCCGAATTCCGCAACATCAGGCAAGCATAAATAAAATCAATTTGATTACATTTGAATGACATCCTAAATACGTCAGATTATGATAACTAATAAACTCTGCTACATTCTTTACAACGGTAATTTTGCTTACCACCGCGCTTGATATCTTTATACTTGTACCTTGGCACCGAGGACAATGAAGTTCGATTTCAATTTTCAAACATTTAAATACAACCGAATTGTCCCTTGGTCCTTCTATTTATTCGCAGCATACAATTTAAATTTCATTCATTTGTGTTTTATTTTGTTATTTTATAAAATATTATGCGCAATAAAAAACACCCCCTCTGCGTTAGCGGAGGGGGTGTTTAAATTTAAAAGCTGGCGATGACTTACTCTCACATGGGTAACCCCACACTACCATCAGCGC